>JAPORH010000008.1 GCA_026710325.1 Litoreibacter sp. | reverse complement strand
CCACTAACAAATTCAGGGCGTTTGGCCGATCACAAATCATTCATACCCCCTCCTTGAACGGTTCGGCATGTCCTTGGGTTACAGGTCTGGTGATCATTGCATGACCGAGACGAACCGCGCGTGCCGCCAAGCCCAACCTGTGAGTTGCGCTTCGGACCCAGCCGATTTCAACTTCTCGCGCAATATGTGCTCGTCCACAGGTCCTCGCGACACACGAATTTAGGCACACGATTAAAGCCGAACCACCGCCCGCACGTCATCTGACGGAGCAGAACCGCTGATCGCGCCGGGTGTTTCATCCAACGTTATCTGCCGTGTCACCAGAGGGGTGACGTCGATGGTACCATCCGCGATCATCTGTGTTGCACGGGCATGGGTAAAGGGATTGAGAAAGCTGAAAAGCAAATTGATCTCGCGGAACAAGAGGTCAAAAGGCTCGATTTCGACTTTGGTCCCTTGGGGCAAGACGCCGAGGATCACGATCCTTCCACCCGCGCGGGTCAGGCCGGGGCACATTTCGACCGTTGCAGGCACGCCCGCGCATTCCAGGATCAGGTCAGCGTCTTCGGGCCAAATCGCCAGGGCCTGCTCTTCGCTTGCGACGGTGTGAGCCGCGCCAAAGCCTTGGCTCATCGCTTGCTTCGATGGCGTCCGGGTTACGAGCATCACCTCAGCCCCCGCGCGCACAGCGAGTTGGACGGCAAACTGCCCGATCACCCCACCACCGATCACCATAACTCTTTCCCCTGGCGTCGGCGCGCCGATATCGACGCCGTGCAACGTGCAAGCCAAAGGTTCGCAGAGCGCGCCTGCCACTGGGTCTAGGTGGTCGGGCAGAGCATGGGCCTGTTTCGCGGGCAGGGCGCAGAACTCCGCAAAGCCGCCGTCCCGCCCGATCCCGATGGCGATGTTGTTGGGACAGAGGTTTACCCGTCCGCGCCGACATTGGTCGCAAGTGCCGCACCAGATGTTCGGGTCGCAGGTGACGCGCTGGCCGACCTTGAACCCGGTATCGCCAGGCTCGACCACTCGGCCCGAGAACTCATGGCCCAAAACCTTGCCCGGGACGCTTGGAAATTCGCCTTTGAACAGATGCCGGTCGGTGCCGCAGATGCCCGAGGCCTCGACCTGGATCACAATCTCGCCCGGGGCGGGCGTCGGGTCGGGCATGGTGACGGTTTGGAGGTTACCGGGTTCCAACAGTTGAACGGCGCGCATGGTGATGTCCTTCCCGGGTTAGATCAATTCGGATAGCGGCGGGATCGCCGAATTGGCGGTCATCCCGCGCAAGGATTCGCGGGCGACGTTGGCTGCGAGGCTGAGCGCGAGGGGGGCGTCCCACCCTTGGTGCAAAGCATAGAGCATCCCCGCGCAAAACGCGTCGCCTGCGCCAAGATGGCTGGCGATCTCTACAGGTGGCAGCTGCGGGACGGCGAGGTCGTTCCCCGTTCCATCCGCGCCTTGCCAGAGCAAATGGGTCGCGCTGTGGATTATGACGGCCTTGCACACGCCCTTGGCCAAAAGGCGCTGCGCAATGTCTTGCATCCCGGTGGCGTCGGTAGGGGGGACGGGTGTGCCCGTGGCCCGCGCGGCCTCAACCTCATTCAGGATCAAATAGTCGATGAACGGGGCCGAGGCGCTGATGATCGCCTCAAAATCCGGTCGCTCGGTCGAGACAAGGTCCACGCAGGTGGTCAGCCCTGCGCGCTGAGCGCGTTCAAGGATCTGCGCGGCTTGGGTCGCCCCGTTGTCGTCAATCTGGTCCAAGGTGCCGAGCAGCGTCAGATAGCCCAAGTAAAACACCCGCGCTTTGGTCTGCGAGAAAGTGCCCGCCGGAAAATCCGCCTCGGACAGCAGGTCATTCGCCCCGCCCTGGTAAAAGAACGTGCGGCTTTGCCCGGGCACGGACATTACATGGGTATGGGCCGTGGCTGCGCCGGGTTTGGGGATCAGGTGCTGGGTCGGCAGACCCAAAGACGTGCATTCCGCACGTACGAAATCGGCATAGCCGTCATCGCCGATCGCGCCGATGGGCCAAAGCGGCAGGCCAGTCTTGAGCCGCGCCAAGGCCGCCAGCACATTTGCAGGGCCTCCGCCGATACCTCGGGTCTGTGCCGTGATCCGCACCAAATTGCTTTCATCGGGCCATTGTGCGATCTCATGGATCACATCGACGATCCAATTGCCTGCGCAGATGATGCCCGAGCGGTCTGTCATCCGGTTACCGATACGCCACCGGTTCGACGCTGTGCTTGGTCCCGGCAGCCAGGGCCGCGGTCAAGATCGCATGGTGATCGGCGGCCTCGGCTGGGGTCACACAGAGGAAGCCATTGGCATCGCCGCCCACCAGCTCGTCCAGATAGGCGGCCCACATCTGTTGCATTGCGTCAGGGAAGCCAAATTCGAAAATACCGCCCGTGATGGCAGGGAATAGGGTCTGAAAGCCCAGGTCCTCGACCTGCCAGGCCTGCGCGCCGCCGTGGTAATGCATATACCGCCACTGGCGCGGGTTGCCGGTCGAAAACGCGGCAGAGCCTTTTGTGCCCAGGACCCGCAGGCTCCAGGTGTTGGAATGCCCCGGCGCGATCCGCCAAGTTTTGAGCACCAATGGAAAGCCCCCGTTGGCATCGGCCACATGGCCCGTGATCGTCGCGTTGTCCCAGGTTTCGCAAGGCACCCGCTCGCCCGCGTCATTCAGGCGGGTGGGAAAGCGGTTGACCAAGATAGCCGAGACACTCTCGGGCTTCCACCCCAGGCGCAGCGGGACGTGCAACACGTGCATCCCCAGATCGCCCATGCAGCCATAGGCGCCGTTCACCTCCACCATCCGTTTCCAGTTGATGGGCTTGTCGGGGTTCAGGTCGGAGGCATGCAGGAACGCGGCCTCCACCTCGATCACCTCCCCGATATGGCCCGCGTGGACAAAGTCGATGACCTTTTGTGCGCCTGGGAAAAACGGCATCTCTGACGAACAGCGTACCAAGAGCTCGGGATGGGCGTCGATGGCGGCTTGGATCGTGGCATTAGCCTCAGCGTCGATGCCAAAGGGTTTCTCCCCAAAGAGGTGTTTCCCGGCGGCGAGGATATCGGTGTACATCTTGGCGTGGAGATTGTGCGGCACGGCGCAATAGATCGCCTCGACCGCGTCATTGGCCAACAAAGCGGTGTAATCGTCCGTCACCTGGGTAACCGAGGGCACGTTATCAGAAAACCAGCCCGTCAGTTCGGGGTTCAGATCGCAGGCGGCCACGATCTCGGGCCGGGCCTTGGTACCGTTCAGATGTAGCCAGCGCGCAGCTGTCGAGGCAAATTCTCGCCCCATCAGCCCGCAGCCAATAACGCCGAATTTGATGACCCGCGTCACGAGATCATCGCAAGCGCATCGTCAACGCTAGCACTGTCATGCACTATTGCCATAAGTGCTTTTGTCATTCCGGCGGGACTGTCGTGCTGGATGACGTTGCGCCCGTAGACGATGCCTTTCGCACCTTGTTCCATCAGGACTTTGGTTCGGTTCAAAATTTCCGCGTCGGAGACTTTTCCTCCGCCCCGAACCAGAACTGGTACGCCCTGAGCAATTTCGATCACGCGATGATACTCTTCAGGATCGTCGCAGGGGTCCGCTTTGATGATATCGGCACCCAGTTCGACAGCCTGGCGCACCAGCGGCAGGATCTTGTCAATATCGCCATCGACCATATACCCGCCGCCCGCCTTGGCATTGTCTTGCATCACAAGCGGCTCGACCATTAGGGGCATGCCGCTCAGATCACAGGCCCGCTTGATGCGGTTGATGTTTTGGATGCAGGCGGCGTGCACCTCAGGCTGATCGGGCAGCATAAGCAGATTTACGACCACACAGGCTGCATCGAGCGCGAGGCCCTGTTCCACCGGATCGGCGATCACTTCGGAAAACAGCGAGCGGGGCAGGGGGTTGCCATAAACGTTAGCGATATCGGTGCGCAGCACCAGGGCCGGGCGCGTCTTGCCGGGGATCGCTTGCAGGATCGGCGCGGTGCCTGGCGGTAGCTGGATTGCATCTGGTGCGGCCTCGGCCACAGTGTGGATGGCGCTGTGCATGTCTTCGATGCCGCCCAGAAACCCACGATCGTTAAACATCCCATGGTCGATGGCCACGTCAAAGCATTTGCCTGACGTCCCAAAGAGCCGGTTCATCCGTGCCGCTTTCATATGATCCTCCGTTGCAGGCCTTACCGCAGTCGTTCGCCGCTTGATTGCGCAAAAAAGCACGCCGTTGCGGTATCAAAGTCAATCCCCGTCTGCGTCTTCGCGGCAACTTCAAAGTCGTTTGGCATCTTTACGACCACCGGGTTGTTGCCAAAGCGGAAGGTTACAAGCGTCTGATCCCCGGTCATTTCGAACGTAAAGACTGTCGCGTCCAACTTGCCCTTGCCGGCCTCCACGACTTGGCAATCCTCTGGTCGAAAGCCCATAGCCACTCCGCTTGCATCCGCCAAGCCAGGGGCAGGAACGGCGACGCCCTCTCCGCTGAAGGTGCCGTCCTTGATGTCGCCATCGACAAAATTCATCGGTGGCGACCCCATAAACCCCGCGACAAAGAGGTTATTGGGGTCGGAATAAACCTCTTTGGGCGTTCCAAGCTGCTGCAACACTCCGTCTTTCATGATGGCGACCCGGTGGGCCAGGGTCATCGCTTCGATTTGGTCATGGGTGACGTAGATCGTGGTGATCCCCAACGTACTTTGCATATGCTTGAGCTCGGCGCGCATATTCCCGCGCAGCTTGGCGTCGAGGTTCGACAATGGCTCATCCATTAAGAAAACCGAGGGGCGGCGCACAATGGCGCGGGCCAGGGCCACACGCTGGCGCTGACCGCCTGACAATTGCCCGGGGAGCCGATCAAGCAGATGGTCAAGCTCGACCTGCTCGGCGGCGGCCTTGATCTGGGCCTCCATCTCGGCAGGTGGGGTTTTGGCGACCTTGAGTGGGAAGCCGATATTTTCACCCACTGTTTTGTGCGGATAAAGCGCGTAGGATTGGAAAACCATCGCTATATCGCGGTACTTGGGCAGCACCTCGGTCACGTCTTGATCGCCGATCATGAGGGTGCCGTCACTGATGCTTTCAAGCCCCGCAATCATCCGCAGCGCGGTGGATTTCCCACAGCCCGATGGCCCCAAGAGGACCAAAAATTCCCCGGCGTCGATCTCCAGCGAAAAATCCTTGAGCGCGTGGAACGCACCGTAGAATTTGTTCATCTCGCGGATCGAGATGCTCTTGGCTGAGCTCATGGTTGCTTATCCTTTCACGGCGCCGACAAGCAGGCCTTTGGAGATGTATTTCTGAAGTACCACAGCCAGCGCCACCACAGGGATGATCATGATGATGATCGCGACCGACATGGTCCACCACAGGATCCCCCGTTCGCCTGCGTTCATCGCGGCCACAAGGATCGGCAGCGTTTGTGCCTTAGAGGTCGAAATAAAGAGCGCAAAGAGGTACTCGTTCCACGAAAAGATCATGACGAGCAGCGTGGTGGCCGCAAGCCCTGTGCGCGATAGCGGCAACACGATCTCGCGGAAGGTCATGATCATCGTCGCACCGTCAAGCTGCGCGCTTTCTTCCAAGTCACGCGGGATCGAGTTGAAAAAGTCGAACATCAGCCAGACCACAATCGGCAGGTTCACCACCGCGTAGGTAATGATGATCGCAATATGGGTGTCGAGCATGCGCACCGATTGGAACATCATATAGATCGGCACGACGACCACGATGGGCGCGAGGATCCGCTGCGAGACAATCCAAAAAAGGATATCGCCGTTCCCAAGTCGCACGGTATAGAGCCGCCCCACCGCCCGCGCGAGCAGAAAAAACAGCGCCACGCAGATCGCCAAGGTCAGCCAAAGATCAGAGCCGTAGACCCCAATGGCGACCCCCGCGCCGACGAGAAGCACCACGAAATAGAGGATCGTGATCAGGTTCGGCGCAAACTCAATCCGGCTCAGCGAATAGGCGGCCATCGACCCCACAAAGACCGACAGTGCTGTGGCCGAAAAGGCGATCACAATCGAATTGAAATAGGCGCGAAACGTATCCGCCGCGTCATAGATAAAGAGGTCTGCCCAAGCATGCAGGCTGGGCTGAAAATCCACAAAGGGGATAAAGAATGGCCCTTCATTCACCGTCGCGGGCGTTTTGAACGAGGTGATCACCAACCAATAGATCGGAAAGATAACAAAGAGCGACCAACCGATCAGCACCGAATAGAGCAAGATCTTGGTCGCGGGGGACATCTCGCCAATGCGGCGCGGCTCAAACAGACCCGGTTTTGAGAAAGAGACGCTCATGGTTTGGCCCTTATCCGTGCGAGGACGATTAGGTTAAAGAAGGACACGCAGATCACCACTGTGATGAACAATAGGATATACGCCACCGCTGAGGCCTGCCCGAGATCGAGCGACCGCCAGGCGTAATAGGCCTGCAGGCTGACGGATTCGGTGGCAATGCCGGGGCCGCCTGCGGTCATGATGTTGGGCAAGTCGACAATCTTAAAGGCCTCGATCACGCGGATCAGCATCACGGTCGCGGCGATCGGCAGCACTTGCGGCCATATGATTTCGCGAAATGTCATCCACTTGCCCGCGCCATCGATTTCGGCGGCCTCGTTGAGGTCTTTGGACACGCCTTCAAACGCGGCAAGCATCATGATGAAGACAAAAGGAATCCACTGCCAGGAATCAGCGACGACGATGAAAACCCGCGCGGTCCAAGGGTCCGCTGCCCAGGCGAAATCGCCCAGGCCGACCCATTGCCAGACATTGGCGAAGGGCCCCTTGGTGGTGTCCGCCATCATGCGGAAAATATAGCCAACGCCAATCGGCGTAATCATCATGGGCACGAAAAAGATCACGCGGAACGTGCGGCTGCCCCGGATATGTTGGGAGCAGGCAAAGGCCAGGCCGGTGCCGATCAGGAACTGCGCGCCGCAGCCGACAATCACGTAAAACAGTGTCGTCCCCACGGTTCCAAACGGACGCCCAGACAGTGTCGTTGCGGCAAAGAGCCAGGCCAGACCCAATGCCATCGCAAAGGTAATGAGGCGCCCAACAAACCCAATCCAAGTGAAATGCTTGCGTGCATATTGCACGAGCCACCAGATCAGCCCGGCGGTTGCACCCAGCCAGACAATCCATCCCAGAATCGACAGAGTGCCAAAGGTGCCTAGGAGGTGAAACTGATCCGAGCCAAAGATCTGCTTCTCAAAATTGCGCCACCCGGCAAA
>JAPORH010000101.1 GCA_026710325.1 Litoreibacter sp. | reverse complement strand
AGGACAAAATCAGGCGATCTTGATGTCGGACGGAAGGCCACTTGGGGAATGTCGGTTAAGGAATACCGCCCCGGCAACGCAGATGTGAATGTTGATGTCGACACCTCGCTGAAAATCTGGCTCGACTATTTCCCGAATTGCTCCGCTGTTGGCGTGGACATCAACGACTATTCCTTCCTCAATATACCGCGCGCCAAGGTCTACCAGTTTGACCAAAGCGATGAGGCGAGCCTGACCTCGTTCAAGCGGGTGGAGGGGGAGCTTTTCGACATCATCATTGATGACGGCTCGCATGTTTCGCATCACCAGCAACTGACTTTGGAGCATCTCTTTTCGCAGGTGCGCCCCGGCGGATTTTATTGCATCGAAGATCTCAATTTGACCTTCGCCTATGACACGATTGAGACCGGCATTCGAACCGTTGACCTGCTCAAGAAATGGGCGGCGGGAGAGTGGGTAAACCACGGCATGGCGCGCGACCGGTTTGAGTATCTGCGCGACAATATCGCCAGTATCGCGTTCAACGGCGACAGAGGTGTGGAGCGTAACCGTTTGGCTATAGTGAAGAAAAAGGGCTAAGAGGCCGGTGCTTCGCCCGCACTTCTAAGTCGGGCCAAACCGTCTTCGGGTCTAGAGTGCCATCTCTTCCTCAACGGTCTGATCCGTTGCGAACCATGGCGCGAAATCACGTCCCGAACGCTCGGAGCCTTTCAGATCAAGCGTCCAATTTGCCTGCTTTGACGCGGTGCCTTGCGCGTTCTCGTTGAACCCGACCCGTTGCAATGTCTTGATGATTTGTCCGTTTCGGCTGGTTTTCGAGACCTCAATCGCCACGCGTACAAGCCCCTTGTCGCGGGCGTGCCCGATGAGTTCCTCCAGCAAAGCATCTTCGACCCGCCGTCCCATGGCCCGACAGCTGAGCGCCAATTCTTCGATCTTTAGTTGACCGTTTTCGTGCTGGCACAGAGCGGCACCGATAATGCCATAATCGCCGAATTTGTCGCCAAGCTTTACGACATGTATGGCAGCGTCAGGCGCCGTGTGCCGGGTTTCGATCTGGGCCAAATCCAGACGTTTCAAGGTCGCGTTCATTTGGTTGGTGCGGTTGAAAATTTCGGCAACACGTGGAAGCTCAGGTTTCTCTGCGAGGCGTGTTTCAAGCCGCATTTCGCATTGCATCAAGAACGCCTCGAACCGGTCTGCGCCGAAATCCTCGCTTTGCGCCTGTCGGGTCTTCTCTTCCTTATAGCGCGCGACGCGAGCAGTGGCGTCAACGTTCAAATCGCCCGCAGGTTGGAAGTTGGGAAGCTCCGGCGCGCGGCAAATGTCTGTTTCGTCAAAGACGAGGACCTGCGGCAGGGCGCTTTGCACTTGTTCGCGCTCAAACGTGCTGTCATCGAAAAAGGCGATCGTGTCGATGCCGATGTTCAGCTCGTCCGCAATCGATTGAATGTTCTGTGACTTTGGCAGCCAGTTGATGCGGGTCGTCACAATAGCGTTCTTCAACGCGCCGTAACGCCCGACAATCTCGAGAATCGTATCGGTATCTGCCTCATCATTCTTGGAACAGAGCGCAATTGGTATGCCGCGCTGCGACAGGTGCCACAGCCGATGGAAGCGGGTACGATGGATTTTGACTTTATCCGCGCCGTCCTCCCGCAGCACGCCCGTCCAAAGGGTGTTGTCACAGTCAACCACAACGCATTTTACCTTCGTCACCGCATTGCTGATGGATAGCATCTGGTGGACCAAATGCTCACCCAAGATATGCGCACCATCCGTTTCAAGATGCCCGCCAAGGCTTTCGTAAAGGCGCATGCGGGGCTGGCCATCGTCCGGCAGTTTGCCCTGCCGCTCAAGTGCGAGATCAACATCCAAGATGAAGACATTCGGGAACTCACGCGCCAATGCGTAGGCGGCCATTTTGTAGTGCATAAGCATCTCAAATGCGCTCCACCCGTTGGGGCCAGAGCGGTAGTCGAACACGCCCATGGCTGGGCTGTGGTAGCCGGGATGGGTAAAAATCCAGATGTTGCAATTGCGCGCGGTCCGTATCTGTTCAATCGACCAGCGCAATGCGTCTATCGTAGCGTCTATCCAGCCTTTTATTTCTGACCGCTCTGTCAGGCCGGAGGCTCGCTCCATTTTCGTAATCAAGGGGCGCAGAACCTGTACCTGCGACAGGATCAAATGCGGGGCGTCAGATGTGAGGTAGGGGGACGCGCCCGGCATCAGCTCGGTATAAGGGTCCATGGCGCGGTGATGCTCGAACGAGTGATTGACGTCGAACCCGAGCTCTTTGAGATAGGCGGAAATGTAGGACGTCTCACACCCCGCAATCATATCGATTTTTTGACCTGCGATTGGAGTGAGGTCGTCGGTGCCGTTGAGCCTGAACTTTCGCAAAGCATTCAAATCATCGCGCACGGCCTCTTGGCGCGCGCTGGCTTGAAGGGGCTCGGCGTCTTTATCGAGGAACGAGATTTGCGTTTCAGAAAACGCAAGGCGCATGCCGCAATCCTTTGGGACGTGAAACACAAATGTGCCGCGCGTTTCGCCCGGTTGCAGCGCGAAACAGATCCGATGCTCGCTCGTCTCGCCTTGGGTTTTTGTTAGCGGCACGCTTTCCTTATCTATCCGAATGACGTCATTCGCACCCGTCAATTTGAGCACTGCGACCAGCTTCGGCCAAAGCCGGGTGACGTGTTCGACCTTGGCTGTAAGGGAGATGGCGAGATAGGCGGCATCCTTAGGTATAACATCGACCTGATGCTCGATATTGGTGTGCCGCGTCTCGTCTGCCTGGGTTGTGTCGAGCGTAAAGCCAGTATCGCTGAAAGCTTCGAAAATGACCGTTGTGTTGTTGCTGGGGGCAGGTGCCCATGCCGCGGTGCTATCCGATGCCTCCGCATTCTGCCCGCGATCTGGGAAGAAAGAGCGGGAGATGCGACCGTTGCTGTTGTCGCCACCCGTGCGCGCAACAAAGGCTCCAACGGCCTCGTAGGCTTTCTTAACGTCAGACGTCCATTTGTTCATTCTGCTTCCCTAGAAGGTATTTGATTGTATTGGTCGTGAGGCGGGCCTCGTTTGAGCCCGGGCGCTTGGCGGCCTTGTACCACCCGACTGAGCCGATCTGTATGGTTGTGCCGCCCCCGTCGAAGGGGACGCATTCTGCCATGATGCCGACTGTTTCAAACCATAGGTCTGTATTGAGCCGTCCCAGCTGATCGGGCCGCGCGTACGCGACATTGACCAAAGCCTTGGCGAGCACTTTGGTGTCTCGTGCAACATCGGTGGTGCGCAATCGGTCGACCTCCGTCCCGTTCAGGAAAACGCCGTCGACTTCGACATCGAGTAAGCTATCACCTGTGGTCTGCAGGACGCCTTTGTCGATTTCGATGTCTTCAAATATCGGGTGATCTCGGGCGATAACCTCAATCTTGTCCGAAGTGTCATACTCCGCCTCGGACAGAATCGCAGATGCCTTGGCCTTCGGGACCCGTTTCGTCGGATAGCCGGCGGAGAAATAGTTCAAGCCGAACAGCCTTTGCTGCGGCCTGTTGATCCAGGGGCTGCGAAACTGACCAGAGCTGCGCGCATGCGATATGCCAGGCTCAAATGTGTTGCGTTTGTCGACGCGGATTTTGTCGTCCTGAGCATCCACAGCCCAGCAGAGTACGTTGGCCGAAAAATTCGCGACATGTCCGCCGCGCTTAATGAAGGCCTCCAACGCGTCAAATTGAGCGTGGGTCCAGTACTCGTCGTGACCGGCCATGACGAGCACGTCAAAATCTTCCAAAATCTCTGGGTTGCGATGAAAGTGTTGGGAGCAAAAACTGGTATGCGCTACGTCCTCGCGGTCCAGAAGCACAGACATATTGCGCAGGCTGCTTGGATCATGGCATCGGCTGAGGCCCTGCAAAGGCCGATGCAGGCTCAGCTCAATAACTCGCGTTTCATCGAATTGCGCGCCTTTGTAAAAGCTATCGCCGCCTTCGGCGCAGTAAGCGTGCCAGGTGAAAAATGGATGGAGTAGCCCGACACGTGATCTCGCGCTGCCGATCAGACAAAACTGCGCGGCGGCAAGGCTCAGACCCGTCGCATCCACAATTTCGTAGACATAGATGCCGTTTGGTAGCCCTGACAGGTCCAGCTGCAATGACGTGTAGGTCTCTGAGGAGATTTCGTCTTGCACGATATCGCGCGCTCTGACGCGGCTGTTTGTGGCGTCTAGCACCTGTAGCCTCAGCCCGTTGAACGCGCCGATCTGTTTGTTCAGTTTGACGCGGGCGTCGAGCTGACCGCCCGATACCGTATATTGCGCGGGAAAAGTTACAATGGCCGGGTCCGGCAAGGAAGCGAGCGGTTTGTGAACGTCGATATGACCCAAAATCAGCTTCCTCGTTGGTGCCCCGTGCGGCTCCGAGGTTCCGCAATCAAGCTAAACATATGGTTAATTGCGACCCTGCTAGTGGGCAGGCTGTTTCCATAGCCTGGTCAGCCGCTTGATATGGAATAAACAATGGGCATTGCCGCTTTGAGTGTTGACTCGCGCGGCCTCTGGCGTAAAAGGCAGCTTCAAGTGAATTTCCGAGGGTGTGCCCCTCGTGCAGGAGATGTGACATGGCGAAGCCAACCACGATTAAAATCCGCCTGAACTCGACCGAAGGCACGGGCCACTTCTACGTGACCAAGAAGAATGCCCGCACCATGACCGAGAAGATGGTGGTGCGCAAATACGACCCTGTAGCGCGCAAGCACGTCGAATACAAAGAAGGCAAGATCAAGTAATCCTCCCTCTCTTTGAGACAGTCCAAGCCGCGCCTTCGAGCGCGGCTTTTTCTTTTTGGAGCAGTTCCATGGACATAAGACCTACTAGCAAGCGCGATATCGCCGCTGTTGATGAGCTCCTGGCGCGCAGCTACCCGGCGTTGCTGAAGGCGGACTATCCGCCGTCAGTGCTTGTGACGGCGCTTCCGCTCATCTCACGCGCGCAGCCACGGTTGGTGACCTGCGGGACCTATTTCGGCGTGTTTGATGGGGAGCAGTTGGTCGGTGCCGGTGGCTGGACTTATGACAGCAAAAGGCGCGGGCCAGTGGCGTCCATCCGCCACGTGGTGACAGATCATGAACGTGTGCGGCAAGGTATTGGCAGGGCACTTATGGATCACATCCTAAAGACCGCTCAAGCGGGCGGTGTGCGGGAGATGCGGTGCCAGGCGACTTTTACCGCTGTTCCATATTACCGTGCTATGGGGTTTGTAGGGGATCAGCAGATCGAAGTGCCGCTGCAACCCGGGATAGGCTTTCCGGCGGTTTTGATGCGGCGAGACGTGTGAGGGCATTGAAGTGGAACCAGAGAACAACGATGTCAGGCTGCATCTTTTTTGCGGTAAGGCCGGGTCGGGAAAATCTACCTTGGCACGGGAGATCGTAAAAGCGCCGGGGGCGGTCCTCATTTCGGAAGATTTCTGGCTCAACGCCCTGTTCAAAGAAGAACTGCAGGACGTACAGGATTACTTGCGTTGCGCCGCCAAGCTTCGAACGGTGATGCAGCCCCATATCCTCGAACTGCTTGGGGCAGGAATGACGGTCGTCCTCGACTATCCCGCCAACACGCCGGAGATGCGAGGTTGGATGCGCAACCTAGTAGCCGCCTCCGATGCGCCGCATGTGATGCATGTTTTCGACGTTTCCGATGAAACATGCTTTGCCCGTGTCCAAGCCAGGTACGCTGCGGGTAAGCACCCATTTGCTTTGACCGAAGCGCAGTTTGCCCAATTGGCCCAGCACTTTGTCCCACCCGCATCCGAGGAGGGGTTTACGGTGATGCACCACAGCGCCGCGAGCTAGACCAAGAAAAAGCCCCGCCGAATTTCTCCGACGGGGCCGTTGATTGTTTGTGTCGCGAATTTACTCGCGGTTGCCCAGCAGTTGCAGCAGGAACATAAACATGTTGATGAAGTCCAGGTAGAGGCTCAGTGCGCCCATGATGGCGGATTTACCCAGCCATTCTGTGTCGCCCATATGCGCCATCTGGATATAGTCATTCTTGATCTTTTGCGTGTCATAAGCGGTCAGGCCAGCGAAGATCAGCACACCCAGGATAGAGACTGCGAACATGATCGCAGGCGAGCCTAGGAAGATGTTGATGATCGAGGCGACCAGCAGGCCGATCACACCCATGATCAGGAACGACCCCCAGCCGGAGATGTCCTTTTTGGTGGTGTAGCCCCAAAGGCTCAAACCGGCGAATGCAATCGCTGTTACCAGGAAAACCTGGATGATCGAAAACCCGGTGAACACCAAGAAGATCCAGCTAATGGACACACCCATCGTGGCAGCAAACGCGTAAAACACGAGCTGCGCGGTTGCGGCGGACATCTTGTTAATCATGGCGCTAAAGCCGAACACGAACACCAGCGGGGCGAACATGATCACCCAGCGAAGCGGCGAGCTGTAAAGCGCCGCGCCGAGCGGTGTCAGCCCACCATCAGCGGTCGTCGCCAGGCCGGAGATGGCCCAAGCGGCAAGCGCCGTGATCAGCATACCCACTGACATGGTGCCGTAGACTTTGTTCATATGTGCGCGAAGGCCCGTATCCAGCTGCTCGGCTGAAATGCCGGCGGTGGAGCGTGCGCCTACGTAGTTTTGCATGGAATTACTCCCTTACGTTACGAAATTGGCTGCCCCGGAGGATCCGGGATTTCTGTCCTTAAAATGGGGCAGGGGGGATGACATTTCAAGGAAATCCGAACCCAATTATGAGCTTTTAGGTAAGGTTTGGTTAAATTTTGTCCTAAAGCGGTAAGGCTGTCGTGTCTTTTATGTTTTCCATCACGAAACTTGCTGAAATATCGCGCAAAGGGACAAGCTCGATCAGCCTTTTGTAAAAACGGTCGTAATCGGCGACATCCGCGACCTGTACCCTTAGTACGTAATCAAGTTCTCCCGACATGCGATATGCGCCGATGATCTCCGGCAAGATGCGGACTGCTCGGTGAAATTTTTCCAGCCAGTCAGGCGAATGGTCGGCTGCATGAACAAGAACAATGACGGGCAGCCCGAGGCCGAGCTTGCCTGCGTCCAGTAATGCCACGCGGGACTTGATAATTCCTGCCTCCTCCATCTGCTTGATCCGTCGCCAGCACGCGTTTCGTGACAGCGACACAGCCTCCGGGATGGAATCAATGCTTTGGCTGGCATCAATTTGTAGCGATGACCATAGTACACGACGCTACTTGAAACGAGGAGCGAAAAGGATTCGAATTGAAGCTT
>JAPORH010000146.1 GCA_026710325.1 Litoreibacter sp. | reverse complement strand
GGCGGGCTAAGGCCCTACTTTCGCACAGAACCACCTAAAGTCATAAGACAAGCTTGTTTTTCCTCTACAGGTGACGTTTTTCATCTTCTCAGACACGTGCAGCAAGAAGGTTGCGACCCGTTCCTCAGCGGTCTTGCGTCCTAAAAGCACCATCCACTCACGCGCAATCTCCAATTCGCTCATTGTGCGGTTGAGCAATTTGTATTCGAGCGCAGGGAAGTCATGAAGGAGTTCTTCGAACCGGCTTTTTGGAAAGGTGCAGAGCTCCATATCCGATACCGCTTCGATCGAATGTCGCGCGATATGTGTTCTAGCGCCACCAAGCGTGCCGCCCAAAAAATCTGATGGAAAAAGCAAACCGACAATCTGCGAGCGCCCATCTTCGGCCCCGCGCACCAGCTTCGCCACGCCATGGGTGACATTGGCAAAGCTATGCGTTTCATCCCCCTCAAAAATGTAGGTTTGTCCGGTTTGAAGTTTAGTTCTCCCCGCGATCGAATTGAGACTGGTGATCTCTTCGCTCGAAAGCGCGCCGCAGAGGCTGCTATGCCTTATCGCGCAATTTGCGCAGAGTTCAGGTTCATCAGTAAGATGGGTTGGTAGCGTCTGCCCCGTTTCGTCAGCCATAATATGGTCCCTTCTGGCACGCAAAGAAGCGGCTTGACGGGTCCGGGTTATGGCGCCCCGAGCACTCGACAATGCTCTTTACGCGCCTCAACGAGAACGGGTCAGTCTCCTCCACTCTTGAATACTACGAGGATTCTAAAAAAAGTACTTTGCGATTTCGCAAATTACAGATCGAACTGTCAGAAAAATCTGACAGTTCCTTAAACAGGAAGGTCTTGCGGACGGCAGACAACGACCCGACGGCGTCCGCTGTTCACAATACCGTCTTTCTGCCACTTACTCATATAGCGGCTGACCGAGTGCAAAGTGGTACCAGTCATTTCCGAAATATCTTGCCGTGTAAGCGGGAAATCGATCTCGATCCCCTGCTCAGTTTCCTTCCCGGTCTGACGGACGAGGCGCAGGATCGCATGCGCAATCCGTTGCTCAACTTGGAGGGTCGCCATCTCGACGATCTTTTCCTGCATCTCCTCAACCCTTTCGCCAACCGCACTGCGTGTGGCCTGTAGAAAACCCGGATATTTGGCGATGAACTCGTCCCAGACCTCCGAAGGCCAGCTCAAAGCAACGCCTTCAGATGCGGCACGCGCGGTCGCGTGATAAGTGTCATTCTCGAAGGCTTTGGCGATACCGAACATTTTTCCTGGAACAACATGCAGGATCACCACCTGCTCGCCCTGCTCGGTCACTTGCACAACGCGCAGCACACCATCGAGCAGCAAATAGAAGTTCTTGGCGCTATCGCCTTCATTGAAATAAGTAGCATTCGCAGGCACGCGCCGCACGCTCGCTTGCGAGAGGATGTCCTCGGCCTGGTCTTGCGAAAGCTCCTCAAAGGGCAATAGCTGTGCCAGCTCCGCATCCTTTTGCATAAGCGAAATCGCTTCATTTTGGATTGGAAAACTGTCTTCTGGCGACATTTGGTTCCCTTCTCGACTTGGGCTGTAGATCTGATTGATCAAGAGCACCCTATCCGAGCGAAAACGCCCGTTCTTTGCGCCAGATCAAGTGAGCGCCATGTGACTGGCGGCTATGTGAAAAATGCATGATGGACGTCAGATGCGCGGTGCATGTAGATTCGGGGGCGAGGCCTCCATATGTTTGAACCGCTCGCAAACCGCACCTATGCCACCCTGTTTTCAGCGCAGGTGATCGCCCTTTTGGGAACTGGGCTGACCACAGTTGCGCTGGCACTTTTGGCCTTTGAACTGGCGGGCGAGACGGCCGGTCAAGTCTTGGGCACCGCGCTCGCCATCAAAATGGTGGCCTATGTGACTTTGGCACCGATCGCGGGCGGCTTGGCACCGCTTGTGCCGCGCCGGGCCTATCTTGTGACATTGGACCTAATGCGCGCCGGGTTGGTGCTTTGCCTGCCATTTGTGACGGAGATTTGGCAGATTTACGCGTTAATCTTCCTGCTGCAGGCCTGCTCAGCCGGCTTTACCCCAGTATTTCAGGCGACCATTCCCGACATTCTGGAAGAGGAAGAGGTTTACACCAAAGCGCTTTCTCTCTCCCGGTTGGCATATGATCTAGAGAGTTTGGTGAGCCCGGCCCTCGCTGCCGCCGCACTTTTGGTGATGAACTTCAACGGGTTGTTCGCGGCCAACGCAGCGGCCTTTGCCGTTTCCGCAGCTTTGGTGCTGTCGACGAGCTTGGGACGCAGGCCGATTGAGAGCGCGCCAGAAAAATTTTGGACCGGTTCACTTTCGGTCTGCGCGCCTATCTGGCGACACCACGGTTGCGTGGCTTGCTCGCTATGTCGATGGCCGTGGCAGCGGCGGGCGCGATGGTTATTGTCAATACGGTGGTCTTGGTGCAAGGGGAACTGGGGATGTCTGAGCGGTGGACAGCAGTTTTACTGATGTGTTTCGGCGCGGGGTCCATGGTCGCCGCGCTGAGCATGTCGCAGGTGTTGGCGCGGCTGGAGGATCGGCCGGTTTCGCTCAGCGCGGGGGCCATTATGGCCTCAGCTTTGGGCTTGGGGGCCCTTAACCCGGGCTATGTGGCCTTGGCACTGCTTTGGTTCGTGATTGGGCTGGGTTATTCGGCAGTCTTGGTGATTGCGGGACGGTTGCTGCAGCGCTCCTCCACAAAACCGGACCGGCCGGCCTATTTTGCAGCACAGTTTGCGCTGTCGCATCTTTGCTTTTTGGTGACCTATGCTTTGGCGGGCTGGCTGGGCAGCACCTACGGCCTGCCGCTCACTTTCGCTATGTTTTCCGCAATCGTGCTTCTGGCTCTTGGCGCGGCTGCTGCTCTTTGGCCCGCGCAAGACGATCGCGAGCTGCTTCATGAGCACCCTGCTGTGGATCACGCCCACCTGCATATCCATGACGAACATCACCAACACGCGCATGAGGGTTGGGAAGGGCCAGAGCCCCATAGCCACCCGCATCGCCACGTCCCGATCAAACATCGGCACCGCTTTACGATCGATCTCCACCATAACGCATGGCCCAGGTAGCAAGAAATTTTTTGATATATTATAACGCAAATTGCGTTGCGGGCACTGCCTGCGCGGGCTAAAGCATACGCCAATATTTGACCTTGCCAGGGACGGGTGAATTGGCGCGCAAAGCCTCGCGAAATCTCGGCCAATGTAGCCTGCGACGCAAACGTCGTAGGGCAGACCCGATGGCGGCTTTTGACGCATTGCCGGCCCCATTGCGACAATGGCTGTCGGAAGCGGCCCTGCCTTGGTCACCGGCATCAGCCCAAAAGATTTGGTCCAACGCGCGAGCCAACGGCAGATCGACGGAAGAGGCGCTTACGTCGCTGAACCAAATCGAGGCGCGGATGCTGGCGCGTGATACGGAATCCTCAATCCACCAACGAAACTAAGCGCGCTTTGCTTGCGCCTTAAGCTGAGCCGCGCATCCGACTGCGCAATTTTTAGGCAATCGTATGAGAAGAGCCCACTGGCTCCGATTCTTTTGCGCCCAGACGTTGCCTTAGCGTGTGGTGCGGGCCAATTAAGCTTTATGACAAAGGCGTCATGCGGCGCGCGCTAAGCCGCCCCCAAGATAGTACAACGCTGTGCTACCCATTTCGATCCACCTAACGGACACGCCTATCTAGGCGTGGGATGAGAAAGATGCACAGCATGACCAAGGGTTTCACCCGCGAACAACAGCTCTTTTTGGCGCAGGCGATCGTGGATTCGGGCCTGCACCGCGCCTTCGCTCCCAAGAACGCGGGCAAGGTGGTGGAGGCACCGCCAGAAGAGGTTTACGGCACGCCTGTCGAGGATCTGTGCAAGGAAGAGGTTGCGAAGTACAAAACCCACCCGCTCGACATATGGCGCCAGCTTGAGGAATGGGGGCATGCCGATCAGATGGCCGAGGGGCTGGACCAGTTCCTGCTGCGCCATCTTGGCTTTTTCAATGTGGAACCTAACAGCAAGGGCTACATGATGCGGCTGCGCGCACCCGCGTGCCAACTGACCGCAGCGCAGTTTCGGACGCTGGCCTTTTGCGCGGAAACATATGCGGGCGGCTATGCCCATGTGACGACCCGTGGCAGCCTGCAGCTGCGTGAGATACGGCCCGCCTCTGTCATAGACATGATTGAAACCATGCAGGAGGCGAGCCTGACCGCCCAAGGCACCGGCGCGGATTCAGCGCGCAACCTGACGGTAACACCATCGGCCGGGTTTGATGTCGATGAGCTGATCGACATGCGCCCTCAGGCCAAACGCTTGTCCTTGCGCATCCTGCGCACGCGGGAGCTGCAGGGCATCCCGCGCAAGTTCAATATCTCATTCGACAATGCCGGACGCCTGTCCTGCCTGTCGGACACAAATGATATCGGGTTCCTCGCGACAATCGTGAATGAGAATAACGAAGGCGTGGAACCCGGCATCTGGTGCCGCATCGCGCTTGGCGGGATTACCGGGCATAAGGACTTCGCCCGCGACACCGGGCTGATGTGCCGCCCCGAAGAAACCGTCGATGTCTCCGAGGCGATGCTGCGCGTTTTTGTCGAGCATGGTGACCGCACCAACCGCAAAAAGGCACGACTGAAATACCTGCTGGAGAAAGAGGGCTTGCCTTGGTTCTTGGAGCGCACTCAGGAGAAATTGGATAGCTTCAACACAGGAGTGAAGCTCGTGCAGCTGGACCCCACACATTGCGAGCCGCGCACACCAATTGACCGTCAGGCGCATATCGGTGTGCATCCGCAAAAGCAGCTTGGCCTGAACTATATCGGCGTCGCCCTAGAATTAGGACGCATGTCGCCCGAACAAATGCGTGTGCTGGCCGATGTGGCTGAGAAATACGGGGAAGGCGATATTCGCCTGACTGTTTGGCAAAACCCGCTGATCCCGTTTGTTCCGGACGCGGATGTTGGAGCTGCTTGTGCCGAGATTGAGGCGGCTGGAATGAGCGTCAATGCCTCCGCCTTCGCAGCTGGTGTCGTGGCCTGCACCGGCAAATGGGGCTGCAAACTTGCCGCCGCCTATACGAAGCAAGACGCGCTCGCACTGGTGCGGCATTTGGAACAGAAGTTCGAGCTCGACAGCCCGATCAACATTCATCTGACGGGCTGCAATAACTCCTGCGCGCAACATTACATCGGTGATATCGGGCTGATGGGCTCTGCTGCGCCGGGCGGCGGTGAAGGGTATCAAATCGTTCTCGGCGGAGGCTCTGACCTTGATCAGGGGTTGGCGCGCGATCTGGTGGGACCCGTGGCCGCCGCCGACATCACTGAAATTATCGAGCATGTCATCGCACGCTACCTCGAGCGGCGCGCCGATGGCCAAACCTTCCTATCCTTCGTCCGCAGCCTGGACGACGACGAGTTGAAAACACTTCTGCCCGCCGACCTCGGTCAAGCGGCGTAAAGGAGACGACCCATGAACGTTCAAACGCCACTGATTTCCAAGACCATCGAAGACGCGATTTCCGCCGCGGAACCGCAGATCGAGCTGTTGCCCGAAGGCGCACCTTTTGACGCCGAACAACGCCAATGGCTCAACGGTCTCCTGACCGGATTGTCGGCAATCGCCGCCTCCGCCGCCGCTGAAGGCGGCGAAGACGCCGCCGTTTTGACCCCGCTCAAAGTGCTTTACGGCTCGCAGTCAGGCAATTGCGAAACACTGTCAAAAGACCTGCGCAAATCTGCCGGCGGCTACGGGTTCGAGGCTGAAGTGATCGAGCTTGACGACCTCACCCCCGCCGATCTGGCCGAAATGCAGCACGCGGTGATCGTGGTCTCTACCTTTGGGGAGGGAGAGCCGCCCGACAACGCGGTCAAATTCGTCTCCGCCTTGATGGCCGAAGACTGCCCGCCTTTGCCCGCAACCCTGAACTTCTCAGTCTGCGGTCTGGGCGATACGAGTTACGCGGATTTCAACCAATGCGCTACCGATATCGATGCGCGGCTAGTGGAACTTGGCGCCACACGCGCCGCCGATCTTGTAAAGTGCGATCTGGATTTTGACGACGACTATGCGGAATGGAAAGAAGCTGTGTTTGCTTCGGAACCTTTCGTTGCGGCGGCGGCGGCTGGTGTCTCAGCTCCGGCTGTTGACGATGAACCCGCACCGATGTTCGACAAGAACCGCCCCTTCATGGCCTCCCTTCTGGCCAGCGAGCGGCTGAGCGGGCAAGACAGCGCGAAATGCGTCAACCACATCGAAATTTCCCTCGCAGGTGGCGGAGTTGACCTGGAATACGCGGCGGGGGACGCTTCGGGCGTCTGGCCCGTGAACTGCCCAGGTGAGGTGCGCGCGATGTTGGACGCCGCAGGGCTTTCGGGCAAGGAAACGGTTGCGCTGAAATCCGGCCCCGCGCAGCTGCGCGCGGCACTGACAACACGTCTGGATCTCGCGACGATTACACCGAAGACACTGGAGGCTTTTGGCATCAACGAAGCGCCCGACGGCGCAGAAGCGCTGGACCTTGTGATGGTTGCTGAAACGGTAGAGGCACAACAACTGGTAGACGCGCTACGGCCGCTGCAACCACGTCTCTACTCCATCTCCTCCAGCCCGAAAGCGCATCCGGGCGAGGTTCATCTGACCGTGGGCGAAGTGCGGTATGATCTCAACGAGCGCGCCTGCAAAGGTGTGGCGTCCACCTATCTGGGCGAACGGCTGGCCGAGGGCTCGATGGTTGGCGTCTATGTCCAAAAATCAGCGCATTTTCATCCGCCAGCCGATGACGACACCCCTCTGATCATGATCGGCCCTGGCACTGGCATTGCGCCGTTCCGCGCCTTCCTTGAAGAACGCGAGGCGCGTGGTGCTACGGGTAAGAACTGGCTGTTTTTCGGCGACCAACATGAAAACTGCGACTACCTGTACCGGGAGAGCATAGAGAAGTGGGCCGAGAGCGGTTTGCTGAACGAGCTATCACTCGCCTGGTCGCGTGACGGGGCCGAAAAGGTTTATGTGCAGACCTTGCTGGAGGAGCGCGGCGAAGAGGTCTTTGCCTGGCTAGAGGAAGGCGCTGCAATTTATATCTGCGGCGATGCCTCACGCATGGCGGTGGATGTCGAAGCAGCCTTACTCCGAGTAATTGCAAAGGGCGCGGGCACCGATGAGGCTGGTGCAAAAGCCTATCTGGTAGAGTCAGGGAGAGGCGCGCCCTGCTGTAGGTGCGGGGAGTTGCTGTTTTCCGGTGGCTTTCGCCCTTTACCGGTGCCTCAATCCTCACCTTGGCCAC
>JAPORH010000238.1 GCA_026710325.1 Litoreibacter sp. | reverse complement strand
CTAACAAATTCAGGGCGTTTGGCCGATCACAAATCATTCATACCCCCTCCTTGGGCTACGTGGATAGGGTGATCTGGCATGGTGCAATTGCCTTGGGGAAGGGAATAATGCCGTGACACATAAAAAACCCGACATTTGTGATCACACTATAAAATACTGTGATCACAAATTTATCGGAGTGAATACGAATCACGAAAATGCATGGTGAAGGCACAAAAAAAGCCCTGCAAATGCAGGGCTTTTCAGTAACTCGGTGCTAAGCTGTTTAAGCGAGCGATCCATCAATATCCTGGCAGGCCTTGACCAGCCCTTTGACTGCGTCGACCGATTTGTCGAACATCGCTTGCTCGTCCTTGTTCATCGAAATGGCTACGACGCGCTCGATACCGCCTGCGCCGATAACGGTAGGCACACCAACGTAGAAGCCATCCAAGCCATAGGCGCCGTCAACATAGGCTGCGCAAGGCAGAACGCGTTTTTGGTCCTTCAGATAGCTCTCCGCCATTTGGATCGCGGATGTAGCAGGCGCGTAGAAGGCCGAGCCATTGCCCAGAAGGCCCACGATCTCAGCGCCGCCATCACGGGTGCGCTGTACAATTGCGTCGAGCTTCTCTTGACTGGTCCAACCCATTTCCACCAGGTCGGGCAGCGGAATGCCCGCGACCGTGGAATAGCGGGTCAATGGCACCATCGTGTCGCCATGCCCGCCAAGCACGAACGCGGTTACGTCCTTCATGGAGACGTCAAATTCTTCGGCGAGGAAGTGGCGGAACCGCGCGCTGTCGAGCACGCCTGCCATGCCGCAAACCATGTTGTGCGGCAGGCCAGAAAATTCGCGCAAGGCCCATACCATCGCGTCAAGCGGGTTGGTGATGCAGATCACAAACGCGTCGGGTGCATGTTCTTTGATGCCCTCGCCAACAGATTTCATAACCTTCAAGTTGATCCCCAGCAGGTCATCGCGGCTCATGCCCGGCTTGCGCGGCACACCGGCAGTGACGATGCAAACATCTGCGCCAGCAATGTCTGCGTAATCTGTCGTGCCCTTCATGGCGGCGTCAAAAGGGGCCGCAGGACCCGCTTCCGCGATGTCGAGCGCCTTGCCCTGAGGGGTGCCGTCCGCAATATCAAACAGCACCACGTCTCCGAGCTCCTTCAGAGCTGCAAGATGGGCCAATGTGCCGCCAATCTGTCCGGCGCCGATGAGAGCAATTTTGGGTCTGGCCATGTGAAATGGTCTCCAGTCGGTTAATGTCGCGCGGAGGGGTAGCCCTTTGCCCGCCATCGCGCAAGGGTGCCGCGCCGCAGAAATCGAGTTGGTCGAGCGCAAGGCCGATGCTCGGCGAAGGTAGGCTATTGTAAATTCGAGGGTTTTCGCTCTAGCTCAAGGCTATGGAGTTCAACCTCACATTTTTCGCCCTTGGCATTCCGGCCGCGATCATTGTTGGGATTGCGAAAGGCGGGTTTGGTGGTGGGCCTGCCTTTGTCGGCACGGCGATTCTGGCACTTTTTTTGCCGCCGGCGACGGCTCTGGGCGTGATGTTGCCGCTCTTGATGATTGCAGATCTTGCGACCCTTCGCCCGTTTTGGCGTAAATGGGATTGGGACGCGTCTAAAGCGCTCATGATCGGCGGGATCCCGGGGGTCTTGCTGGGCGCCGCGCTCTATCAGGTAGCCGATGCGGAGGTGTTTCGTGTGCTGATTGGATTGATTTCGGTTTTATTTGTCGCCTTCCAACTGGCGCGCCGTCATGGGGTTTTTGCATCCAATGGGCGGCCCCTATCGCGGGGCATCGGTCTTTTCGCGGGCGTCGTGTCCGGATTTACAAGTTTCGTCAGCCACGCCGGCGGGCCGCCAGCCGCGATTTATTTGCTCAGCAAAGGTTTGGGAAAAACGCAGTACCAAGCCACGACCGTCTTGGCATTTTGGGCAATCAACGCCATGAAAGCCGTACCTTACGCGTTTCTTGGTGTGTTCAGCGCCGACACTTTCAAAGCGGGGGCTTACTTGCTTGTCCCTATTTTGGTGGGCTGTGCCATTGGCGTCTACGCGCACCGGGCCTTGCCGGAACACGCGTTTCTGAAGATCATTTACACTGTCTTGCTTTTGACAGGTGCGAAATTGATCTATGATGGGCTGACTTAAGCAGGATCTCCGAGCGAAGCTGGCAGTTGCTCTTCCACGGCCTCGTATGCATTTCCGGCAGCAACCATGCAAGTGATGCCATTCGGGTGGGTCACCGTAATGGTCCAGGTCCCGGTTTCCTCAGATGCATACATCTCGACGATACTGTTATTTGCGGCCATCCCAATCGATTGGCGGCTTTCGCCAAACTTGCCTGCGAGGCGTTCGATCACTTTGCTGCGTTCTGCGCAACGGTTGTTGTTTTGTGCGTAAGTGGCTTGTGCTGCGGCCAACACTGCGACGAAACCCAGTGAAAGCGCGAGATACTGCTTCTTCATAGTCTTACCTTTTGTTTTAGGGCGCGAATGCGCCGTCAGGCCTGCTCCATTATGAAACACGAGGCGGCGACCGCGTCTCGTGGTGTGAATCGTGTCTTCGGTGCCGTTCCGCGCATTTTGTTCTTTTGCGGCTTTGACCTTCCAAGCCTGCACAGCAAGGAACGAATGTTCGGTTAATTTCGCGTGCGCAGAGATGGTTTTTTTGCAAAGGCTCAGAAAAATTGGACTTATTTTATCAATCTTCTGCGCTGCAGCGCATCTTGGCTTGCAGCCGCAGCGTCAATGTGGTCGATAACAAAATAACAAAACGACTGGTGAATCTTATGGAACGTTACTTTGGGCCCTGCCGCTCGGTGCTCTACATCCCGGGCTCAAAACCGCGCGCTCTTGAAAAAGCAACAAGCTTGCCTGCGGATGCGATCATCTTCGACCTTGAAGATGCGGTGTCCCCCGATGAAAAGGGAAGCGCACGGGAGACGCTTTCGACCGCGCTGAAAACCTCTGATTTCGGGGCGCGTCGGAGGATTGTTCGGATCAATGGATTTGACACGATTTGGGGCGCAGAGGATCTCAAGATGCTTACCTCAACGCCGCATGATGCGGTTCTGCTTCCCAAAGTCGAGCAACTTCAAACCGTCGAGCGTGCTTTCGGCGCTTTGGGTGAGGCTGCCAAGATTTGGGCCATGATGGAGACACCGCGTGGTATCTTGAATGCAGCCGGTCTTGCGCAGGCACCCGGGATGGAAGGCTTTGTTATGGGGACGAATGACCTCGCAAAAGAGCTTGGTTCGCGCGGGCGTGCGGCGATGCTGACAAGTCTGCAGCATTGCCTTTTGGCTGCGCGCGCCGAAGGGCTGATCTGCGTTGACGGCGTCTACAATGCGTTCAAGGACGAAGAGGGCTTGCACGCTGAATGCGAAGAGGGGCGCGACATGGGCTTTGACGGCAAAACCCTGATACATCCCGCGCAGCTTGCTATTGCAAATCAGGTCTTCGGCCCGTCGGAAGCCGAGCTTGAGCTTGCGCAGCGCCAGATTGAGGCCTTCGAGCAAGCCCAGGCGGGCGGACAAGGCGTTGCCGTCGTGGATGGCAAAATCGTCGAAAACCTGCATGTTGAGACAGCGCAACGTTTGCTGCGGCAAGCGGAGGTGATTGCTCAGATGGAGGCGTGATATGGCACTTTTGATCGCAGGATTGGCCCTTTGGGTCGCGGCCCATTGGCTGAAAAGACTGGCGCCTGGGCTCCGAAGCAGCCTGCAGGACAAGCTCGGCGATGCCTCCCAAGGGGTGGTGGCGCTGGCTTTGGTCGGTTCCATTGTCTTGATGGTGTTCGGTTATAGAGCGGTTGAGTTCATCCCCGTTTGGCAGCCGCCAAGCTTCATTACTGGGATCAATAACCTGTTGATGCTGCTGGCGTTCTATACGTTTGGGGCCTCTGCGCGCAAATCCGACAAGGTGTGGCTTGGAACAAAGCTGCGTCACCCGCAGTTGACGGCGTTGAAGATTTGGGCCGTCGCGCATTTGCTCGTCAACGGCGATCTGGCCTCGATCATCCTTTTTGTCGGTTTGCTGGCTTGGGCTGTGGCCTCGGTCATCATCATAAATCGCGCCGAAGGCGTTTGGGTGGCACCTGCGCGTGCGCCCGCAAAGTCCGAGATCATCCTCGTTGTCATCACGTTGGTGGTGTTCAGCGCCGTTGCGGGCATTCACACATGGCTCGGCGTCTCGCCATTCGGGGGGTAAGCTTATGAAATTGTACCGCTTTCTGAGCGAAGAGGATACCTCTGCGTTCTGTCATAAGGTGACTGACGCGCTCAACAAAGGGTGGGAACTCCATGGCAGCCCAACCCAGACCTGGGACCACGCTGCAGGGGTGATGCGCTGCGGGCAAGCCGTCACGAAAGAGGTGCCGGGCACCTACACGCCCGACGTGAAACTAGGGGAACACTGATGAGCAAGGCCAAAACAAATCCCGGTTGGTTTTTCGAAGATTACAGCATCGGTCAAGTGATCGAGCACGGCGTGCCGCGTACCGTTTCCGGCGGGGAGCGGGCGATGTATCACGCGCTCTACCCTGCGCGTCACGCGCTCTATTCCTCTGATGCATTCGCGCAAAACTGCGGGTTGGCCAAGTCACCGATGGATGATTTGATCGCGTTTCATATCGTGTTCGGCAAGACCGTGCCTGATATCTCTCTCAATGCGGTGGCCAATCTCGGCTATGGGGAAGGGCGTTTTCTCGCGCCGGTTCATGAGGGCGACACACTGACGTCCCGCTCCGAAGTGATCGGGCTCAAACAGAACTCTAACGGCAAAACCGGTGTAGTTTGGGTGCGTACAACGGGTCAGAACCAGCGGGGCGATGAGGTGTTGAGCTATGTCCGCTGGGTCATGGTACGCAAGCGCGATCTGGATGCACCTTCGCCCGAAACGGTGATCCCGGAGCTTGGCGCTTCGGTTGCGGCTTGGGATTTGATCTTGCCCGAGGGGCTTGATTTTAGCAGCTATGACTTCGCGCAAGCAGGCGAGCCGCACCGGTTGAGCGACTATGAGGTGGGCGAGAAGATCGATCATGTCGACGGCGTCACTGTCGAGGAGGCAGAGCATATGCTCGCGACCCGTCTTTGGCAGAACACAGCAAAGGTGCATTTCGATGCGACGGTGCGCGAGGATGGCAAACGGCTGATCTATGGCGGGCATGTGATCTCCATGGCTCGCGCGCTTAGCTTTAACGGATTGGCCAATGCGCAGATGATCGTGGGGCTAAATGCGGGCGCGCACGCAAACCCATGCTTCAGCGGCGACACTATCAAGGCCTGGTCCGAAGTGTTGGAAATTGCCGATACGCCCGTCCCCAGCGTCGGCGCAATCAGGCTCCGTCTTGTGGCCCAAAAGGCAGACGCCGCGCCATTCACATTGAAAACGGAAGACGGGAAACACGATCCCAAGGTCTTTCTCGACCTCGACTACTGGGCATTGATGCCGCGATGACGCCTTCGGGCCGGATCGAGCGCTGGCGCAGAGACGCGCATCAACGTTTAGGCGAGAGCCTTTTTCGTATGGCGCGCGCTGATTTTGAGAGGGGCCGAAGCACCAGCACAAGTCGCGGCGACGCTGCGGCAAAGCTATTCGCTTGGGGCATTGTACTCACCCCTTATCTTATCATGGCCGGTGGTTTGTTTTGGATCAGTGTGGGGTTCCCAAACCTCGCGACTCTTATCTTTGGAAGCATTTTCGTTGCAGTAGGGCTTTACGCAATGCCACGCCGGCCCAAGCTGGAAGATGGCTGGTTTGATCGCGCGCAGCTGCCCGAGCTCTTTGCCTTAACCGATTTAGTTGCGGAGAGGCTTGGCGCGCAGCCATTGACCCGAATTTACCTCCCTGAAGACTACATTGCTTACTATACCGAACTGCGTGGCGAGCGCGTTATGGGGTTTGGTTTGGCCCTTTGGAGCATAGCGACGCCGCAAGAGCGTATTTCTATCATTGCGCATGAGTTGGCGCACCAGGTTAACGGAGATCAAACGAGAACAGGTGTTCTTGCAAAGGCGCTGGAGACATTGGGGCGCTGGTATGACCTTGTCGAAGACACCACACTGATCGATCATGAGGGCTACCTGCTACGCGAACGCGGTGCGGAGGACTTCATTGCTGGCGGTATTATGGGCATAGCGCGCGGGTTGATCGAGCTGATCTGGCTCGCTCTCATGCGCCTTTATTATGCCGATAGCCAACGTGCCGAATATTTGGCCGACGCGCTCAGCACGCGCGCGGGTGGCGTGAAACCGATGCAGTCCATGCTGGCGAAACTTGCGCTCACGTCACTCATTCATGCTGAGGTGCGCGATATGGTTCCAAGCTACGTCGAAAACGGCAAAGCGTTCTACGCCCGGATCGCGGCTGCTGCGAATGATGCGGATGACGCAAAACGCTCAAAGCTCTTTGACGAAATGGTTGAGGAAGGGCACTCGGTCGATATGTCCCATCCGCCAACGTTTCAGCGCATCAGTTTCTTGGCGGATATTCCCGAGCCAGAACAAGAGGCAGTGACTTACCCGGGCGCCGCACTTGATGAAGAGATGTCGCCACATATTGAGCGCTCGGGTCGAAAAGTGTTGTCAGATCTCGAGGTTCAATAGGGCTGCTTTGCCTCAGTCTTCGAAAAATCGGCTTGAATTGTATTCAAGCTTCTAGTCTTCGCTCGAAATTTGCAGCCATTGCGGGCATGGTTCGCCCTAAAACAGGTAGGGCAGGCGGCCTGACACGTTGCCTAGGTGAAAGATGAGAGCATATGAGCTGTCCGAGCGCGCGGCCTGGGCCCCCGCAATTCCGGCCGAATTTGTCGACCCCTATCGGCTCGGGGAATATCCCGAGGAGCGTATCACGCAGACCATGTGGAAATACCTCGTGCGGGAGCAGAACTGCCGCCGGGCTTGGGCGCGGATCAACCACCATATGCCTGAGACGCTGATGCCAGGCGCTCCGCTGGATATTCTGGAGTTCTCGACTGCGCATGGCGCAATGTTGGAAATCTGGCGTCACTACGGGCATAATTGCGTTGGTACTGATTATGCTTGGACCGCGGCGGGAGAGCAGAAGGCCAAGAACAAAGGCTACCGCAAGCCGTGGCACAAAATTCTTGTCGATGACCTTCGCAGTCAGACCCACGGTCGAGCGGTCGCTGATGAGGTCATAGGCTGGCCTTACCAGACAATTATCGAGTCCCTTGGCCTGGATGTTCGGCTTTTTGACGGCGGGCTGCGTAGGTATCCCTTTGAAGACAAAAGCTTGTCTTATGACTTTAGGTGGTTCTGTGCGAAAGTAGGGCCTTAGCCCGCC
>JAPORH010000149.1 GCA_026710325.1 Litoreibacter sp. | reverse complement strand
GCCAATGCTGTTCTGGGCATTGATGGCATCGGGCCAAATCCAGATGCGCAAGGTCGATGGCTGGGAAACCCTCGATCAGCCGCTCAACGAAATCCTTGACCTCGCAGCATAACAAAGCCAAACAATAAGCCGCTCGGAAACGCCATGGAATAATTTCCACCACTTTCGAGACACAACCTGTAGAACCGCGGCACCTAACTGTTGCTCACTATAAACGACGTAACTATCCCAGTCTGGGTTACCGGCTTCGCGGGCTGTTTTAGCTCGCTCCAGGTCAAACCCTCCACGCGAAAAGCATCCAATGAAATAGTTTATTTCGGTTTCGAGCCTCAAAACAACGTTTGAGTTAATTTGAAATTGCCCCTTGCTTTCAATTAAACCCCTGAAGTTGACAAGTGCTGGAGATTTTAGGTCTAACTCTCTAACTCGTCCTTAAATCAGTATTCAGTATCTAACCGACCCTCCATGTCATCACTCATCCGATGCGGGCCATCAGCTTCAATGCTTTTGTAGTCAGTAAGCGTGCCAAAACGGACTACACCTTTTATCGTTTGTTCAAGATACTTGGATGACAAGTGTTTAGTTACAAGCATTGCTTTCGCCCAAAAAATTCACAAAGAAACTAGATAACGCTTACGTCCATACAGGTTAGCGTTCTGCCTCGCGATCAGACTATTCTTATTCCGCCAAAAAGCAGGCCACGCGGCGCCCTGCCCCTTTGGTTTCGAGCACCGGCCGCTCCTTCGCGCAGCATTCCACTGCGATCGGGCATCTGGGATGGAAGGCGCAGCCTGTGGGCGGGTTGATCGGGTCAGGGATTTCGCCTTCGGGTGGCTCGACCTCTCGCCCAAACCCGTCCATGCGTGGAGCAGCCTCCAGCAGCATCTGGGTATAAGGATGCTTGGGGCTGTCAAACAGCGCGTCAGGGCTTGCTTCTTCGACCAGACGGCCAAGGTAAAGGACGCCGATCTTATCAGCCATATGCTGGATAACGGTGAGGTCATGGCTGATAAACAAATAGGTTAGCCCAAACTCGTCCTTCAGGTCCGACATAAGGTTCAAAACCTGCGCCTGGACCGAGACATCCAAAGCAGACGTCGGTTCATCGCAGACGATCAGATTCGGCTCAGAGGCCAACGCGCGGGCGACACAGATACGCTGCCTCTGACCGCCAGAAAACTCATGCGGAAACTTGTTCACATCGGATGCGCTCAGGCCCACTTGTTCCAGCAAACGCTCTGCCAAACCGTCGGTCGCGTCGCCATTGGCCACAGCCGGTTCTTCGATGATATTGCCGACCTTCCAGCGCGGATTCAAAGACGCATAGGGGTCCTGAAAGATCATCTGAATGTCGGACCGGACAGTGTCGATCTTGTCGGCATCTGTTTCGGTCGCAAGGTTAACTCCCTCGATCTCGACTTCGCCCTCTGAAGGCGGCAAAAGCCCGACAACCATCTTGCCGATAGTAGATTTGCCTGAGCCGGATTCGCCAACCAGCGCGTAGACAGTGTTCTCCTCGATCTCAAACGAGACATCAGAGACAGCCGTCAGTTTACGTTTTGGCAGCCGCTCGATCACTCTGTTGAGCCATGGTTTGGAGACGTCGAAGACACGCGTTAAAGATCTGACCGAAACGATAAAGGCCATCACGCGACCCCTTTCGCGGCACGTGCGCCGTCAAGTGGGAACCAACAGGCGGCACGACCATCGAGATCCCTCAATCGTGGTCCTAGATCCGTTTTGCATTTGTCTTGCGTGTAAGGACATCGCGGATGAAAAGCGCAACCGCTCGGAAGGTTACCGAGCCGTGGCATGGACCCTGGGATCTGATGCAGCCGTTTTTTGCCCTTGCTGGCCAAAGGGGTCGAGCCCATCAACCCATCCGTATAGGGATGTCGCGGTGCTGTAATGACGTCTCGCACATCGCCCAGCTCAGCCAACTGCCCCGCATACATCACGGCGACACGATCGGCGGTTTCCGCAATGACACCCATGTCATGGGTCACCAGCATGACGGCCATCCCCCGCTCACGGCAGAGCCGCTTCAGCAGCGCCGTGATCTGAGCCTGAACGGAAACGTCTAGCGCGGTTGTCGGTTCATCGGCGATCACCAGCGACGGCTCCGCACAAAGAGCCAAGGCAATCACAACGCGTTGTCGCATTCCGCCCGAAAATTCGTGCGGGTAGCTGCCAATGCGCTCAGCTGCTGCTGGGATCCCGACCTCTTCGAGCGCGTGAATGGCACGACGTTCCGCTTCCGCGCTTGAGACACCAAGATGTTCTTGGATCGTTTCCGTCAGCTGATCCCCAATGGGCAAAAGCGGATTGAGGGAGGTTAGCGGGTCTTGAAAAACCATCCCGATCTCTTTGCCGCGATACCGGCGAAGCTCAGACAGTGATAAATTGTCGATCCGCTCACCCTTAAGATAAATCTCACCCGACGCGATCCGCGCAGGCCGGTCCAACAGTCCGATCACGGCATTGCCCGTCATGGATTTGCCCGCACCGCTCTCGCCGACGACGCCCAGAATTTCACCGGGCGCGATTTCGTAGTTCACCCCGTCCACAGGCTTCAAAAGCCCATGGCGCGTGGGGATCTCGACGACGAGCTCGCGGACGGACAGGACCGGCTCAGACATGTGTTACTGCAACGCCTCCTGTGCGCGGCGTGCGATGTTTTGCTGCATAGCCTGAATTGCGGGGCCAAGCGATCCCATCGTGGCTTGCATATATGGGGTCATCTTACTCATGGCGGCGCCGCCGATTTCGGAGTTGTAGAACTCATTCAGTGCGTTGATCTCTTCGATGGTAAACGCCTCTGCCGCCCCCTCGATCATGGCTTCTTCCATCATTGGACGGATCGCGTTCAGCTCCTCGGTGACGATCCGGACGAGCACACTGATCTGATCATCATTCAACGCGCCACCGGCATTGGCCTGCATTTGCGCCAAAACCATTTCGGGGCTCAGCATGTCATTGAGCAATTTTTGCTGCACGGGTGAGTTGATGAAAGAAGTTGCGGCATCGGTGGCCTCATCTGCAAAGACCGGATTTGCAAGCATCAGAGCGGCCAAAGCCGGTTTGAGATATTTCATTAGAATGTCCTTTAACGCAGTTTCGGATTGAGTGCGTCGCGCAGCCAATCACCAAGAAGATTTACCGCCAGCGCCAAGGCCAGCAATGTGATTGCCGGGAAGAACAGGATCCACCATTCCCCCGAATAAAGGTACCCCTGCCCGATCCGGATCAGTGTGCCAAGGCTCGGTTGCGTTGGCGGCGCGCCGGCGCCCAGAAAGCTTAAAGTGGCCTCGGCGATAATGGCCAGAGCCAGAGAAATCGTCGCTATCACCAGCACCGGTGAAAGCACGTTGGGCAGGATGTGCCGCAGCATGATTGTGTAGGGCGAACGACCAATCAGCTTAGCCGCCTGGACATATTCCTTGTTCTTCTCCACCAGGGTTGAGCCCCTTACGACGCGTGCAAACTGCACCCAGTCCGACAGGCCAATCGCCACAATCAACACGATGATTGCCATCTGATCGCGATATTCCACCGGGGTGAAGCCTTTTGCAACGCCGGTGATGAGCATGGCCACCAGGATGGATGGGAAGGTCAGCTGCACGTCTGCTACGCGCATGATGATCGTTTCGGTCCAGCCCCCCACATAGCCTGCGATAAGCCCAAGCGTGATGCCCAGGATCATCGCGAACGCCACAGCCGCAAAGCCCACGAAGAGCGATATGCGCATGCCATAAAGGATCGTCGAATAGACATCCCTGCCTTGATCATCGGTCCCCAGCATGAACTGATCGCCGGTGAATTGGTTCGGCGTCGCGGGCGGCGTGAAGCCGTTCATCAGGTTCAGGCTGGCAGGATTGAACGGATCATAGGGCGCAATAAGTGGCGCGAATATTGCCGCCAGCACCAACAGTAGCGTAACCGCTGCCGACACAATTGCGACTGGGGAGGAGCGAAACTTATAGGCGAAATCGCTTTCCCACATTTTGCTCAGGCGGGAGGGTTCATTGCTGATATCGCTCATGCATGCCTCCCATCTATTCTAAGACGTGGGTCAATCGCGAAATAGAGCAGATCGACGATCAGGTTGATCGCCACGAACATGACCGAGATCAGCATCAAGTAGGCCGCCATAACGGGGATATCGACAAACTGGATTGCGTTGATGAAGAGCAGTCCGACGCCGGGCCATTGAAACACCGTTTCGGTAATGATGGCGAATGCAATGATCGCGCCTAATTGCAGGCCGACGACGGTGATTACGGGCACCATTGTGTTTTTCAGCGCGTGGCGAAAATTGACCGAACGTTCCCGCAGGCCTCTTGCCCTGGCGAAGCGGATGTAGTCCTGCCTGAGTACCTCCAACATTTCCGACCGCACAAGCCGCATGATCAGTGTCATTTGATAGAGTCCGAGCGTAATTGAAGGCAATATCAATGCCTTGAGCCCGGAAGCTGTCAAAAATCCGGTAGACCAACCGCCAATTTGTGTTGTCTCTCCGCGTCCGAAACTCGGCAACCATCCGAGCGAAACGGAAAAAATATAAATGAGCAAAATGCCTATCAGGAATGTCGGAAGCGAAACACCAATGAGCGAGGTCGTCATAATCACGTTGGAGGCCACGCCGTTTCGTCGGATAGCTGTAAAAACCCCCAACCCAATTCCCACGACCAGCGCCAAGGTGCCGGAGACCAATGCAAGCTCTAATGTTGCAGGTGCCCGTTCGGCAATGATCGTAGCGACCGGCCGTCCCTGGCGGTAGCTGACACCGAAATTGCCTTGCGCCGCATTAGCAAGGAATTTGGCGTATTGCACCGGGAAAGGTTGGTCGAGGCCAAGTGTTGCACGCAGCCGCTCGATATCCTCTTGCGTCCGCTCCTGACCCAACATGTTGTCAATCGGGTCGCCCACAAAGCGAAACATCGAAAATGCGACAAGACCAACGACCAAAAGGACGATGAAGGACTGGAAGACTCGGCGGATGATGTAGGCAAGCATTGGGCGTAAGTGTTTGCTAAGGGGCCGGAAGGGTCAAGCACGAAGTGCCGCAACAGAACATGTTCCGGCTTCGAATTTTTCGAAACGGAGACCGACGGCAGCACATGTACCTGCAAGTCGTTGAAAAGGGCCGAAAAGCTAGGGAATTTTAGTGTCAAACATTCGGCTGGAAGACGCTAGAGGGACGCATCGCGATAGCCGACTGCTTCGGTCCGCTCGCCTCGACATGCAATTCACCCTAGTGAAAGCGCATCGCGGGCGTACGAATGTTCTTCAAAAGGGCTCTGGACTTTTTGAACCGCTCGAGCGTACGCCCTGCCCTTCCAAAACGCGTGCAAACCAACGCAGAGGTTAAGCCGCAAAAAGGCTAGCACGCGTTTTTTCAGAGCCTTGCATCGCTGTCTTAAACTGCCCAACATCGCTTAATAGGCGATCTGCTTCAGACTGTAGAACTTGCGCTGCAGCTGTGTTTTCTTCAGACATGGCCGCGTTCTGCTGAGTTGCATTATCGAGCCGCGCCATGCCTTCATTTATCTGAATGAGCGTCTTTGATTGCGCGCGCGATGAGGCAGCCACGTTCTTAATCATCTCAGATATCTCACGAACTTCTGAAACAGTGTCCGAGAGGGCCTCCCCCGTGCGTCCAACCATATCGACGCCGCGGCTGACATGGTCGCTGCTCGTATCGATTAGCTCTTTGATTTCGCGCGCCGCTTCTGATGATCGCTGTGCGAGCGCGCGTACTTCAGAAGCAACAACGGCAAAGCCGCGACCGGCGTCGCCCGCTCGTGCCGCTTCTACGCCTGCATTAAGGGCGAGTAGATTAGTCTGAAATGCAATGTCGTCAATGACCGAGATAATCTGGGATATTTGGTCAGATGAGCTTTTGATTTCACTCATGGTGTTGATCGTGTCAGTGACCACTGCGCCGCTTTCTTCAGCCTTGTTACTCGCTTTAAGTACGGTCCTTTCAATTTGATCGACGCTGTCAGTTGCCTCGGTAACACTGGACGTGATTTGTTCGAGCGATGTTGCCGTTTCGGAAAGCGTTGCAGCTTGTTCTTCCGTGCGGCGAGACAGATCGGCGGCTGAGGCGGAAATACTGCTCGACCCTTCGCCGACATTCTCGGAAGTCATGCGCACAGATTGAATAACCGCGCTAAGGCTGGTTATGGCTTCGTTTATGCTGATGCGCAGTTTTGCGTGTTCTTCGGGGAACGGCTCCTCAACGGTATTTCGGAAGTCGCCATTGGCCAGATCTTTCAAAACGGCGCTGAGAGTCTCAACAACTTTGGTGTTTTGGGCTTGAGTTTCTTTTTCGCGCACCTTCGCGGCGGCGCCTTCTTTCAGGCGGTTCAACAGATTTGCGAGAGTCTTGGCAATGTCACCGATTTCGTCATTCTTGCCCTGCCCTTCAACCGTGAGCTCATAGTCTTCCGCGGCGATCTGGTCCATGTCCTGCGCTAGGCGGTTGATGCGTTGGATGACGCTTCGCGCAGCGAACCATACAATTAATGAGAGAACGGCGGCGATAACTGCAAGCTCGATAATGCTCTTGAGACGCATCTGATTGACGACGGACAGCGCCTCCGCTCTGTCCTTTTCGAGTATGATACTCCATGTGGCACCACTTGGGACCGTAAAACTAGACGTCATGGCGACGACCGTTTCCCCATTCACGCCAGTCGTGGAACTGAAGTACCGACTTTCGCCTGTAAGTGCGGTTTGCATTTGGGCGGTATCGGGCAAGGAGTCGAGTGTGCTGAACCGGTTTTCAAATCGTGAATCGTTCAACGCCCGCCCAGTGCTATCGGCGAGAAATAGCTCGCCGCTATTTCCCAAAATCTGAGCGTCTGACAAGATAGTGCCCAGAACATCCAGTGGTAGCTGTATCGCGACGACACCGAGTTGCTTCCCGTTTTCGAAAACAGGTGTTGCCATAAACAATGCCGGGGCGTCAGCGCTCGGAGCATAGGGGGCAATCTCCGTCATGAAGAATTGTCCTTCGCTCATGGAAACGGCTTCCTGAAACACTTCACCCAATCCGCTGGAGGCGTATTTTCCACTTCTGAAGTTAAGAGCGAAATCGTCCTCTTTGAACACGGAATAAATGAGCTCTCCACGGGTATCGAATAAGAAAAGGTCATAGTACCCGCGTGCGCGCTGATGCGCGCGCAAACTTTCGTGATACGTGCCGTGCGCAGCGCTCCAATCAGACCCGTCATCGGCCAGAACAAGCTCATCTTTTTTGCCCACCGGGTTGGGATTGTCGGCGATGTAAAGCCTTCGTAAATCATCTGCGACCGAGCCGGTGTAAGCGTCCCACCCGGAGGTGAAGTCTTTCAACGCGCTGGCTACGGTGTAGTTTTCTGCGAGCGACCATAGTACACGACGCTACTTGAAACGAGGAGCGAAAAGGATTCGAATTGAAGCTT
>JAPORH010000076.1 GCA_026710325.1 Litoreibacter sp. | reverse complement strand
GCAGCAAATCCAACAAATAAATGCGTCTGTGACCATGTGGCAAATTGACTCGCATGACCCGCTCAAGTTCAGGTCAATTCAGTCGGAGGAGTATAAAGCGCTGGTATCTGAGAGTGGAGCTGAGCAATGAAATTCATCCCGGCCTTTCTATCGCTGTTTCTATTTGCGACCCTGGCCTACATGGTTTGGACGAACCAATACCCATATCACTGGTTGCCAGAGGATCCGTCGGATCCGAACCGCCTGGAGCGGGCGGAACGGTTCATTTCCCAAGGGGTTGGCTATCTGGGCGAGCTGAAAACCAGCCTCGTGCTGCTGGGCATTGGCCTCGCCGCGTCGCTCTTTTTTGTCATGGAGCCGCGCGACCGCTAAGCGCGCGGCTTGGCTTTGCGACAACCCCTTAGGCGCGTCTGGGGCGCGCCTCTACACTTAGATCCGACTCCCAAGTTTTGGCTTCTTGCTTGAGGAAGGTGACGAAGGAATGCACCTTGGCCGTACGGTGCAGGTCAACATGCGTCACGCACCAGAAAGTTGAGAACCAAGACGGGTCGGGTTCCATTACTGCGACCATGTCGGGATGCTCGTCCCCCATATAATAAGGCAAGAACCCGATGCCCGCCCCCGCCATCACCGCGTCCTGCACCGTGTTGGTGTCTGAGCATTTGTAGACGACGTTTTGCTCAGGGACCTTTTCGCCAATCCATTTCATAAACGGTGCGCGTGGATCGAGGTTGGCCACGCGGCAGAAACGGTGGTTGGGGATGTCATCCAGCCCGTTCAAAGGCCCGTGGCGGAAGATATAGTCGCGATGCGCGAAGAGCCCCATCGGCAGAGTGCCCAGCTCAGAGACGATATTGTCGAGATCATTGCCGGGCGCACCAGCCCGCAGAGCGACATGCGCCTCCCCGTATTCCAAGCGCAGTGGCCTTGTGTCCACGATCAGCTGCGCACGCACCTCTGGGTGGTCGATCTGGTATTTGGTGATCGTGCGCGCCATCAAGGGCGACATTTGCGGCAGACAGGTTACGATCAGCTCGCCCGAAACGCTGGCCCCGCGCCCGTGGATGCGGCCCGCCAACTGGGTCAACTGATCCTCGGTCGTACCGGCCACGGTCAGCAAGTCTTCCCCTGCTTCGGTCGGCGTATAGCCGCGGGCGTGACGTTGAAACAATTTAGCGCCAAGTTTGCCTTCAAGCGAGTCCACGTGACGGATCACTGTTGCGTGGTGAACGCCTAAGGCTTCCGCAGCGGCGGAGACGGTGCGTAGCTTGGCCACTTGGTAGGCCGTCCGAAACTCATCCCAGTTGTCAATATCCATGCTGTGCGTAGGTCCACAATTTCTGTTTCCAACAAAAGCTTGCGTTCACTAATGCAAAAACCACATGCCCTTGCAATGAAAACTTTTCCCATGGCTCAAAAGGACCTTCAAAGATGACCCTTCTGCATATCGACAGCTCGGCGCGCAACGACGCCTCCATCACCCGCAAACTGACCGCCGCCATTGTCGCGCAGCTGGGCGGAGACGTCATCCGCCGCGACCTAAGCGACAGCTTGCCGCTTTTGACCCAGGACTGGGTGGAGGCAAATTTCACCCCGGCGGACCAGCGTAGTGACGCGCAGAAAGACACTCTCGCCACATCGGACGCGTTGGTGGCCGAGCTGGAAGCGGCAGACACGGTCATCATCGGCATGCCGATTTACAACTTTTCCGTGCCCGGCGCGTTGAAAGCTTGGATCGACCAAATTGCGCGGGCTGGCCGCACATTCAAATACACCGAGAACGGGCCCGTCGGCTTGCTTGAGGGCAAACGCGCAATCATTGTCGTGGCCTCCGGCGGCGTCGCGATGGACTCGCCAGTAGATTTTGCGACGCCTTACCTCCGTCAGGTGCTGGGTTTCGTTGGCATCACCAATATCGAAATCATTGCGGCCGACGGGTTGGTCTCCGACGCGGAAAGCAAAGTCAGCGCCGCGCATGAGGCCGTGGCCAAATTAGCTGCATAAGAGGGTTCGCGCTGCAACGCTGGGGGCAGTCTGCCCCCAGCACCTTGACCTTTTACGAGGGGCCAGCCCCTCGCGCTCCAGGTTTCTTACGAGGGGCCAGCCCCTCGTGCTCCCCGGGATATTTTCAAAGCAATGAAGGGCCAAAGAGCAACTTTTTCAGGTCGCCTTGCTCTGAAAGAGTGTAACGCTATTTGGCGCGGTATGAATGATACGTTGCGCCTTATCCTAAAAATCGTCTTGTCAGCTGCCTTTATGTTCTACGGGTTGCAAAAACTCGGGGGGTTTGCGCCTGCGGTGGAGATGTATGAGCGGCTGGGATTTGGGCAGGCTCCGAGATACATGACCGGCAGCTCCGAAACGCTTGGCGCTTTATTGCTTTGGTGGCGTGGCAAAGAAATATACGGCGCGCTGCTTCTATTGGGCACCATGTGTGTCGCAATCTTTGCTTTGCTGGTCTACCTCGGGCCACCTTACGCGCCGGTACCGCATCTGACAGCCGCGCTTTTAGCCTTCATATGGATGAGCCGCGCGCAGATCCCGACATTTGCCCGGGGTTAAAGCGGCCTCGTAAAACACCCTTGAGAGCGGCGCTGGCGCTTTTTCGCGCATAGCCGCAGATTTCCAAAGCTCGCCATATTTTCTTCACCTTTGGCCCTCAGGGTGGATCGCGCGTTAACCAACATGGAGCATCTGCCAGTGCGCCTCGATCATTTCGTCAGATCGCCGATACAGTCGGAACACCTTCTTTGGTGGACAAGCCGCATGGCGGCGGTGACGGCTTTGGTACTACTGCCGGTGATGATTATCCGCCCTGGCCTCTATTTTTGGGTCGACCTTCTGACTGTCATCCCGATCATGCTTATGGGGGGCATGTGCTCCGAAGACATGATGACGCGGATGATTTATACCGCGATCACCTTTGGGCTGCTCTGCGGCTTTGGGGCTTTGGCGATGCTGTTGCATCGTAAATTGCGCCATTCCTTTGATGCCCACGCCAGGTCGCGCGCCGTGCAATTTTGGACGCCACCGGGACCAACGGTCTGGCAGGCAAGGCTGTATACAATCAAATTGGGCCGCGCGCGGGTGCGCCGGCAAGTCAGACCCTTTTTCCACCCTGCTTGACTCAAAGGCCCGCGCGGCGTAAACGCGGCTCAATCCCGGAAGGTTAGATCTTCCGGTCCCGGCACGAGGTCGGGATCGCCCCCCATCAGCGCGTTGCGCCCATGGGGGCGAAACTTGTTGTTTGAGCCGCTTCTCACCACATTGAGGAGCATGGTTGAGGAAAAAGGAGCCTGAGAGCCAATGTTTGAGAACCTGTCCGAACGCCTCTCTGGCGTCTTTGATAAACTCACCAAGCAAGGCGCGCTGTCCGAGGATGACGTCAAAACCGCGCTGCGCGAGGTGCGAGTTGCGCTTTTGGAGGCCGACGTCTCTCTGCCTGTCGCACGCGACTTCGTCAAAGCGGTGGCCGAGAAAGCCACTGGCCAGCAGGTCACCAAATCTGTCACGCCAGGCCAGCAGGTCATCAAGATCGTCCATGACGAGCTGAAACATGTGCTCGCAGGCGACAACGAAGAACCCGGCGAGCTGAAGATCGACAACCCGCCCGCGCCGATCCTGATGGTCGGCCTGCAGGGCGGCGGTAAGACGACCACCACCGGCAAGCTTGCCAAACGGCTGAAAGACAAGAACAACAAAAAGGTGCTTTTGGCCTCCCTCGACGTCTACCGCCCGGCGGCGATGGACCAGCTGGCCATTCTCGGCATGCAAATCGGCGTGGATACCCTGCCGATTGTGAAGGGCGAGAAGCCCGTTGATATCGCCAAACGCGCCAAACAGCAGGCAACCTTGGGCGGCTATGACGTCTATATGCTCGACACGGCGGGCCGGTTGCAGATCGACGAAGTGCTGATGCAGGAGGTCGAAGACGTCCGTGACGCGGTCAATCCACGCGAGACGCTTTTGGTCGTTGACGGGCTGACAGGTCAGGTGGCTGTCGAGGTCGCGGAAGAGTTCGACGACAAGATCGGCATTTCCGGCGTGGTCCTGACCCGGATGGATGGCGACGGGCGCGGCGGTGCGGCGCTATCGATGCGCGCGGTGACCGGCAAGCCGATCAAATTCGTGGGTCTGGGCGAGAAAATGGACGCGCTGGAGACGTTCGAGCCAGACCGGATTGCGGGCCGCATCCTTGGCATGGGCGACATCGTTTCGCTGGTCGAGAAGGCGCAGGAAACCATCGAGGCCGAACAGGCGGAGCGCATGATGAAGCGCTTCACCAAGGGCCAGTTCAACATGAACGACCTGAAAATGCAGCTCGAGCAGATGCTCAAGATGGGCGGGATGGAAGGGTTGATGGGCATGATGCCCGGCATGAAGAAAATGGCGGCCCAGGCCGACGCGGCCGGGCTTGATGACAAGATGCTCAAGCAGCAGATCGCGCTCATTCAATCGATGACCAAGAAGGAACGCGCCAACCCGCAGCTTCTACAGGCGTCGCGTAAAAAACGCATCGCGGCCGGTGCGGGCATGGAGGTCTCGGATCTCAACAAACTGCTGAAGATGCAGCGCCAGATGTCCGACATGATGAAGAAAATGGGCAAGATGGGCAAAGGCGGCATGCTGAAACAGGCCATGAAGGGCATGTTCGGCAAGGGCGGCATGCCCGATATGAACGACCCAGCGGCGATGGAAGCGGCAGCGAAGAAAATGGGCATAGGCATGCCCGGCGGCGGCTTGCCGGGGCTTGGTGGCGGACAGCTGCCCCCGGGACTTTCGGGGTTTGGCAAGAAGAAATGACCCATCTCCTATGACACTAGGCGCGCTCAAACCATGGGAACGGCCCGAGACTGGCAAACCGGCAGCCAACGCTGCGCGGTTCCAAAGCCTGATCCCTGTGCTTGAGACCGAGCGGCTGATCCTGCGCGCGCCCATCATGGAAGACTTCCCCGCCTTCGCCGAAATCGAGATGTCGGACCGCGCGATCTATATGGGCGGGCCGCTCAATCGCGAAGACACCTGGCTCGATTTCACCCAATGCCTCGCCAGCTGGATGCTCAACGGCTACGGCATGTGGTCGGTCACGACCAAGGACGGCGCGCTGCAAGGCTTCGTCACCATCGTACGCGGCTATGAGGATTTAGAACCCGAGCTGGGCTATTTCTTCCGCGCCGAGGCGGAGGGCAAAGGCTACGCGTCCGAGGCCGCAAAGGCCGCGCGCGACTTTGGGATCGATGAGATCGGCGTGGGCTCGCTCGTCAGCTATATCGATGGGAAGAACGCGGCCTCGGTCAATGTAGCCGCCAAGATCGGTGGCACCCGCGACCGCGCCTCAGAACAGATTTTCGAAGGAACAGACTACACAGGCGATGTGGTCTACCGCCATTGGCCCAAAAACGGTCGCCCCGATGTGGCTTTGGAAAAGGCGCTCGGATGAGTGTGAGCTTCCAAACCCCCACGCTCGAGACGGAGCGGCTGATCTTGCGCGGGCCGAAACCCTCAGACGCGGAGGTTTTCGTTGCGGCTTACGCCGAGGAACGCATGCAATATGCGGGCGGACCGATGGCGAAACGGCAGGCCTGGAATTTCTTCGGCACCGAGATTGGCCATTGGGTGATGCGCGGCTACGGCATGTTTTTCGTTACGCTCAAAGGCGACGACACCCCGCTCGGCATCGTGGGTCATTGGCACCCGAACACCTGGCCGGAGAAGGAAGTCGGTTGGGTTCTTTTCTCGGACGCCTATGAAGGCAAGGGCTACGTGACTGAGGCCGCGCGCGCTTGCGTGGATCATGCCTGGCGCGTGCTGAAATGGGACAGCGTTGTCAGCTATATCGACTACGCCAATGCGGGCTCGATCAGAGTGGCCGAACGGCTGGGCGCAAAGCCCGATCCGGACGCCGTGCAGCCCTACCCGGACGATCCGTGCCACGTTTACCGCCATCCCCGGCCGGAGGGGTTGGCATGAAGGTTGAGCTGAACGTGCCGGTGCTGACCACTGAGCGGCTGACACTGCGCGGGCCAATCGAGGCCGATGCGGAAGCCGTGATCGCGTTTTTCGCTGATGAGACGCGCTCAAGCGCCTTTGGCGGACCGCTGGAGCGGCAGGACGCGTGGCGTTGGTGGGGCCTGTTGGTCGGCCATTGGGTGATCCGCGGCTATGGCTATTGGACCGTGACCGAGACGGGCGGAGATGACACGCCTTTTGGCATTGTTGGTCTGTGGAACCCCGACGGCTGGCCCGAGCCGGAGATCGGCTGGGTGATGTTCGAAGGCTCCGAGGGCAAGGGATATGCCTATGAGGCTGCTAAGGCGGTGCGCGGCTATGCCTATGACGTCCTGGGCTGGACGACGCTCACGAGCAATATTGTGCCTGGCGCAGATCGGTCCGAGGCGCTGGCTAAACGCCTGGGTGCGTTCCTTGAGCGCACCTATGAGAACCCGCATATGGGGCCTGACCGCCTGTTCCGCCATCCTGGCCCATCTGAGCTGGAGGGCGCGTAGATGGGACATCGCGACATCCCCGAGGTAGTCACCAACCGACTGATCCTGAAAGGCCCCAAGCCCGAGGACTACCCCGATTTCAAGGCGACCTTCACCAGCTTCCGCGCCCGCTACATGGGCGGGCCGCTGAACCAATATGAGGCATGGATGCTCTATGCTGCAGAGATCGGGCATTGGGAAATCCGCGGCTACGGCATGTGGATGATCCACGACAAGGACACCGATCAGACCTACGGCATGGCGGGTGCCTGGTACCCTGCCCTCTGGCCAGAGCGTGAGATTGCCTGGATCATCTGGCCCGACGTGGCCGGGCGCGGCATCGCTTTGGAGGCTGTTAGTGCAGTGCGCGACTACCTCTATACTGAAGCCGGATGGAACGAAGCTGTCACCTATGTCGACCCGTTCGATCTGGATTCCGTCCGCCTATGCCAGCGGCTCGGCGCAAAGAAAGACAAGCAAGCGGAGACCATCGGCAAAGATGACGCCGTCTACCGCCACCCTGCCCCGCATGAGCTGAAAAACAGCCAGCTTGCTGACGGCATCGCGCTTGAGATCGCCCATTACGCCGAGCCCGGCTACAAACCGAAAGGCTTCCCCCTTGACTGATGTTGTCGAAAAAGCCGCCGAGGTGCTGAAAGAGCACCGCGCCTCCATCGACCGGTTGGACGCGATCCTGGTCTATACGCTGGGGGAGCGCTTCAAGCACACGCAAGCCGTGGGCAAGCTGAAGGCCGCGCATGATCTGCCCCCCTCCGACCCCGACCGAGAGGCCAAGCAGATTGCCCGTCTTGAGGATCTGGCGCAGCGCGCCGACCTCGACCCCGAATTCGCCAAATCCTTCCTGAATTTCATCATTCGGGAAGTCATTCAAAACCATAAGAAAATCAAGGAATAGCCGGGTATCCGGCACACGCCATCTAAGGAGGGGGTATGAATGATTTGTGATCGGCCAAACGCCCTGAATTTGTTAGTGG
>JAPORH010000135.1 GCA_026710325.1 Litoreibacter sp. | reverse complement strand
CGGGCGCTTTCAAGCCCAAAATCGAAGGCTATTTCGCCGTGAGTCGTGTACCGTGGTCCGAGATAGAATTTCCACGAAACGCACTTCTCAGTTTTACATTTCGCAAGTTCAAATGCCGATGTTAGGACGATTTTGGTTCAGCAGTGAGCTACTCCCGAACAGTCGGGCGGACAGCGGAAATTCGCTGCAAGTGCAACACGATGAAGGCGGTAGCTACAAAGCTGACGTTCAACTGCGCTTCATAAAGGGCTTCGCGAATTGATACAGACCCCATCGACGGTCTTACACTCAACACTGCACCGAAATTGATACTTAGACTCTTGTTATTAGGAGCCAATTTGGTCCCACGCCGATGGTGGCCGATCGCAGATGCCCTGTGACAATCATTGGGCACCAAAATTCAAGACACTTGATCCTGCTGAAAGTTATGCAAAGCGATGCAAAGCGTACGGACCCAGAGAAAGGTTCTGGTTTTCATTGCAAAGCGTACGTGCTGTGATTTCTGCCGAACTCGGCGCCATCATCAGACCATAATGCGAGTGTCCAAAATTCAGGGTGAGACCCGGATGAGATGCGACTTCACCGAGAACCGGCAAGCTGTCGGGAAAGGAGGGGCGCCGTCCCATCCAGAACTGCGCACGCTCTGTATTTAAGTCTGGAAATATGGTGCGCGCAATTTTGGTCAATTGCATCCCGCGTCGCTTGTTCGCGGGTGCATCGACGGGCGCAAACTCTGCTTGGCCAGCCACGCGCAGGCCTGCTTCCATACTACTGGCAACGACCTTGGCGTCAACATCCATGACCGAGTTGTTGATTTCAACGCCCGGATCATTGAATTCGACATGATACCCACGTTCGGCCATCAAAGGTACATTGACGCCAAGTCCTTTCAGCAATGCAGGGCTCCATGCCCCCATGCTCAAGACGACGCGGTCCGCTTGAATGTTCTCGCCGTCGCATTCGACGCACCATTGACCTGCGCCAACCGGTCGAATGCGTCTTACTGTATCGCGCCGAAAAATCGCTCCCAACTGGCGGGCTTTCTCCGCCAACACTGTCCCAAGTCTACCGGGCGAGCGAATACGGGCCTGGCCTTTGATTAGGATCGCAGCCTTGAATTCAGCACTCAGAGCAGGCTCAATTTTGGCCAGCTCGTTCCCCCCAACCAATTCAAGACTAGCTCCCATTTCAGTGCGGATCTGATAGTCAATCGAGGTAAGGCTTGCGCGGCTATCATCACGGAATGCATGTACGTACATGCTGTCGGTGATCAGGCCTTCATAACCAGTGCCAGCCAAGTGCCTTTGATATAGCTCTATAGAGGGTCCACACAGGTGTGACATCGCTTCCGCAGTCGCTCGCACCTGCCTTTCATTGCCGTTACGCAAAAAGCGTAAACCCCAAGGGATTATTTGAAGCATCGCGCGCGGGTGGATCGACAAAGGACGACTGCCCCTCAGCATCAAGCTCGGAATGCTCTTCCAAGTTCCGGGTAAGGACTGCGGAATGATCGACCATGGTGAGACGACACCTGCATTCCCCATAGAGGTTTCTTGCCCGGGTTCGCCCTTATCAATGATCGTGACCTGTACGCCGCGCTCCAAGAGCGAGAGAGCCGTACAAATGCCAACAATACCTGCGCCCAGAATAGTGACTGGCGCCTTGGGATCAGGCTGGTGCATTGGCGCCGCGCCGCTTGATGATCTGACTGATGACGGCAGGTGCGGCAATGATGAGTGCCACCAAATCAGCCTGCAAGGACGGTGCTATGAACACTAAACCAGCGATTGCCAGCAAGATGCGGAAGACCGTCCCCATAGGCGCCAGCCAATAGCCCACTACGGCAGCCGAAAGTGAGATGACACCCGCAATGCAGCTGGCTGCGGTATAACTGAACTCCCAAAGGTCAAAACCGGTGGACGACACAAACAGCAGGACCGGCGCATAGACAAACGCCATTGGGGCCACAACCTTGCCAAGACCCAACGTGAAGGCGCTGATCCCGGTTCTAAACGGGTTGGAATTCGCAATGGCAGCGGCAGCATATGCGGACGTACAGACAGGTGGTGTAATTTCAGCCACCACGCCGTAGTACAACACGAACATATGGCTCGCGATTGGCGAAATTCCCAATTGGGCTAGGGCCGGCTGGGCGACCGATACAAGCATGATGTAGAGCGCAGTCGTCGGGACGCCAGCGCCCATCAGGATGCAAGCAAGCGCTATGAAAACGAGGCTTATGAACAGCGTCAGGTCTTCGACCGTGAAAAGCTCATAGGTGCCGAATTGGAACAACCAGATCAGGTCAGTGCCCAGGTTTGACGCGGCTTGCGTCACCATGAAACCGATGCGAAAGCCAACCCCCGTGGTGTTGATCACACCGATCACAATGCCAACCGCCGCGGAAGCCGCGCCGACGGCAAGCGCGTATTTGACACCGGTCTCAAAGGTGTCAGCCATTTCATTGAGCGTGACGCGTCTTTGGGGATTGAACGTTGCCAAGACTGCGCCGGCGATCAGGATCGCCGACATTGTCAGATCGAACCCCCCACCCTGATATTTCCACAGGACAAAGGCGATAAATGCGGCTGCATAGATCAGGCTTGCCGGTGTCTTTACGCGGCTCATTCCGGCAATGAGCGCAAGCGAGATGCCGCAAAAAGCCGACATATAGGGCGTATATCCTGAGAACAGGACGACCAGCAGGCCTACAAGCGGGACGATATTCGCCCAGCTATCGCCCCACACCGCGCGCAGTTGCGGGAGCGCCTCTTTCGACAGGCCTTTCAGCCCCAAGCGGCGTGCCATCAGGTGTACGACTGCGAATACGCCAACATAGTGCAGAAGGGCCGGGAAGATCGCTGCGATCACAATGGTGGTGTAGGGGACCTCCAAAAATTCTGCCATAATGAAGGCGGCGGCTCCCATGATGGGCGGGGTGATTTGCCCGCCTGCAGAAGCTGCCGCCTCGACGCCACCGGCGAAGTGACCGGGATAACCCAAGCGCTTCATGTTGGGGATCGTTAGCGCGCCGGTCGAAACTGTGTTGGCCACGGAAGAGCCAGAGATAGTCCCGAAAAATGCTGAAGAGACGACAGAAACTTTCGCCGGGCCGCCAGTGTAGCGGCCTGCCAGAATTGTCGCATTGTCGATGAAGAGCTGCCCCAAACCAGTTCTTTGAGCGATCACCCCAAACAGAACAAAGTGGAAGACGATGGTGGAGACCACCCAAAGTGTGACGCCAAATATGCCCTCCTGCGGGAAATACATGGACGAAACGAATGTATTGAACTTCACCCCCGGGTGTTGAAGCAGTCCGGGGAAGTATGGGCCGAAGAGCGCATAAGAAATGAAGACGCAGATGATCAGCGGCAAGATCCACCCAAGCGTGCGCCGAGCGATGTCGAGCACCAAAACGATTAGGATGCAGCCGAACAGCATGTCCCACCCATTAGGATTGCCCATGCGGAAGGTCATTTCCTCAACGCCCAGCCACGGGATGCCACGCCAAGCAAAGCCAAGGTAAAGGGCAGACATGACCCCCAAAGTCATCAGGATGACATCCAAGTACGGCACGCCCCCCAAACGCAGAGCGCCGGTGTTCAGATCAAAAGACGTCTTCGTCTTGAGCAGCGGATAGAAGGAATAGGTCAGGATAAAGAGCCCCGACAAGTGCCAGCCCATGTGCCAATAGTCGGGTGGCAAGGCAAAGCCTGCTGTCAGGTAGTGATAGATGGCAAAGGTCAGTGCAACGTAGCGCAGGAACTTCCCAAATGCTGGCGTAACTGACCGTGTCGCAGCGCCTTCATCGTACTTCTCTTCGATGGCGGCAAGCTCAGCCTCGGACAGTTCGCGAACATCATCTTCAGGGTGGTCTGTATTGCTCATGCGATATGCCTCTTATGCCGGGTCTTAGTGAATAAAGCCACTAAACGGTTTCTGCAGAACAGCGGTATCCAGCATGGTTGCCAGGGTGATGATGTCGAAGATTGGCTTTCCCATCTTCGACTGTAATGAATGGGCGTAGGGCGGTAGGTCTGTACACTCGAACAAGATCGCGCCGACATCTGGCGCCCTAGCGAGCATCCGATCTGCGGCCTCTAGCAACTCGGCTTCGATTTTTTCGAGATCCATGTCGTCACGGTCGTTTCGCAAAATCACTGTCGAGAACTCAGGACCTTTGTCCATGCCTTCGATGACCAGCGGGACATTTTCAGCGCCGACTGCTGCAAAGTGTTTTGGGGTAAGCAAGTCTGCAGACGCAGTGAGCACGCCTAGTGGACGGTTGGTCATGCGGTGGATCAGGTCTGCCTGCAACAGAGAAGACACGAAAACCGGCACATCAACGGCTGCTGCGATTTCGCTTTGGAACAACGCCAAAAATCCGCATGAACCGGTGATCGCCTTTACACCGCTCTTTTCCAACCGCTGGGCTGCGGCGATCAGGGGCGCGATCATGTCTGGTGATGGATTGTTCAATAAAAGCGGCACCGTCAGCCCTTCGAGGATTTCATAGCGGGTCGTGAACGGCAGACTAGACGGGTTTTTGATGTGCCCCGGGGGCTTGGGAAAGTGGCTTTCCAAAGACAAAACACCGATCGCAACGCCACAAATATTGGTTCCGCCAGAAACAACAGCCACTGTCGTCCTCCAGTTCTAGAGGGAGTTTGGGTTGGGCAGGCAGGGACTTCCCTGCCTGCCCAGGGTCAGGGTTATTCGAGCAACCCTGCTTCTTTATAGAACTTCTCGGCACCAGCGTGCAGTGGAACGCCAAGGGCTGCGATCCCGTCGAGGGCTGTGTCAGGAGTAATCTGACGCCCTTTCGCATGACCGTTGTCGAGCAATTTGCGCGTGTTGTCGTTCCAGAGCGCGGCGGTGATCCCATAGACCAGTTCTTCTGACAAATCGGATGACACCACAAGAAGTGCGGACACGGCAGGTGTCTTGACGTCGTAGTCCACACCCTCGTAGACGCCAGCTGGGATGGACGACGGGATATAGGCCGGGATAAGTTCGTTGATCTTGGCCAGATCATCATCCGTGAAGCTGTGGAGTTCCATACCCTTGGTTGTTGCCAACTGCACCATTGCGGATACGGGCCAACCAGCGGCGTAGAAATACGCATCAATCTGGCCGTCAGCGAGACGTTCGGCGGACTGCGAGTTGTTTAGTTCAGCCTCATCGTAGTTGTCTCGGGTCAGGCCCCATTCGGCAAGCATCATCTCGACCGCGACCTGCGTACCGGAGCCCGCTTGGGCGATACCGACGCGTTTGCCTTCGAGGTCTGACAAGCTGGAAATACTGGAGCCGTCTGGCAGAACGAGGTGCAGGTCCTCTGGGTAGAGATTTGCTACAATGCGTAGTTTTTCATGTGGCTTGCCGTCAAATTTGCCCTCACCCAGAAACATCGAGCGGGTGACGTCTGCTGCGGCCATACCTGCCTCAAGCTCCCCGTTCTGGACGGCGGTGTTGTTAAAAACGGACGCGGTTGTAGATTGTGCAATCGCGATCAGTCCGGGCACACCGCACTGGCCACCTTGGTCACAGGCGCGTGCGCCTGGAGGTGCTGAAATCCCGTTTGCAATTGTGCCGCCGATGGGGAAGTAAGTGCCGCCTGCGCTGCCTGTACCGATCCGGAAGAAAGTTGGATCTTGGGCAAAAGCCGTACCAGCAGACAGCGTTGCTGTTGCAGCTATAGCCAGTAGTTTCGAGACTTTGTTCATGGAATTCTCCCTGTGAGCTGACTTCTGAAAGCGAGTCATGCATTCAGCCTAGGCGGGCAAAAAAATAAATTCCAATTTGAAAATTATGTATTTCCATAAATCTGATTTATATAACTTAAATGAACTTTACACAGATAACCACGTTCCAGGCTGTCATGACGTCGGCATCCCTTTCTGATGCCGCGAAAAAGCTTGGCCGCACCCAGCCGGCGGTGAGCGCTGCGATCAAGGCGCTAGAGGATCAGCTTGGACTGCAACTGTTCGAAAGACGGGGAAGAAAACTGATACCTGTCCCAGAGGCGCATTACCTTTTGGCAGAGGCTGACACGATCCTTGCACAGGTCAGCCGCGTACGGCAGACGATGCGTAGCCTCTCTGGTGGCCAGGCAGGCAGGCTGCGCGTTGCTGCGATGCCTGGTCCTGTATCACTGATCTTCCCACGGTTCATCGCGGCGCATGTGAAAGAGGCGGACGAAATCTCAATCTCCATTCAGGCACGGACCTCGAGCCAGATAGCCGAGCTCACACGGGCGCAATCAATCGACTTTGGTTTTGCTGATGCGCCTGACGAGGTAATGCCGGAGGATTTGCTAAACTCTGTCGTGATCACGGCGGATTGCCCTGTGGCGCTCCCAATAAACCATCCGCTCGCTCAAAAATCAGTGATCAATTTCGCAGACCTCGACAGCCAAGGCATGGGTACCCTGCCGTCGACACATCGACAAACCATCGACCTTGAAAACCGATTTATTGCACATGGCGCACGTTTCCGACCAAAGATTGAAAGCCAGACGTTTTTGTCGATCCTTCATTTCGTGTCCGCTGGCCAATGCTGTACAGTTTTGGATCCGCTCTCAATCTTTATGGTTACACCGGAGGCCCCAATGGTCGAAGGTGTCGTCATTCGCCCGATGGCAGACCCTATCCGATATCACTATGCTATCTTCTCACCCGGCTATCGGCCGATTTCAGTGATTGCGCGAAACCTACTTCAGGCTTGGCAACTTGAAGTCATGAACTTGCTGAAAACTGCTGGCTTCAATCCTAACCTTGAGAGCTAGTCTCAGGTGCTGGTCCCAAAGGCTATGCGTGAGTTGAAGCTAGCCATTGTGCATCATCGATAGGATCGCGGCCGTGAAATGCGGTCTTTGATAGGGACCTTAAGAATGCGTTGCTCGGTGTTGTGTACGCATTTTCACGGAGCAATTTTCTAGCTCGAAGGATACGTGCACTTAGCGGGCGGCGATATATGTAACGAGTGTCGATGGCAGAAAGGCGCTGCGCGCGCTAAAACTGGAATCGGCTTGGCGTCTTACAAACAAATAAAAACACAAAGCAAATCCTGTTTCGACCACATGTTACTTGAGAATCTCAATCCGCCCTTTCATGTGAGGATGAAAAGCGCAGAAATAGGTGGTTTGCATGCCGTCGGTGACCAAGACTTCACCTGTATCACCTCTTTCCAAGGCGCCAGTATCCCACCCAAATTCATCTGCCGTTGCGGTGTGAGGCGCGATATCCTTATTGGCCCAACGGATCGTGTCACCAACGCGGACCTGTATCTTGCTAGGGTGAAATTCAAACGATCTGATCTCGATCCTATGGATCATGGTGGCATCTGCATGAGCGAAGCGTGCGAAAGGAACGGCTGCCGTTGCAACCGCTCCCACCATGACGCTCCGACGGGTCATTGTGTTGGTCATTATTCAGGGCAATCGCACTTAAGCTTTGACAGTTGGGACAAACTGGATTCTTTAGGTT
>JAPORH010000159.1 GCA_026710325.1 Litoreibacter sp. | reverse complement strand
CGGGCGCTTTCAAGCCCAAAATCGAAGGCTATTTCGCCGTGAGTCGTGTACCGTGCAAAACTTCAATAAAAATTAAGGGGCCGACGCGGTGGTGGCCCCCTGTTTCAAACGGAGGTTTCGACGCGACGCAGTTGCTGCGTCGAGAGACGCTTATGGGATGATGCGGTTGTACTTGTTTCCCTCAATTGTGGCGCCCGCGATCAAACCAGCTTGCCCGAACACCACCGCAATGACGGGGCTCAGCGCTGTTGTGGTGTCGACGCCGACATTGCCCGCCTCGTTGGAAATTACATATTCCGCATCCGCGCCGAGCGTCCATCCTGGGGAGCGGCGGAAATCAGACAACGCCTCTTCCGTCATGAAAAACAGCGCGTTGGAATACTGCTGAGCACCCAGTTGGAAGCCGAACGTGGCGGATGTGGTCGAGTAATAATCAACGGTCACATCGTTGATCCTAAGCGCACCGCGCCCGTAAGAGCCACCCGGCCCGATAAGCCCGACCTTTGAGACGACTGGCATCATCAGGATACCGACGGCCTTCTGTGCGAGGTCCTGGGTGCCCGGGATATTCGTGTACATGAAGTTGAAGGCCTGATCGACGCGCGCGTCTATTTTTGCGCCGCCTTGGCTTCCCACACCGTTGCCGCATGCCGCCAGTCCTCCAAACGCCGCTGCGCCTACGAGGACGCTGCGCCGAGACATATTTTTGAATTCGTTACCCATGGTATCCGCCTGTCTTTTTTTGTTGCTTTTTCAAGCTCTGTTCTGCCCATTGCCCGGTTTTCCGGTGCATTAACTAAAAGAGTAAGTGATTTGTTGGCGGAAGTCACGGGTTTTGAGGGCTTTGCATAGGCAAACCCCCGCGCATTTAAGCGTTAAGAAGTTTTGCCACCTTCGGCGCAAAGTAGGTCAGAACCCCGTCGCACCCCGCACGTTTGAACGCCATCAGGCTTTCCAGCATCACCGCTTCCTCGTCGAGCCAGCCATTTTGCGCGGCGGCCACTAGCATCGCGTACTCGCCAGAGACCTGATAAGCGAAGGTGGGTGCGCCAAAGGCGTCGCGCACATCGCGGCAGATGTCCAAATAGGGCAGGCCTGGTTTGACCATGACCATATCTGCACCCTCTTTCAGATCGCGCGCGACCAGCCGTACGGCCTCTTCTCGGTTGGCCGGGTTCATCTGGTAGGTTTTCTTGTCGCCTGTGAGCGCGCCGGATGCGCCGACCGCGTCGCGAAAAGGCCCATAGAAGGCGGATGCATATTTGGCCGCATAGCTCAAAATGGCCGTGTCCGTATGACCTTCGGTCTCCAATGCAGATCGCATTGCCCCGATACGCCCATCCATCATGTCGGAGGGGCCAAGGATATCTGCCCCGGCCTGAGCTTGCGCGAGCGCCATCTTGACCAGCGCCTCGACGCTTTCGTCATTCACGATGACCCCATCCCGCACGATCCCGTCATGGCCGTTGATGTTGTAAGGGTCCAGCGCGACATCGGTCATCACAGCGATCTCAGGAACCGCATCCTTGATCGCGCGCGTGGCTCGGTTTGACAGGTTATCGGGGTTCCAAGCCTCCTCGCAGCCTTGTGTCTTTAGGCTAGGATCGGTGTAGGGAAACAGGCAAATCGCTGGGATGCCAAGGGAGCGCGCCTCTTTCGCAGCCTCAACCACAAGGTCAACCGTAAGCCGTGCCACGCCCGGCATCGAGGGCACCTCGGCGCGCTCATTTGATCCGGCCATGACAAAGACGGGCCAGATCAAATCGGCGGGGGTCAATACGTTCTCTTGCACCATGGACCGCAGCGATCCCATGCGTTTCAACCGTCTAAAGCGCGTGGCGATATGCTGCGTCATCTTTTTGTCCATTTTCTTCCTTTAGAGGGCCTGCGTGCCATGTTTTTCGTTGCGTCTCAAGCGCGCAGGTGGCTAGCACTCCGCCACGGCACCCGTTAGGGTCTCGCGGTGCAACGAGATAAGAAAAGCCAAGAGGCGTATAAGAGTTGGATTTTTATGTCACCGCCTTCGAGCTGATCGATCTGCGGTCTTTCTCGAACCTTTGGTTTTGGATCATGCTTGCCGTGTTTTGGTCGACCGCCTCACACTATGTGTTGGGCGTGCCCTACGACATGGTCACTCGCGCGTCGAAACATGGCGGCCAGGCGGAGCAGGACCTTGTCGATTTGGTACGGATTAACTCAAACCGGCTTATTTATATCGCGGATGAGGCGGGGTCCTGGTTGATTGCCTTTGCAACTTTTTTTGCAACGGTCCTTTTTGTCAGCGGCTTCTACCAAGGGGTAGAGTTTTGCCAGGCTGTCAGCCTTGTGTTCATCCCTATGTTGTTGATCTTTGCGCTTTCGGTCCACAATGCGCGCAAGACACCGGGCTTGCGGGGCGACGCGTTGTTCAAACTGCTGCGGCGCCAGCGTATTACGATCCAGGCCATGGGGATGGTCGCGATCCTCGTGAGCTCGATGTGGGGGATGTATGTGAATATTTCCGCAGGTGTGCTCTGACCGCTTGACCTTCAGGGTCAGGGGCGTATGTCAGCCGGAATGACGCAGCCCTCACAACATGTCACCATTTCCGGCGCCCCTGAAGGCTTCGATGCAAAGCTCATCTTGCAGGAGTTGGAACGCACGGGCGCGCATATCCATGTGGCTCGCGATGACCGCCGTTTGGCTGCGATCCAGAGCGCGCTTGCCTTCTTTGCCCCTGAAATTCCCGTTCTGACATTCCCCGCCTGGGATTGTCTGCCTTATGATCGTACATCGCCCAATTCAGATGTCTCCGCGGCGCGTATGGCAACCTTGGCGGCCCTGGCGCAAGGCGTGCCTGGCCCCTTTATTCTGCTGACAACACTTGGGGCAGCGACGCAGCGAGTGCCGGCCCGCGCGGTATTGGAACAATCTAGTTTCACAGCCGAAGTCGGGCGCACGATAAACGAGGATGCGTTGCGTGGCTTCCTTGTCCGGATGGGCTTCACACAAAGCCCGACGGTGATGGAGCCGGGCGATTATGCAGTGCGCGGCGGCATCATCGACATCTTCCCGCCGGGGGAGGCAGGGCCTGTGCGCCTCGACCTGTTTGGCGACGTGCTTGATGGCGCGCGGCGTTTTGACCCCGCCACGCAGCGTACCACCGAAAAACTGACCCGCATTGAACTGGCCCCCGTCTCGGAAGTGATCCTGGACGATGCTGCGATCACCCGGTTTAGGCAGAACTACCGGATCGAATTTGGGGCCGCTGGCACCGATGACCCGCTCTATGAAGCTGTAAGTGCAGGCCGTAAGCATCAAGGGATCGAGCATTGGTTGCCTTTCTTCCACGACCGGCTTGAGCATCTGTTCGATTACTTGCCGCAGGCCTCAATCTCCCTTGATGATCAGATGACGCCCGCGCGCCTTGCGAGGTGGGAGACGATTGCCGACCAATATGACAACCGCGTCGAGGCGATGAAGACCAAGGCACGTCTGGATACGGTCTATAAGCCAGTCCCGCCGGGGCTTCTATACCTGGACGATGACGCTTGGACCGCGCTCACGCAGGACCGGCGCGTCCTAAATTTTGCCATCATCCAGCAAGCCACGGGTCCCGGTGTGACAGATGCGGGCGGGCGCGACGGGCGCAATTTTGCGCCGGAGCGTCAATCTGAAAACCTGAACCTTTTCGGGGCCTTGGCGGATCATGTTCAAACACTTCGTAAGACCAAACCCGTCATCATAGCGAGTTTCTCCGACGGTGCGCGTGAGCGGTTGGCAGGGCTGCTGGCCGATCAGGAGATCCATGACGTCAAGCTGATCGCTACGGCAAAGGACATTGTGCCGGGTGGCGTGCATATCGCGATTTGGGGTTTGGAGCAGGGGTTCACGACCCCCGACCTCGCCGTGATCTCTGAGCAGGATGTCCTTGGCGACCGGCTCATTCGTGGCGCGCGCAAGAAGAAACGCGCTGAGAACTTCTTGACCGAGACCCAATCGCTCAGCCCGGGTGATTTGGTTGTCCATGTCGATCACGGGATCGGACGGTTCACAGGACTTGAGACAGTTACGGCTGCGGGTGCACCGCATGAATGTATTCTGCTTGAATATGCGGGTGGGGACCGTCTTTACCTGCCTGTCGAAAATATAGAACTGCTCAGCCGCTATGGCCATGAGGAAGGGTTGCTCGACAAGCTTGGCGGCGGGGCGTGGCAGGCCAAAAAAGCGCGGCTCAAGCAACGTATCAAAGATATGGCCGACCGGCTTATCCGTGTGGCTGCAGAGCGAGAACTCCGCCGCGCCCCGATCTTGGAGCCGTCTGATGAGATGTGGGAGGCGTTTTGCGCCCGTTTCCCCTATGAAGAGACCGAAGATCAGCTCACAACCATTGAGGCTGTCGTCGATGACCTGGCTAAGGGGCGGCCGATGGACCGGCTCGTCTGCGGCGATGTGGGTTTCGGCAAGACCGAAGTTGCAATGCGTGCAGCCTTTATCGCTGCCGCTGCGGGGCTACAGGTCGCTGTTGTCGCGCCCACGACCTTGCTGAGCCGCCAGCACACCCAGAGCTTCAAAGAACGCTTCCGCGGCTTCCCGATGAATGTCAGACAATTGTCGCGCTTCGTCGGGACAAAGGAAGCCGCGCAAACCCGTGACGGGATTGCGCGCGGCGAAGTCGACATCGCGATCGGGACACATGCGCTTTTGTCCCAGCAGGTTCGGTTCAAAAACCTTGGGCTTCTGATCATTGATGAGGAGCAGCATTTCGGCGTCCAGCACAAAGAAAAGCTTAAACAGATGCGTTCGGACATCCATGTCTTGACGCTCTCTGCCACACCGATCCCGCGCACGCTGCAATTGAGCCTCTCGGGCGTGCGTGAGCTGTCGATCATTGGTACGCCGCCTGTCGACCGCCTTGCTATTCGTACCTATGTCTCCGAGTTCGATGCGGTCACGATCCGCGAAGCGCTTCTGCGCGAACATTATCGTGGCGGGCAGAGTTTCTACGTCGTGCCCCGTATTTCCGACCTGCCGGAGATCGAAGAGTTCCTGAAAGAGCATGTGCCGGAGGTCAGCTATATCGTTGCCAACGGGCAGATGGCACCGGGCGAGCTCGACCAGCGTATGAACGCCTTTTACGACGGGAAATACGATGTGCTTCTCGCCACCACGATTATCGAATCCGGCATCGACATCCCGACCGCCAATACGATGGTTATCCATCGCTCCGATATGTTTGGTCTGAGCCAGCTCTACCAAATCCGGGGCAGGGTGGGCCGCTCCAAAACCCGTGCATACGCCTATTTGACCACCAAGCCGCGCGCCAAGCTTACGCCAACGGCGGAGAAGCGATTGCGCGTTCTGGGGTCCCTCGATAGCCTGGGTGCTGGCTTTAACATCGCCAGCCAAGACCTTGATATCAGGGGCGCTGGCAATGTTTTGGGGGAGGAGCAGTCTGGATCTGTCCGGGAGGTCGGGTATGAGCTTTACCAGTCGATGCTAGAAGAAGCGATTGCCAAGATCCGGTCCGGTCAGATGGAAGGATTGACCGAGACGGATGATCAATGGGCGCCCACGATCAATCTTGGCGTGCCGGTGCTGATCCCCGAAGATTACGTGAGTGACCTCGACGTGCGCCTCGGGCTGTATCGCCGCCTGTCAGGCCTCACCACGAAGGTCGAGCTTGAGGGCTTCGCCGCTGAGCTGATCGACCGTTTCGGCAAGCTTCCGAAGGAGGTCAACACGCTGCTTTTGGTCGTGCGCATCAAGGCCATGTGTAAGCGCGCGGGGATTTCCAAGCTGAACGCGGGTGAACGTGGCGCGACGATTGAATTCCATGACAACAAATTTGCGCGCCCCGAGGGGCTGGTCGAATACCTGCAAGAGCCGAGCAATCTTGCCAAGATGAAAGACAACAAGGTCGTTGTGCGGCGCGATTGGAAAAAAGACAGCGACAAGATTAAAGGCGCCTTCGCTATAGCGCGAGATCTGGCAGAAAAGGCTGGGACCTTTAAGCCTGCGAAGAAAGCCGGTTAAATCCCTGCTGCATAATAACAAAAGCGGATAGTGCGAGCAGCAGTATCCCGCCGGCCAATGGCACCGGGGTGCCGTTGAACATCAACCCGATTGGGACCGCAAGGATCACCCCGAGAACGGTTGACACAGACCCGATGATGGATGCCGCTAGCCCCGCTATATGCCCCACGGGCTCCATCGCCAATGCGTTTAGGTTGCCGATAACGAAGCCAATCATAAAAAACACCGAGGTGATCCAAGCCACGAAAAGCCCCAACGGCAGGCCTGTGCTTACCCCAAGACCAAGCATCAAGGCCGAGATCAACACCTGACCGCCCAAGCCAATCTCGATCATCCGGCGCATCCCAATCCGCATGACCAAGCGTGCGTTCAAAACGCTGGCGCTGCCACCCAGCAGTGCGATCAGCGCAAACCAGGCCGGGAAGTTGTCGCCATGTCCGTATGTGACGTCAAAGAGTTGCTGGACTGAGCTGAGCGTCGCAAACAGCATCGCAAATGTCAGACATTGGACTGCCGTCGAGAGGCTGAAGGCGCGGTAGCTAAAACACTCTCGTGTCGCTGCCATCAAGTTTCCCAAACCAAGCGAGCGGCGTTTCGCCTTGGGTAAGGTTTCGGCCTGTCGAAGCAGCAACCATCCAACGGATAGGCCGCAAAACAGAATGCAAGCCAGGAAAATGCTCCGCCATCCAAAGGCATGGATAATGAAATCGCCAAGAAAAGGCGCAATGGCTGGCACCAAAGTAAAAATCAACATGGCATAGCTCATAATTTGAGCCATGCGACGACCTTCATAAATGTCGCGGATTAGCGCCATAGCAACAACGCGTGGGCCCGCCACACCCAACCCTTGCAAGGCGCGTGCTGCGAGCAACTGTTCAAGTGTCTGGGCGCTATAGGCCAAAGCTGCGCCCGCAACATAGACCAAAGCCGCAATGGCGATCACTGGTTTTCGACCGAACCGGTCTGACAGGGGGCCGGTGAAAAATGTGCCGACACCCATACCAAAGACAAATGCTGTGACAACAAGCTGCGCATTGTTACGCTCATCGGGGCTTAGCGCTTCCGCGATTTCCGGCAATGCGGGTAGCATCGCGTCAATCGAAAAGGCCACCATAGCAAAATTAAAAGCAACCATCGCGATGAACTCGCCAATCGGCAGACGCTTGATCGAATTGTCAGACATTTGATTTTCGTTTCAGAAAGAGGGTGATCGCTAAAATCCAGATCGCAATCTCGATGAGAAAGCTCCAATGCAACATGAAAGTCACCACATAGTGGTGATCTGTCGGTGTAACGGTCGCCAAGTGAAATAAGCGGTCGGAAAAAGGCCACTGCCACATGATGTCGCCGACAATCGTGTCTAGGCATAGGTGCAGCATCCAAGCAGCCATGAACCACGCAACTACGCGGCGCAAACGCGCCTTCAAGAAAATCGCGATACAACTCACCGGGACCGCGACCATGGCCCAAAATCCAGGTGCGTGAACCCAGTAACGATGATGGTGAAAAGCACGGTCATCGACGAAGAAAAACCAGATCAAATCAAAATCAGGAAATACTGCGCCAAGGACGCAAGCGCCAACGATCAATGGATCGCTTTGCCGCCCTGCACATGCGAGTACATAGCCCGAGGGAAGATGCGCCGTGATCAAATGATCGTTCTTTCCGTCACGTCTCAGTGTCCGCCTTCACCCGCAGCTCATCCAGAACCCGCTCCCACAGGTCAGGGGGTTGCGCGCCGGGGAGGGCGTGTTGATTGGCAACGATGAAACATGGCACCCCTGTCACGCCGCGTTCGCGGGCGTGGGCGTCGCGGGCTTCGATGTCTTCAAGGTCGCTTTCGCTGTCCAACAAGCGGGCGACCATGTCGCCATTCATCTCGGCGGCTTGGGCAATTTCGACAAGCACGTCATGCGCCCCAATATCGCGGCCCTCCACGAAATAGGCTTTAAAGAGTTTCGAGACTATGTCGGTTTGGCGCCCTTCCAACCCAGCCCAATGTATCAACCGGTGCGCATCGAGCGTATTCGGTGTTTTTTCAATGGCTTCAAAGTTGATCTTCAACCCAGAGGCTTCGGCCGCATCGGCAATTTGGCCATAAACCCGTACGGCATTTTCTTTGCCGCCAAACTTAGTCTCCAGGTATTGCCTACGGTCCATGCCGCCTGCGGGCATATCCGGGTTCAACTGAAACGGGTGCCATTCGATCTCGAACGGATGGTCGGGGTTTTTCTCCAAGGCGCGGTCGAGGCCGGACTTGCCGATATAGCACCAAGGGCAGATCGGATCGGAGATGATATCAAGTTTGATGCGTCCAGCCATTGTCTGCCTCATAGGTTTGGCGCAAAACGCGCCGGTTCAGTTTCCCATTCCGCCCATATGGAAGAGCGTCCACGGGGATGTAAAGGCGTGGCTGCTTGTAGCGCGCAAGATGGGTCTCCGCGTGAGCGCGCAGGCTATGTTCATCAGTGCCACCTTCGTGGAAGAGCGCAATAACCGAAGTGTCTTGTTTGATCTTGATTTCGACCGCGGCACAGGTCGATACGCCGGTGAGTTGAGTGAAGCAGGCTTCAACCTCCAAAGGCGAGACACGAAAACCGCCTGCATTCATGAGATCATCTGCGCGGCCGAGATAAGTGATGCTGCCATCTTCGTCCATCTTGGCTAAGTCCCCGGTGTCGAACCAGTCAGCCTTCGGGGGCGCGTCTCCGAGATAATGCAGCATGAGGCCGGGATCACGCGCAGCGATAGCGAGAGCGCCGGATGTGCCAAAAGGCGCGGGCGCGCCGTCTTCCAAAATAGCGATTTTGCGTCCCTTTTGGGGTCTACCACTGCTCCCAGGGCGAGCCGGAGCTTTGGGCGAGCCGGAAATAAATGTGGAGCATTCGGACATACCAAAAGCTTGATGCAGGTCGGTCCCGGTTTGAGCGTTCCAGGCGCATCTTAAATTGTCAGACAAATGCTCACCAGCGGACAGGCCATGCCGCAATGTCGGGACAGAAATGTCAGACTTTAATATTTGACGATAAACACCCGGCGCAGCGGCAAAAATTGTGACATCATTTTGAGCTGCGAGGGGCATCAGTTTCCCGCATGGCGTGCCTGGGGCCGGAATGATTGCGGTGGCGCCGACACTCCATGGATCCATCAACCCGGTCCCGAGCGTATAGGTCCAATTGAACGCGCCGGCATGCATAACGCGGTCATCCTCCCTCAAGCCGTACCAACCGTCATACATCATCCGGCGAGCCCAGATCGCGCGATGCGCGTGGCAGACGCCGCGGGACTTACCTCCCGTGCCTGACGTGAAGACGATATAGGCGAGCCTGTTCGGATCCCCCAGGTCGGGTTCGACTGGCGTGCCCTCGGGAAAGGAATGCAGCACCAACGCGTTGCTTGTACCGGGGCGCGAAAGTCCTTCATCAACCAGCAATGCGGCCGGGTCGACCTGTTTTGCAATCCCATCAACCTCTGTCGTCGTCAATTGAGCGGAAAGGGGGACTGGAACAAGCCCCGCCCAAATGCAAGCGAGATAGGCAATCGGAAAACGCGGGCTGTTTCCGAGCCGGAAAAGCACTCGGTCCCCCGGCTCCAGCCCACAGTCGCGCAACCCACCAGCCACGCGGGTAACCCGGGCCAACAAATCGCTGTAGCGCATCACTTCGCCGTCTGTGGTGATCAACGCGGGTTTGTCAGAGAGGCGATCGGCCTGGCCGAGCACATAGGCCGCCATGTTGAATGGCGTGGGGCAGGGCTCTGGCGGGCCTTGGTCGAAAACAGCGGGCATAAATTGTCGCTACGCCTGCGGTGTTTTCATTGCAAGTGGGCAATCGGGCAAGCTATGCAAGGCTCATGTCATTGGAAGAACTAAAAACCTTGTCTGTGACCCGTGATGACGGGTCGGAAAGCACTGTCGAGCAGCTTGATCTTGGCCGCCGTGTGCGCGAGCTGCGCAAGGAGCGGGATTGGACGCTGGAACGTGCGGCAAAAGAGGCGGGGCTCGCCCGGTCGACCTTGTCGAAGATCGAAAATGATCAGATGTCGCCGACTTTCGAGCTGATGAAAAAGCTCGCCATTGGTCTGGGGATCGACGTGCCGCAATTGTTCACGCCACCAAGAAAAGATCAGGTCTCGGGCCGTATGGATGTAACGCGCTCTGGCGAGGGCAAGCCGCTTGTGACGACGACCTATGAGCATGAGCTTTTGGGGGCGGGTTTGATCAAGAAATCCATGCTGCCGTATCGCACGCAAATCCGGGCGCGCAGTTTTGACGAGTTTGACGGCTGGGTGCGCCATGACGGTGAAGAATTCGTCTATGTGCTTACCGGAAAAGTTATGTTTTACAGCGAGTTCTACGAGCCTGTTGAGATGGTGCGTGGCGACAGCGCCTACTATGACGCGTCCATGGGACATAACCTGATTTCGACAAGCACGGAAGATGCCAGCGTGTTGTGGGTGACGTCGCTTTAATCTTTTCTGAAGAGCCAGCCAAGCGCAAACGTCGCTGCGACTGCGGCAATCAACTGCATCACAATGAACATGGGTATATGCGCTGGATCGATCCCTGCGAATGTGTCGCTGAAGCCGCGCGCTATGGTCACCGCAGGGTTGGCAAAGCTGGTTGACGAAGTGAACCAATAGGCCCCTGTAATGTAAAGAGCCACAAGGGCAGGGACGGCTGAGGCTTTTGCCGCAAGCCCGCCAAAAATCACGAAAAGCAGCCCGAAAGTGGCAAATAGTTCTGAGGCATACTGAGACACGCCTGCGCGCGTTGTGGTCGAGGCCTGCAAGATTGGTAGCTCAAACATGATATGTGTGAACCAGACGCCCAATATACCGCCAATGATCTGCACGACAACGAAAGCGATGGCAGCATTTACTGCGATCTCACCCCGGATCAGAAAGGCCAGTGTAACAGCCGGGTTGAAATGCGCGCCGGAGATCGGTCCCAGAACGGTGATCAAAAAATAAAGCGCGCAGCCGGTCGCGATGGCGTTGGCGAGCAGAGCGATGGCTGTGTTGCCGCCTGCCAGGTTCTCTCCCATGATCCCCGAGCCCACCACGGCGATCAAAAGCATAGCAGTGCCGAGCGCCTCGGCGGTCACTTTGCGGACCATCATGGGAGCGTTCCGATCTGAGCAAGCGCCTCTGCGGTGCGTTTGTCTTCTGGCAGTGCATGGAAGGCCTGCGCGCGGAGGTTCAGAATCTGGAATGCGGTCTCGAATGCCTCTTCCTGGTTTTCCGGGGCTGCGGCGGCCGGGTCTTCAACGCCCCAATGCACTTGCATGGGCGCACCGAACCAGACCGGGCAGGTCTCGTTCGCGGCATTGCCGCAGACAGTGATTACAAGGTGCATCTCAAGGCCGGAGGCCTCCTCAAACTCATCCCACGACTTGGAACGCGGATTGTCAGGTTTGATACCGTGTTTTGCCAAAGTGCTCAGGGCTACGGGGTGGACCTGACCTGCATGCTTTGAGCCTGCGGAAAAGCTGGAATAGCCCAGATCGGTCAAGATCGCCTCCAGCAAAATGGAGCGCGCCGAGTTTCCGGTGCTTAATACAAGAATATTCATGTGGTCCCCCGCAAAGCCGTCGGCGTGGGATAGGCAGCGCATGTAACGAATATGTAACGAAACCGAACTGCATGGGCTAAAAAGTTAAGAAAACATGTCACGTAAATTGACGGAAGACTCTTCGTTGAGGTCGTCGAAATGTGCTTCCAGGAACCGCGCTGCGGCAACGCGGCCCGCAGATTTCAGTTGATCCAGGATGAAAGCCGTCGGAACCGTTTTAGTTGCGACCGAAAGCTGCCGCATCAGGTGATCGTCGGAGATCATGTGAATGAGTACATCTTGCATGCTCCCCGGTTTGACCGCGCCTTTTTTCAACAAGTCACGCACAAATTGGATGGCGCGCAACTCCCGAAACATGGAGCCGTTGAAGCTGATTTCGTTGATCCGGTTCTGGATCTCTTGTGGGGTTTTTGGAATTTCCTCGCGGTGAAGCGGGTTGATATTCACGATAACGATGTCGCGCGTTGAATTGGGGAAGAGCGGAAAGAGGGCTGGGTTGCCCATATATCCGCCATCCCAATAGGCCTCCACGCGTTTCGTCTTTTTGTCGTAAATCTCAACGGCTTTGAACAAAGTGGGCAGACACCCTGAGGCGAGGATCGCTTCTGTCGTGATGTCCCGCTCGTCAAAAATACGGATCTTGCCGCTGCGCACATTCGTCGCGCAGATATAGAGCTCGGGTCCGTCCGTGGCGCAAATGCGGTCATAGTCGAAAGCTTTGACGACCTTTTCGAGCGGGTGCGGGAGAAGGGCTGCAAACTGGTAGGGGCTTGATATCCGGCTCATCAGGTCAAGTGCTACATAGCCCGGCGAGAGCTCTAGCGACTTGCTGAACATTTCGGGCGCAATTCCGTCCATCCAGGCTGGGATCGCGTCGGATTCGATAGCACCGATATCTTCCCAAAGCGCGTCGAGCTTCTTTTTCGCCTCAGTGCGTCCGCCCAACACCAAACCGGATTTCAACGCGGCACCATTCAGTGCGCCGGCGGAGGTACCTGAGATCCCTACGATCTCTATGCGCTCTTCCTCCAGCAGGAAATCAAGCACACCCCAAGTGAAGGCGCCATGCGCGCCGCCGCCTTGTAGGGCTAAGTTGATCTTCTTTGCTTTACGCATTGTTCTTTTGCGCGTCATAGGCCGCGATCATGTCACTGAGCTTGATGCCATCGATGGTCATATCCGTGATGTTGGCATTGGTGATTGCCAATCCCTGCAGATTGGCGTTGTTTACGTTCGCCTGCGACATATCCACGTTTTCGAACCGCGCCTCAGAGAGGTTTGCGTTGTGAAAGCTCAAACCAGTCGCATTCACATCGTCGAACTCCGCGTGCATGAAATGTGCGTCGCTGAAGCGCGCATCTTTCAGGCTCACGCGGCTAAAGGTGGAGCCGCAAAGATACATGTTGTCGATTTCGAGCTTGTCCCGCCCGGCTTCTGCGTCCTCACTCATAGCGCGGTCCAGCCGCCATCGACAGAGATGGTCGTGCCGGTGATCTGCGCCGCTGCATCTGAGCAGAGGAAAGCTGCGACGCCACCGAGTTGCTCAGTCGTGGCGAATTCTTTGGAGGGTTGACGCTGAAGCATGACCTCCTTGATCACGGTTTCGCGGTCCATGTCGTATTTCTTCATAGTGTCGGGAATCTGGCTCTCGACCAGCGGGGTCATCACATAGCCCGGACAAATGGCGTTGGCGGTGATCGGTTCTTGGGCGGTTTCAAGCGCGACGACCTTCGTCATGCCGACAACGCCGTGTTTGGCTGAAACATATGCCGATTTGAAAGGGGAGGCGGTCAGCCCATGTGCGGATGAAATGTTGATCACGCGACCCCAGCCCGCCTGACGCATCATCGGCAGCGCCGCAGCCGTCGTATGGAAGACCGAGTTCAACATGATCGCCATGATCATATCCCATTTCTCGACGGGGAATTCGTCGATCGGCGCGACATGCTGGATGCCGGCATTATTGATGAGAATATCAACCTGGCCCGCCTTTTCGATCAGTGCGCGGGATTGGTCCGCTTTGGAAAGATCGGCCTGAATGTATCGCGCCTGAGTGCCGGTAGCGGCACTGATCTTTTCGGCGAGCGCATGGTCCTCGTCACGGTCCGTGAAGGAGTTTAGGACAACGTTTGCTCCAAGCTTTGCGAGTTCTTCTGCAATTCCCAGACCAATCCCGGAATTCGATCCTGTGATGACGGCGGTTTTACCTTCGACAGACATGGGGCACCCTTCTATGCGCATTGTTCACGATGCAGAATATATGCTGCACCTGCGAAGGGAAGGGGGATCGGCCTTTGCTGCGGCCAAAAAAAAACGCCAGCACAAGGCTGGCGTAAGTTATTGAGGCAGGTTTCATACAGGCAAGAAACCTATCGAGCAGTAAGGTCTTTATAAGCAATGACTTGCGCGTCGCCAAGCATAAAGTTTGAAAACCCCTCAAAGCCGCATTAGCGTGAGAGCCAATAATAAAAGGGGCATGAGGGAGAGTTGCCAAAATGGGATCAATGTTTTTCCGCGCGGGCGTAGCGGCGGCACTATCATCACTGGTTTTTGCAGGCATGGCGGCGGCGGAGCCCAAACATGGCATAGCTATGTATGGCGAACCTGCACTTCCCCCAGATTTTGTGTCGATGCCATACGTAAATCCGGACGCGCCCAAGGGCGGCCGCGTATCCGCTGGGGAAGTTGGCAGTTTCGATTCGCTGAACCCACATATCCAGAAAGGCCGCGTCCCCTGGCAGCTACGCTTTCTGGCATATGAGAGTTTGATGGGACGCTCCCTCGATGAGCCATTCACGCTTTACGGGCTGCTCGCCGAATCGATTGAGGTCAGCGAGGCTGGCGATTGGGTCGAATTTGTACTGCGAGAAGGCGCACGATTCTCTGATGGCAGTCCCGTGACGGTGGAGGACGTGATCTGGTCCTATGAAACCCTCGGCACAGAAGGCCATGGTCGCTATCGCGGAAGCTGGGCCAAGGTCGAAAAGGCGGAGCAAACGGGCCCGCGTTCGGTAAAGTTTACCTTCAACGTTGAAGACCGTGAACTTGCGCTGATCATGGGGCTCCGCCCGATCCTGAAAAAGGCGCAATGGGAGGGCAAAGATTTTACTGAGAGCGGGCTAACCGAGATACCAATCACATCCGCCCCCTATATCATCGACGATTTTGAGGCTGGGCGCTTTGTGTTACTGAAACGCGATCCAGATTATTGGGGCGCCGACGTACCGTTCCGGCGCGGCACTAACAATGTCGACGAGATCCGGATGGAGTTTTTCGCAGATAGCACTGCTATGTTCGAAGCCTTCAAAGCAGGCGCGCTGACTTCGCACCGCGAGACCAACGCGCAGAAGTGGGACCAGCAATTCGACTTCCCGCGCGTGACCTCAGGCGAGGTGGTCAAGGCCGAGATCCCGCATGCCCGCCCCTCGGGGATCACTGGCTTTGCGATGAACACACGGCGGGAGGTGTTCGCGGACTGGCGTGTCCGGGAGGCGATGATCCAAGTCTTCAATTTCGAATTCATCAACGAAAAGCTCAACGGCGGAGATCAGCCGCGCATCACGTCCTACTTCTCAAACTCGGTTCTGGGGATGGAACATGAGCCTGCTGAGGGCAAAGTGCTGGAGCTGCTGCAAGCGCAAGATGAAAACCTGCTGCCTGGTGCGATAGAAGGCTATAGCCTACCTGTCTCAGACGGTACAGCGCGCAACCGGTCTGGCATTGTGAAGGCGCAAGACCTGCTAGCTGAGGCCGGGTGGGAGATCAAGGACGGGGTCATGACCTCCCAAACCGGGCAACCGCTGCGTTTCACGATCCTTCTGCAATCAGGCAGTGCCGAAAATCAGGCCATTCTGAATATCTTTACCCAAGCTTTGGAGCGTATAGGGGTCTTCGCCACAGTCGAGACCATCGACAGTGCTCAATACCGTGAAAGGGTCGACGCGTTTGACTTTGACATGACTTATACCCGGCGCGGCTTGTCGCTGAGCCCTGGCAACGAACAGCTGGCCTATTGGGGCATGGATGCGGCGGACACAAACGGGTCGCGCAATATCGCGGGCATCAAGAACCCCGGGATCGACGCCATGGTGCAGGTCATGTTGACCTCTGAAAGCCGCGAAGACTATCTGGCTGCCGTCAAGGCGCTGGACCGGATGCTGATGTCGGGGCGGTATGTTATCCCACTTTGGTACTCCCAAATCTCGCGGCTTGCGCATAATAAGGAAATGAAGCGGCCTGACATGGTACCGGCCTATGGCGATTGGCCTGGTTATCTGCCAGATGTCTGGTGGATTGAGGAGTAAGACCCCGAAAAGGGGCTAAGAAGGAAGAGCGGTATGAAACAGATTGGTATAATTTTTGCGGCTTTGGCTGCGCTTTCGGCCTGCAACACCGTCGAAGGCGTTGCGGAAGATGTGAAACAAACAAGCCAAGCTGTCAGGCGCGCGCTTTAATTACTCGGCCGCCAGCTTCGGGGGCTCGGACGGGTTCTTCTCGTTCGGGTAGACAAGCCCTGCGGAGATCACCAGTTTCGCCGCATCTTCAACGCTCATGTCCAACTCGATAATGTCCGATTTGGGTACAAAGAGCAGGAAGCCGGAGGTCGGGTTCGGCGTCGTCGGCAGGAAGACGGAAACCTTCTGCTCCTCAACCGGTATGCCCGTTGCGATTTCACCTTTGGCTGTTGTCGACACGAAGGCGATCGCCCAAATGCCACGGCGTGGGTATTCGACCAGGCAGGCGCGGTCAAAAGACGTGTCGCGCTGCGAGAATACGGTTTCCGCAATCTGTTTCACGCCCGAATAGACGGACCGCACCACTGGCATTCTGCTAACAAGCCCTTCGGCCCATCTCAGGAAAGAGCGGCCAAGGAAGCCTTTGGTCACCCAGCCAACCAGCACCGTGAAAATCAGGAAGATAATGACGCCGATGCCGCGCACGTTGACGTTGATCCGCTCCTCGGGGTAGCCGAGGGCCCAATTTACCAAAGCTTCTGGCTGATATCCGGCGGGGACGAAGGGCCAGACCCAACTGTCAATCCAACCCACAACGGTCCAAATCAACCACAACGTGAGCCCAATAGGCGCGATAACGATCAGTCCTGCGAGGAAGTTGCCGCGCAGCCGCGCAAAGACGCCTGGGCGCCGCAATGGTAGCGGGTCCTGATTGGGCGTTTGGTTCTCAGACATTTGGGCGGTGCGCTTACCTTTTATTCGACTTATTCAACTTAGGGGCTCGGCCTCGTTGGCACAAGCAACGCCCGTGTGAACGCTGTGTTTTCTTAAGTGCTTTTTTCAAGATCGCCTAAAGCGACGGCAATTTCGGCGGCCAATCTAGCGTTGTTGCGCACCAAGGCGATATTGGTGGCGAGAGAGCGCCCTTCTGTCAGCTCAAAGATGCGCTGTAGCAAAAATGGGGTAACGGCTTTCGCCGCGATGTTCTGCGTCTCGGCCTCTTGCAGCGCGCGCTGAACAATGGGTTCGATCTCGTCTTGGGGGATTTGGTCGGCCTGCGGCACCGGGTTGGCCACAAGCTGACCACCTGGAACTTTCATCTCGGTACGTAGTTTATGGGCGCGGGCAATGTCAGCGGCGGTGTCGAGACGTTGAGGGGCGGGGTGCGCACTCTTGCAAGACCAAAAGGCGGGCAGGCTGTCTTGGCCATAGGCGATGACAGGCACGCCGAGTGTTTCCAGCACTTCTAGAGTCTTTGGGATATCGAGGATCGCTTTCGCCCCGGCGGCCACGACGGTGACAGGTGTTTGTGCGAGCTCTTGCAAATCTGCTGAGACATCAAAGCTATGCTCTGCGCCACGATGTACACCGCCGATGCCACCGGTCGCAAAGACGTCGATCCCAGCCAGACGTGCGCCGATCATGGTTGCTGCAACCGTGGTGGCTCCGGTTCCGCCTTGCGACAAGCACAACGCCATGTCTGCGCGAGACAGCTTGGCGGCGTCTGGCCTCTGCGCCAGCTCTTCCAGTTTGGAGTCTTCCAATCCGATATGCAGCACGCCATCGATCACGGCGATGGTTGCGGGCACGGCGCCGGCCTCCCGGATCAACTGCTCGACCCCGCGGGCCATTTCAAGGTTTTGCGGGTAGGGCATGCCATGGGTGATAATCGTGCTTTCGAGGGCCACAACGGCGCGGCCAGCAGCCTGCGCGGCTGCGACCTCAGATGAGCGAAGCATATTGAGCATTATTGGTAACTTTCGCCTGAGATATAGATTGCGGCTGCTTCAAGGGCGCGCTCAAGTGCATCTTTTTCAGATGCCCCACGTGCCTCGGCCGCAATGTGAGCCGCCATGAAAGTGTCGCCTGCGCCAGTGACGCGTGTCACCAAGACCTCGGGCGGGGTTAGGGTGAGCGTGCCAGCTGCTGTTGCAGAAGTGGCCGGGTTGGGTCCATCCGTCACGACGGCACGACGTAAGCCGTTCTGGATGAGTGCCGTAGCAGCTTCGGCGCTGTCGCTGACCTTGCGATGCAAAAGCAGGCTTGCCTCTTCGAGATTGACGTAAATCGTGGCGCGCCTGTGAGAAAGGTAGGGGGTAAGCCGTTCGGCTTTGCCAGGGGAGGCGGGTGCGACGCGAAGATCGCAGGGCGTGAAAGCAGGATCGTGCGCAATTTGTTCGAGAAGCGAGACTGTAAGGTTGCCATCCAGAGCAACGAGCCCGTCCCAGCCTTTGAACACGCCTTGCGTCATGGCCTTGAGTATCTTGTCACCTGCCGCTTCAAGTGAATGCGCGTCGGCCACGGCGGCAATAAGCCCGTTGCCGCCCTCGACCGCCATATAACGGTCTGTTGGCAGATCTTCGGATCGATAGGCCTGGGTCGCATCAATGCCGAGCCGCGTGCAGGCACGGATCAGCTCTTCGCCCTCTTCGTCCTGGCCTATGGCAGAGAGCACGGCGGGCGACATGCCATAAGCTTTGAGTGCCATTGCAATATTCATTGCGACACCGCCTGGCAGCCGCGTGATCCGTCCCGGCACGTCCGATCCCACCCGCATATGCGCGGTCGCGCGGCCAATGATGTCCCAAAGGACAGCACCTATGCAGAGGATGTTTGGCTGTGCAGTCATTGCTCCCTACCGTGGCACGACGACGTATTTAGGTGCAACCAACCCCTGCCTTGGCTGAGTGCGACCTGTCTGCCGGTTGCGCCGAACGGCCTCATCAAACACCGCCGAGAAATTGGAAAGAGAGATACGCCAGGTCTTTGGCAAATTACCCGGGCGTCCCCATTGATCAAAGACTACTCTGAGCGCGTTTTCTTTTTTCAAGCTGTCAAACTGATCCGGAAACAAAGCCATGCGGGAAAAGCAGATTTCTTTGCTGCAGGCCCTTATCGTGTAAGCACGTCGAATGTCACCAAATCTCAACGTTACACCGACATTCTCTTTTGTATTGGCTGGGAGCTCCAATATTGCGCCAGCTACGATTTCGTCCTCTTTTGGCGTTGGCACAATGTAGAGGCTGAATTCGGCATCGTCGCCAGGCTCCGTGATGATAGTTTCAGCGCCGCAGCCATTCACGCGGTCGCATTTTAGCGACCACTTAGCGTCTATTTCTAGGAGCTCTGGGGTTTCGCTCACGTCCGAGGCCTCGCAACTTGCGAGAACGAGCGCGGCAGCGATGACAACACAAAGGTTTTTGAGCAAGGTCGACTCTCCGTCATTTGGCACCCAGCTCCCGATACTCCAGTCGCGGCTGTATTGCCAGAATGCGAAGCTCAAAAATGAATGGGCTTGCAGGGCAGGGGGGATTGGTCTAAAGCGCGCGTACTTCGCAGGCGGGGTCGGGCACGACGGGGAGACATCCCGAAGGTTCCACCGGTTGAAGCATACGCTTCTCACACCCCGCCGAGGCTTAAACCGGAAAGGAAAACGGACATGGCTTTGCCAGAATTTTCGCTCCGTCAGCTCTTGGAAGCTGGCGTACACTTTGGTCACCAGACCCAACGTTGGAACCCGCGCATGGAGCCGTATATCTACGGCGCCAAGAACGGTATCCACATCATGGACCTCACGCAGACCGTCCCAATGCTGGACCAGGCGCTGCAGGTCGTACGTGACACCACCGCAAAAGGCGGCCGCGTGCTCTTCGTAGGCACCAAGCGTCAGGCGCAGCGCCCGATTGCTGAAGCAGCCGAGAAATGCGCGCAGTACTACATGAACCACCGCTGGCTCGGCGGCACGCTGACCAACTGGAAAACCGTGTCGAACTCGATCTCCCGTCTCAAGAAAATCGACGAGGCAATGGCAGAAGGCTTCACCGGCCTGACCAAGAAAGAGCGTCTTGGCATGGAGCGTGACCAGGGCAAACTGCAAGCCTCTTTGGGTGGTATCCGCGAAATGGGCGGCACACCAGACCTGCTGTTCGTCATCGACGTGAACAAAGAAGACCTGGCCATTGCCGAAGCCAAGAAGCTTGGCATCCCGGTGATCGCGGTCGTGGACACCAACTGCTCGCCAGATGGCATCGACTACCTGATCCCAGGCAATGACGACGCATCACGTGCAATCGCCCTGTACTGTGACCTCGTTGCCCGTGCGGCTCTGGACGGCATGCAAGCGCAAATGGGCGCAGCAGGCGTTGATCTGGGCGCGATGGATGAAGCTCCGGTGGAAGAAGCCGTGGCAGAAGAGGCACCTGCTGAAGAAGCGAAAGCCGAGTAAGCCGTCATTTGACTGTTACCGAAGGCTGGTTTGACGCGCGTCTGATCGGCCTTCGAAGACCGAAACCAATAGATACAGGAGACCCATGTGATGGCGATTACCGCTGCAATGGTGAAAGAACTGCGCGATAGCACAGGCGCAGGCATGATGGACGCGAAAAAAGCGTTGACCGAAAATGATGGCGACATGGAAGCCGCTGTTGACTGGCTCCGCACCAAAGGTCTGGCAAAGGCTGCCAAGAAATCTGGCCGGACCGCTGCTGAAGGTCTGGTTGCAGTCAATGTGTCTGGCGGGACTGGCGTTGCCGTCGAGGTTAATTCCGAGACAGACTTCGTTGCCAAAAACGCCGAGTTCCAGGAAATGGTTTCAGGCGTAGCATCTGTTGCGCTTGGCGTTGACGATGTTGAGGCTTTGGCCGCCGCCGACATGGGTGGCAAATCCGTTGCTGATACGATCACCGACAAGATCGCGACTGTTGGCGAAAACATGTCGCTGCGCCGCATGGCGAAGCTGGAAGGCGCTGCAGTGACCTCCTACGTGCACAATGCCGCTGCTGACGGCATGGGCAAGATCGGTGTGCTGGTAGCGTTGTTGGGCGAGAACGAAGCCTTCGGCAAGCAGGTTGCGATGCACGTGGCTGCTGTGAACCCTGCCTCCCTGTCTGAGGATGATCTGGACCCGTCTGTTGTCGAAAAAGAGAAACAGGTTCAGATGGATATCGCCCGCGAAAGCGGCAAGCCTGACGCTGTGATCGAGAAGATGATCGTCGGTCGCATGAAAAAATACATGGCCGAAGTCACGCTGTTGAACCAAGCCTTCGTCGTGAACCCCGATCTGACAGTTGGCGCGGCTGCCAAGGAAGCTGGCGTTGAAATCACTGGTTTTATCCGCCTCGAAGTGGGCGAGGGCATCGAGAAGAAAGAAGAGAACTTCGCCGAGGAAGTTGCAGCACAGCTTAAGGGCTGAGTTTTTCTTACGCTAGAAAATGACGAGCGGCGCCGGGTTACCCCAGGCGCCGCTCTTTTTTCTGGCCTCCAGTCCCGTCAGGTCATGCTGGGGAGCCGGGATGACGGGGCTCTTGGTAGAAAAGGTGTCGTTCAACGGGCCGACTATAAACCCGTTGAACGACGATCCGGAAAACCTGAACGCAGGCAACCACCTTAAAATTTCAAGATAACAACCCACGCTAAAGTTCCATGGCAAAAGCCACCACTCACGGAACATCTTCAGTTTCTAGCAAAGAAAATTGGATGACAAGGTAAGAAAAAACCTACCCAAATCTGTTAACCATTTGTTAACTATTGCTAAATCAGCGCTCGATCAGGAAGAACTGGTTTTGCGAAGAGGCTTTCAAGATTGCTTGTGCCGTCGTGTCAACATCCAGAGACTCCCGCGCCAAACGTAGATGCTTTTCAATTGTCGCCGGGTTCAGACCCATGATCGTGGCTGTGTCCTGAATGGTTTTTCCATCTGCAACCCACTCCAAAACCTCGCGCTGGCGGGCGGTGAGGGGGCGTCTTTGCCCCGTCGTATGGGGTAGCTGCACCACTTTGAGGTGCAGAATTTTATTGGCTAGCTCGATGTCGGAGCCGTGCTCTGCCCAAATCGCGTCGACCTCCGGCTGTGTCTTGCCGCGTTCCGCAGTGAGGCCGATGGCACCTTTGGCGCGCAATGACACTTCGTGGAAACTGATCGTAAACCCGGCAATGACTTCCAGTTTTTGGTTGAGCGCCATGGCCTCCATCATGTCTGGCGTCACATTGCCTGCAGCAATCATGTCATGGATCATTTTCCACGAACACGACCCGGTATTCTCCGTGGCCCAAGCCACCATTGGCCCTTTGGCGTACATGCCTTGGGTAATGAACGCATCCACATAGGCCGGGTCGTGATTGGTCAGCACCAACGCATCTTGCAAGTCGCCAAGTGAAGACCCGGTGCCGAAGCGCGTATATGCGTAGAGTAGGCGGTCAAAGCCGTACTCGGCCATCTTCTTGGTGTGGATCTCCCATGCGTCCTGGATCGAGTTCGCATCGGTCATTTGATGAAGGTAGTCGCCGATCATCCATCATGCCCCAGATGGCTCAACGCAGCATCGATCGCCAATGTGTATCCGCGCGCACCAAAGCCACAGATAATGCCCAGGCACGCTTTGGACATATAGGATTGGTGCCGAAATTCCTCGCGCGCATGGACATTGGACAAGTGAAGCTCGATGACGGGGAGCTCTACCGAGTGAATGGCGTCCATGATCGCAATAGATGTATGTGTATATGCACCAGCATTTAGAATGATTGCATCATGCGTACCGCGGGCTGCATGGATGGTTTCGATCAAAACGCCTTCGTGATTGGACTGCTCAAACGCGAGCGCAACGCCGCGCAGATCGGCATGTGCGCGGCACATGTTCTTGATATCTTCGAGCGTAACACGGCCATAGACGTCGGGCTGACGCGTCCCCAGTAAGTTCAAATTGGGTCCGTTCAGGACGAGTAAAGATGGCATAGCTCAGCTCTTCGAAAACTGGCCGAAGACTACGACTCTCAGCAATGAGTGTCGAGCCATAGCGGTGACAATTTATCAAAACCATTTACAAAATATTTTGTCGCTATTTCGTAAATGCACTCAAAGCCTCGCGGCCGAGCATCATGTAACCATGTAACGTTCGTCTCAAAGGGATGCTGTCGTCGTATTGCGGTAGAAACACTGATCGCTCTCGAAAACATTGGTCCTAAGGTCTGTCGTTCGTCATAAGAGCAAAGCAGAATTAGCTTCTATGAAACCAACTGCGACCATGAGGCGTACTTTCAAAGGGTTTCCTAAACTGTTCTGGGTAAATGATAAATAGTCGCCCCAAGCAGCTTCATCAGGGCCGTAGCTTTTGGGTATATAATTTAACATAATTCACGTTATGCGCTTAACGTTGAAGGCTTGGAGCAATTCGAAGAAAACTCACGAGTGATCCATAGGCAAAGGCAGCGTGGCGTCTGCTTTGCGCAAACTGTAACACTCGCAACAGCTTCCCGTTATCAGGCGCCAAACCAAGCCCGATAGTCCGATACAAGCAGGTGAACAGGGTCTTCGTCTTCCTCAATGCCGGAAAACCGATCGAGCGGCGGATGGAATATGTTGTCTGTCTCATCGTCATTGACGGTCGAGACCTCACCGATCAGCACATCGCCACCTTCGCCCCAGAATTTGTGCCAATTGCCAGGCATCAGCGTGACGCTTTCACCGGGCGCCAGCATAAGAGTTTCGCCGGCTTTTTGCGTTTTCGTGATGCCGTCACAGGCCACGGTCACAGCAAGGGTTTCGTCTAACGTGCCATCCGGCGCGCTTTCATACATCTGGATGGCGAGCGTTGCGCCACCGCGGTTGATGATGTCTTCCGCTTTGACGACGTGCCGGTGCATCGGGCTGATCTGGTCATGGCGCGAGATCATGATTTTTTCCGCGTAGCACATGCCGCCACCCGCTTCGAGGTCGGATTGCCGCCCGTTGCGAGTGGTAAACAAGAACAAGCCCATCTTGTCAAAATCGCCATCGCCATAATCGGTGATGTCCCATCCCAACCGCGCATCTAGAATACCTTGTATGTCTGCTTGGCGCGACTTCATCTCGCCCGGCGTCCAATAAGCAAATGGTGGTAGAATATGGCCAAATGAACGAATGAATTCATCGCCCTTCAAGAGCGTTTCATTGACGAATGAGCGTTTCATTTTGTCTTTTCCTCAAGGGGTTGGTGGCTGTTTCTCGCCCTTGTCGAAGGCTTCCCAACCTTCGCCGTTAAACACGTCAACGCCGAGCTGTGCAAGCACATGCGGGAAATCAACCATGACCCAATTGTCGACGATCTTGCCATCGACCACCTTCCAAAAATCCATATAGCGGATCTCGATGCGTTTGCCCGTGGCTTCCACACCCATAAAGGTGCCGCCATGCGTGGCTTCTTGCCGACCAAAGGCTGCTGCCCATTCGCCCATGTAGAGCCGCGCCTCATCGATGCAGGTCTTGTCGTGAAACGCGGCCTGAAAGGGCTTTTGCCAATTGTCCTGAAATTCGCGTACGCCCTGTTTCGTGCCGCAGCCGGTATTGCCCATCCAGCGAAAGGTCTCGGAGAAGAAGTCACCAATATCGGCGATACGGTGATCGTTGAGACCATCGACCATGCCTTCGATCACGGCCCGAGTCTCTTCGGTTTTCGACATATCCGTATCGCGGCTGAGCACCGCTTGTTCAGGCCGGGAGCCTTTCATAAGCGTTTATCCTAAAGCGTAGCCCGCGCCACGCACCGTGCGCAGCGGATCTTCACCGCCTTGGCTCGTCAGCACTTTACGAAGCCTGCCGACATGCACGTCCACGGTGCGGGTATCGACATAAATATCGCGTCCCCAGACGCGGTCAAGAAGCTGTTCGCGGCTCCAAACACGGCCTGGACGTTCCATAAAAGTCGTCAGCAACCGATACTCAGTTGGGCCAAGTTTCAAGGGCGTTTCGCCCCGGGTCACGCGATGTTCCTCGATATCAACAATGATGTCGTCGAATTCCAACCGTTCGCCCATTGCCGCGGGCCGGGTACGGCGCAATTGAGTACGAATTCGCGCCAAAAGCTCGGCGACCGAATAGGGTTTGACGACGTAGTCATCTGCCCCGGTCTCGAGCCCCCGCACCCGGTCATCCTCCTCTGATCTCGCAGACAGCATGATCACCGGAAGCTTGGCCAAGCTTACATCTTTTTTGATTTGGCGGCAAACCTCGATGCCTGAGACATTGGGGAGCATCCAATCAAGGACCACGAGGTCGGGTTGTTCCTCCCGCACGCTCAAAAGCGCCTCGTCGCCATTTTCAGCCGTGAGAACCTGGTAGCCCTCAGCTTGGATATTGTAAGCCAGAACTTCACGTTGTGCGGGGTCGTCTTCTACAACCAAAACAACGGGTTCGCGTGACATCTTAAAGCTCCTAATGTCCTACATATGAGGTTTTATCGGCCTTGTCCCGTTCGTCATCCGGGGCCTCGCCAGTGACCAAGTAAATGACCTGCTCGGCGATCGAGGTGACATGGTCACCCATACGCTCGATATTCTTTGCGATAAAATGCAGATGCATACAGGGCGTTATGTTACGCGGATCTTCCATCATATGGGTGAGAAACTCGCGAAACAGCGCGTTATACATCTGATCCACCTCGGTGTCGCGAGCGCGCACATCTTCTGCCAGTTCAACGTCGCGTTGGATATAGGCGTCGAGCGCATCCTTCATCATCACATTGACCAGCTTGGTCATGCGGCGGATTGAGGCGCCGGTGCCGTTCACAGGTGGCATTTCCGACAGGACCGTTGTGCGCTTGGCCATGTTCTTGGCGTAGTCCCCTACCCGTTCGAGGTTGCCTGAGATTTTCATAACAGACAGCACGGTCCGCAAATCGCTCGCTGTCGGCGCGCGCATAGCGATGACGCGAGCCACTTCGGACGCAACCTCTTCTTCAAGCGCGTCGATGGCCTTGTCATTTTTTCGCACCACAGCGGCGAGCTCGCTATCGCGTGCTTCGAGCGCGCGAGAGGAGTCCGAAATGGCCGTTTCGACCAAACCGCCCATCTTCATAATAAGCGCCTGAATGCCCTCAAGGTCGCGGTCAAAAGCAGACGCAATATGTGCATCAATCATCGTCTTTTATCCTTAACCGATCCGACCGGTGATGTAGCTTTCGGTGCGTGGATCTTCTGGGTTGGTAAAAATCTTTTCGGTGTCACCGTATTCGACCAGATTTCCGAGGTGGAAAAACGCGGTCTTCTGGCTGACGCGGGCGGCTTGCTGCATCGAGTGGGTCACGATCACCACAGTGTAGTCCTGACGTAACTCGTCGATCAGTTCCTCAACCTGCGCGGTGGCAATCGGGTCCAGCGCTGAGCAAGGCTCGTCCATCAAGAGCACCTCTGGCGCAGTCGCCACGGCGCGCCCAATGCACAAGCGCTGCTGTTGACCCCCTGAAAGGCCTGTTCCGGGCTCATTCAGGCGGTCTTTTACCTCGTCCCAGATCGCAGCACGGCGCAGGGATTTTTCAACGATCTCATCCAGCTCGGCCTTGTTCTTGGCCAGACCATGGATTTTGGGGCCATAGGCCACGTTGTCATAGATCGACTTGGGGAATGGGTTTGGTTTTTGGAACACCATGCCAACGCGAGCGCGCAGCTGCACAGGGTCTACATCTTTGGCGTAGATATCTTGCCCGTCCAGCAGCATGTCGCCCGTGACGCGGCAAATATCGATCGTGTCGTTCATTCGGTTTAAGCACCGTAGGAAGGTTGACTTACCGCAGCCAGATGGGCCGATAAACGCGGTTACGGCGCGGTTTTGAATGTCGACATCGACATCTTTGATGGCATGGTTGTCGCCGTAATAGACGTCGACGCCTTTTGCCGTGATTTTGATGTCATCATTCGCCATGACGCGCTCCATTGATCTTAAATCGTCTAGCATTCCTATACTCCTACCAGCGGCGCTCAAAGCGTTTACGAAGGAAAACCGCGATTGCGTTCATTATGACAAGGAACAGCAACAGCACACAGATCGCGGCGGCAGTGCGCGCCTCAAAAGCGCGCTCGGGAAAATCGGACCAGCGGAAGACCTGAACCGGCAACACGCTGGCGCTATCCGTGACCCCTTGCGGGATGTCGACGATGAAGGCGACCATGCCGATCATGATCAGCGGCGCGGTCTCACCAAGCGCTTGCGCCATGCCAATGATAGTCCCCGTCAGAATACCGGGCATGGCCAAAGGCAAGACGTGGTGTACAGAGGCTTGAAGGGGGCTCGCACCCAGACCCACAGCCGCATCGCGGATCGAGGGCGGAACCGCGCGGATCGCAGCACGGGAGGCAATGACAATAGTCGGCAAGGTCATCAGAGCGAGTACCAAACCACCTGCAATCGGTGCAGATCGCGGCACGCCGAAGACACCCAAGAAAAGCGACAGGCCCAACAAACCGAACACGATTGAAGGCACAGCCGCCAGGTTGTTGATGTTGACCTCGATGAAGTCAGTGAATTTGTTCTTGGGCGCGAACTCTTCCAAGTAGATCGCGGCTGCGACGCCAATGGGAAAGGCCAGCGCGAAGGTCACAACCATGGTCCAGAAGGAGCCAACGGCCGCGCCAAGGATGCCTGCCAATTCAGGTTCGCGGGAGTCGCCTGCAGTAAAGAAACGCGTGTTGAACACGACATCAACGCGGCCCTGCTCTTTCAAAGACTCAATCCAGATGATCTGGTTGTCGCTGACTTTGCGCGACTCCTCCGGTAGGTCAGTCACAAAGAGCTGCCAGTCCGCGCTGTTTTCAATCGGTCTGGTGGGGGCAATGACAACGTCAGCGGCGACAAGGCTGGTGTCTATTTCTGTCGCTTTGAACCAACCGCCCCCGGCTTTGATCAGGACAGACAGATTGTCTTCTTCTAGCTCTTCCTTACCCGTAGGCGTCTGCGAGCGAAGCTCAAGGGCCTCAGCTTGCGCGATGAACTGATCTCGTGCGGCGGTACGTGCGTCGATCTGTGTCTGCGCCTTGGTCTTGTCTTCGTCGGTCGTGGCTTCAGCCAGGGCATTTACGTAGAACTCTACTCCGTTATTTTGCAGCTCCGCCTGATCGCGCAGCAGCTGTGCCTCATCGAGCAAGCCTTCTTTCACGCGAGCAAGTGCCTCAGCGAAGTCACCGGCGGAGCTGGTTAGCACCGCCTCGTCATCGTCAACGGCGACGCTCAGCTGGCCTGACACTTCTTTCTCACGCAGGGCACCAAAATCGTTCTTCAGATAGAGGTCCGTGACATCTGAAGCGAGGAACGGGAATTCAATGGTTTGCCCGACCAGCGAAGGGTTCTGAGACACCAGATCGGCCAGCTCAAACGCTGCGCCTGACGACGTCAAATCATAGAGTTCCCGTCGCGTGGATCGGCCCGTTGCATTTGGAAACTGCGCTTTGAGCATGTCTTTGGTGAGCCCCGTGAAATCCGCACGGCGGATAACGTTGGGATCCTGGGTGCCGTCAGGATCAATTTCCTCCGCGTCGATGGTCACTTCCATACGCAGATACGTCTCAGTTAACGCTCCTGTAGCGGTTCCAAGCACCGAAGAAAGGAGCGCCACCAATGCTCCACCTGCGAGAAAGATCGCGATGATGCCATATAGCTTGAGCCGCCATTCAGCCGCGCGACGGCGCGATGTGCGCTTGGCCGCAGAGGCGCCGGAATGCATGCCCGTAAGTTCTGTCATATCGACCATGATCGGAGCCCCTAGTCGTAAAGTTCGCGGTATTTGCGCACGATGCGTTGCGCGACCACGTTCATCAAAAGTGTGACACAGAAGAGGGTGAAGCCCAGTGTGAAGGCCGGTCCTGCTGCCGTCGCAGCCTCGGTATCGCCGGTGATGAGCATGACGATCTGCACCGTCACGGTCGTTACAGCCTCCAACGGGTTGGCGGTCAGGTTCGCCCCCTGCCCTGCAGCCATCACCACGATCATCGTCTCGCCCACGGCGCGGGAGATCCCTAGTAGAACTGCCGATACAATCCCGGGCAGCGCTGCAGGCAAAACGACCTGACGAATGGTTTCGGCTTTGGTTGCGCCGAGCCCGTAGGAGCCGTCACGGAGTGATTGCGGTACCGCGTTGATCACATCATCGGACAGGGAAGACACGAAAGGAATGATCATGATCCCCATCACGATGCCCGCTGCGAGAGCGCTCTCAGACGCGATGGAAAGGCCAATGCTTTCCCCGCTATTGCGCAAGAACGGAGCGAGTGTAATGGCGGCGAAGAAGCCGTAAACCACGGTTGGAATACCGGCGAGGATCTCCATCATCGGCTTGGCCCAGGCACGAGTGCGAGCAGAGGCGAAGTCAGAGAGATATATCGCGGCAAACAGGCCAATGGGCGTGGCCACTAACATCGCGATAATTGTGATCAGCAAGGTGCCTGCAAACAGCGGGATTGCGCCTACCTTATCCGCGTCGAGCTTGCCTTCTTGAACACCAGAGAGTGGCGACCACGTGGTGCCAAACAGGAACTTGTGAACCTGCCAATCGATCTTGTTGAAGAAATTCAGCGTCTCAAAGATCAGCGACAGCACGATACCAGCGGTCGTCGCAACCGCGATAACGGCCATAAGGGCCAAGAGGCGCAGGATGATTGACTCTGAGCGGTTGCGGGCGCGCCAACCGACATGGGCGGATTTCAAGCACCACGCGCCTGCCAGAGCCGCCGCAATCAGTGACAGGATCATGGTGCCGTAATGATGCAATGCCGTCTGGCCGCCGATTTCGGTCGCGATTTGTTCGCGCAGCGCGTCGGTGGTCGATGCAATTCCGCCCTCTGCGATCGCGCGTGCGTCACTCAAAACAAGCTCGAACTGGATCGGGCTCAGCTCCGGTTGCGCCTCAAGGATGTGGGCGACAAAGCGGCTTTCAATCCAGGCACCCCAAAGCGTCCAAGCGACAATCAGCACTGCCATACCGGCAACAGTGGCCATTAGGAACGCCAAGAGCCCGTGATAATTTGGGCGTGAATGCAGCATTTGCGGCGCATCGCCCGCGAGCGCGACCGCACGGTTTCGGGCGGTCAGGAACATCGCTAGGCCAAGCGCAAAAACGGCTATTAAAGTGAGACCGAACATATGCCCCCCGGCAAGTCCTTGTAGTTCCGCGTAAAAACGCGGGGCGATGACCGCCCCGCGTGTCAGTTAAATCAAGATGGGATTAGTCCCACTCTTTCCCGGTCATAGGCGACAGAGATGCCACGTTGCCGGAGACAGTTTCAAACATGTCTTCTGGCAGTGGGATCAGGCCTTTGTCGACCAGGTAGCCCTCTTCCCCGGCGGCCTCTTCTGACATGAATTCGACACCGAATTCCTGGATGCCTGGGATGACGCCAACATGGGCTTGCTTGATGTAGAAATACAGCGAGCGGGAGACCGGATAGTCGCCAGCAGCAATGTTGTCGAAAGTTGGCTCAACGCCGTCGACAGTCGAGCCTTGCAGCGCGTCTGCGTTTTGGTCAAGGAAAGAGAAGCCGAAGACGCCGAGAGCGTTCGGGTTGGCTTTCAGTTTAGATACGATCAGGTTGTCGTTTTCGCCAGCTTCGATATAGGCGCCGTCTTCGCGGATGCCGATGCCGTCACATTCGATGCCTGCGCCTTCGCAGCCTTCTTCCATGACAAGCTCTTGAAACGCGTCACGTGTGCCGGATGAGGGTGGAGGGCCAAGGACTTCGATTTTCAGCGGTGGCAGAGAAGGATCAACCTCGTTCCACATTGTTGGCAGCGGGCCGTTGGAGGCCAGTGCGGTCACGATCTGCTCGCGTGTCAGGGAGAACACAGGGCCACCTTTTGCGTTGGCGACGACGATGCCGTCATAGCCGATCACGGCTTCGGTGATGTCTGTGACACCGTTTTCTTGGCACAGGGCGAATTCGGTCGACTTCATGCGGCGCGATGCGTTGGTGATGTCTGGATGCTCGGTGCCGACACCGGCGCAGAACAATTTCATGCCACCACCGGAACCAGTGGATTCAACGACTGGTGTCTGGAAATCTGTGGAGCGTCCGAATTGCTCAGCAACAGCGGTGGAGAAAGGGAAAACCGTGGAGGAGCCCACGATGCGGATTTGGTCGCGCGCAGTTGCAACGGAAGATGCAGCGGCGACCAGAAGGGCAGCAGAAGCAGCAGTTTTGATGAACGACATAAAGTCACTCCCTCAATTTAGTGTCTCGGTCAGCCCCCTCGGCCGACCTTATGGCGGCACTGCTACGCACCGCACGCTGGCCTTTTGTGACAGTTTTGTAAGAGTTTTATGACAGCAGACAAATTGCCGTTCAGGCGCGCGGGAGAATCGTCGAGAAAACGCTTCCAACACCTTGTTCTGAATTGATTTTAAGTCTTCCGCGATGACGATTTACGATATGCTTTACAATAGACAAACCAAGCCCGGTGCCCCCCATTTCACGGCTTCTATGGTCGTCTACACGGTAAAATCGTTCGGTGAGCCTGGGCAGATGTAACACATCGATTCCCTCGCCCTGATCTTTGACATCGATTCTGTAGGCGGGGGTGCGCAGCGTATGGTCGCGATCGATTTCAGAAAGCTCGACTGTAATGGTTCGGTCCGGCCCGCCATATTTGATCGCGTTCTCGATAAGGTTGAGGAATAGCTGCGTCAGCTGGTCCTGATCCCCTAGAATTTCGGCGGAGCCCTCAATTCCTTTTGCATCCACCGTAACGTTTGCATCTTTCAGCTTGCCTTCGAGCGTCGCGATGACCGATCGCAAGACAGCACTTACATTGGCCCGCTCGCGTGGACGTACCCGCTCATCAGCCTGAACTCTGCTGAGAGAAAGAAGATCGGTAACCATACGATTCATCCGCATGGCTTCGTTCTCCATGATCCCCAAGAACCGCTCGCGCGCGTCGGGGTCATCGCGCGCGGACGTGCGCAACGTCTCGATGAAGCCTGTCAGGGCTGTTAGTGGCGTGCGCAGCTCATGGGAGATATTGGCAACAAAATCGCGCCGGATCGTCTCGGACTCTTCGGCTTGGCTGCGATCCTCGAAGCTTAGCACGGCGCCAACGACCCGGCCTCCCTCTTCGAGCGGCGAGGCTTTGAATTGGTAAGACACCTCGCCCGACAGGCCGTTAAACAAAAACCGCGCTGTCGCCGGTGTGATGTCACGCAATGCCGTATCCATGGCTGCCAACACGGGGGCCTGGCGCAACAGCGTCACCGCGTTCATGCCGCCGGGGTCATAGCCAAACAGCTCCAGCAGGCTTGGATTGGTCATGAAAATGCGGTGCGAGTCGTCGATCAGCATCACCGGCAGCGGGATACCCGCAAGGATCGGTTTTGCGTCCCACGTGCTCACAATGCCGCAAACCCTTTGCTGAATTCGCTTTTGAGCAATTCGATATCTTCGACACCCACAGAGACCCGGAAAAACCCTTCCGTAATTCCAAGCGCCGCGCGCCCTTCGGGCGTTAGTCCTCTGTGAGACGACGATGCTGCATGGCTTACCGTTGTGCCGATGTCGCCGAGGGTTGGCGCGAAGGCCATCTCCGGCATGGCGCGGGTCAAGCGGTTGGCCGCTTCACGTCCGCCTTCTATCGTGAAGCTCACCATATTTCCAAAACGGGGGCCAAGAAGTGCCCCTGCCCGGTTGTGATCGGGATGATCTGGCCGCCCCGGGTAAAGCACCTGCGCGCCGAGGCCTACCAGATGCTCAGCCAGTAGCTCTGCATTTTCTTCAGCGCGGTCATATCGCAGATGAAAAGACATCAACCCACGCTCCGCCATCCAGGCATCATAGGGGCTGCCCGATAGGCCAAGGGTGACAATCGTGTCCTCCAGCGCTTTACGGTGCGCCGGATCGCGCGCGGCGACGTAGCCCAGCATCGCGTCGGAATGACCGGCGAGCAGTTTGGTGATCGAATGGATCACGACATCTGCGCCATGATCAAAGGGTCGATAAGCGCGTGGCGTTGTGAATGTGTTGTCGACGGCGAGAATAAGGCCGCGGTCCTTTGCGAGCGCCGAGATCCCCTCCATATCCGCAACCCGCAGGGTTGGGTTGGATACGACCTCAACAAGAATGAGCTTTGTCTCGGGCGTGATGGCAGCAGCAACTGCCGATGCATCGGTCGGATCGACTAGCGTGTGGTTTATCCCGTAGCGTGGCAACTCCTGCGTAAGCATGCGAAGCGACCGGCCATAAAGCTGGTTGCCACCGATGATATGATCGCCTTTGCTCAAAAGCCCCAACATAGTGGCCGCGACCGCAGACATGCCGGTCGAAGTGATCAACCCAACTTCTGCGCCTTCCAGCGCGTCGATTTTCTGGGCGAGAACGCTCGCATTCGGATGCCCTTCGCGCGAATAGGTGTAGCCTTGCGCCCTACCCTCATATTGCGCGTCGAGCGTGTCCGGGTCGGGCGAGGCATAGACGACAGATGGCTGCAGCGGCGTTGTCACCGCGCGACTGACCGAGGCAGGAAAGCCCGCGCGTCGAACAAGGTTATCAGGAATGTCGCGGCTCATGCGCGGACCGTGCCATCACCGGTGACCACATACTTGAAGCTGGTCAGCTGCTCTGCGCCCACTGGCCCGCGCGCATGCATTTTACCTGTGGCTATGCCAATTTCGGCACCCATGCCAAACTCGCCTCCATCCGCAAACTGGGTCGAGGCATTGTGCATCAGAATTGCGCTATCCAGCTCATGCGTGAACCGGTCAGCCGCGGATTGATCTTCTGTCATGATACAATCGGTATGGTTGGACCCATAGGTGCGGATATGCGTCATTGCTGCGTCGATGTCGGGCACAACTTTCGCTGCAATCGCCATGTCGAGATACTCCCGGCCCCAGCCTTCATCTGTGGCCGGTGTCACGCCGGAGAAATCATGCAAGGCCACATCAGCCTCAATCAAAACCCCAGCCTCTTTCAGTTCGGCGAGGACGGGCCGCCCGATGCTTTCGACGACGTCCTGATGAATCAACAGGCATTCCGCAGCACCGCAAATGCCCGTGCGCCGCGTCTTGGCGTTCAGAACAACATTCAGCGTCTTCTGCAGATCGGCCGCCTTGTCGATATAGATGTGTACGATCCCTTCAAGATGAGCAAAGACGGGCACCCTCGCTTCTCGCTGAACGAGGCCAACCAGCCCCTTTCCACCGCGCGGTACAATAACGTCTATGAAATCAGTGGCCGTCAGCATCTCTGAGACGGCTGCTCGATCCCGTGTGGGTACAAGCTGTACCGCGTCTTCGGGAAGACCTGCCTGCGCGAGGCCTGTCTGCAATGCGCGGTGAATAGCGCCGGAGCTGTGAAAACTCTCCGAGCCGCCTCGTAAGATAACCGCATTGCCTGATTTGAGGCACAGCGCGCCCGCATCCGCCGTCACATTGGGTCGGCTTTCATAGATCACTCCAATCACACCGAGCGGGGTCCGCACACGCTTGATATGCAGCCCTGTGGGCCGGTCCCACTCGGATATCACTTCCCCAACGGGGTCTTTTTGCTCGGCCACGGCACGCAAGCCATCGACGATGCCGCGAATACGGTCTTCATCCAGCATGAGCCGATCCATCATCGCCGGGCTCAGCCCTTTGCTTTGGCCATATTCCAGATCGCGCTTATTGGCCTCGATGATGTCTGCACGGTTGGCCCAAACAGCGTCAGCTGCACCGATCAAAGCTGCATGTTTGCGCTCTGCCGAAGCCGTAGCCAATGTGGTCGCCGCAGCTTTGGCACGCGCCCCGATGTCGTTCATCAACGCTGGAATATCTTCGAAGTCTTTCATTGTCTCAGGCCTAACGGGTTCATGTGACAGTTTAATGGAGGGTTAGAGCACCATATCATCCCGGTGCACAAGGGCGGCACGCCCCGGGTAGCCCAGCAGTGCTTCTATCTCGGAGGATTTTCGTCCGATGATTTTCTGCGCCTCATCGGAGGCATAGCGCGCCAGCCCATGAGCAATGATGTGACCGGAGGCGTCGTGCAGCTCAATCGGATCACCGCGGCCAAAGACGCCTGAAATTCGGGTCACGCCCGCAGGCAACAAGGATTTACCCGCTCTCAATGCCGTTTCCGCACCCGCATCAAGGACCAAAACCCCTTGCGGTTTCATTGCGGAAATCCACCGCTTGCGGGCGGTCTTTGGGTCATCTTTAGCCAGAAACCATGTTGCGTTGGCGCCGTCTTCTAGCGCGCACAAGGGCTGCAACACGTCGCCATGCGTGATCACCAAACCTGCACCCGCCGCCATAGCGGTGCGCGCCGCCATCAGCTTAGTCTTCATCCCACCTTTCGACAGGCCGGACCCCGCGTCGCCAGCGGCGTCCTCCATGGTACTGGTAATCTCTTTTACCACCTCATATCGCGTCGCGTCCGGGGTCTCAGCCGGGTTAGCGTCGTAAAGCCCATCTACGTCTGACAGCAGAACCACCAAATCCGCCCCAACGGTCACTGCCACTTGGGCGGCAAGGCGGTCGTTATCGCCATACCGAATTTCGTCTGTAGCAACCGTGTCATTCTCATTCACGATCGGGACAACGCCAAGGCTCAAAAGCTGCTCCAACGTAGCCCTTGAATTGAGGTATCTACGTCGGTCTTGGCTGTCTTCCAATGTGACCAGCACCTGAGCGGTCGTAATGCCATGGGGCGCAAGCGCTTCCTCATAGGCGCGGGCCAATCGGATTTGCCCGACAGCTGCGGCCGCCTGGGATTGTTCCAAAGGCAGCGCGGACGAAGGCAAGCCCAATGCGCCGCGCCCCAAAGCGATAGACCCGGAGGAGACGATTACAACATCCTGTCCGCGCGCCTTAGCCTGCGATACGTCCAAAGCTAACGCCGCCAGCCAGTCGCTGCGCAGGGCCCCGCTGTCTCGGTCGACGAGCAAAGCTGACCCGATTTTAATGATAAGACGTTTTGCTGAACTCAGGGATGCCATGGCTCGGGCGTCTCTTTTGACTTGGCCTCACGCAGCCGGTCATCGTCGATCTGTGCTCTGAGCGCGCGCAGAACCTCTTGCACACCATCCCGGGACACCCCTGACATCAGCATGACCGGTCCACCAATGACTTTCTCCAGTGCCGATTTCTTCTCAGCGCGCTCATCATCATCCAGCGCGTCGATTTTGTTCAGCGCAGTCACACGGGGTTTTCCAGCCAGATCGCTTTCGTAATTCTCTAATTCGCCAATGATGGTGTGATAGTCCGCGACCACGTCGTCCGAGGTCCCGTCGATCAGATGCAGCAGCACTGCGCATCGTTCGACATGACCTAAAAACCGATCGCCAATGCCCTTGCCCTCAGATGCACCAGCGATCAGGCCCGGTATGTCTGCGATGACAAACTCAGTGTTGTCCACGCCGACGACACCAAGATTTGGGTGCAACGTTGTGAACGGGTAATCCGCGATCTTGGGTCGTGCATTGGAGGTTGCTGCCAAGAAAGTGGATTTGCCCGCATTGGGCAGCCCAAGAAGCCCAGCATCCGCAATCAATTTCAGACGCAGCCAAATTGTGCGTTCGACGCCGGGTTGACCCGGATTGGCGCGGCGCGGTGCCTGATTGGTGGCGGACTTAAAATGCAGGTTGCCCCACCCGCCATTGCCGCCCTGGGCAATGACAAAGGTCTGACCAACTTCGGTCATATCGGCCAAAACCGTTTCTTCGTCCTCATCCAGCACTTCCGTGCCGACCGGTACCTTTAGGACGATATCGGTGCCATCTTTTCCGGTGCGCTGCCGTCCCATACCGGCTTGGCCATTCTTCGCGAAGAAATGCTGCTGGTAGCGGAAGTCAATCAGGGTGTTAAGCCCGTCGACGGTCTCGACAATTACATCGCCGCCGCGCCCGCCATCACCGCCATCTGGCCCACCATATTCGATATATTTCTCACGGCGAAAGGACACTGCTCCGCCACCGCCTGCGCCGGAGCGGATATAGACTTTCGCCAGGTCCAGAAATTTCATCTCGCATGCCCCTTCGCTTGGCCCCTGCGCATATCGCGCTTTCGCGAGCCACTCAAGCCCACGCCCCGGTTCTTCATTGCTTTGAAAATATCCCGGGGGAGGCGCAGATGCGCCGGGGGCAGAGCCCCCTCTCCCCGCTTCAGTCCAGCGCTTTGATATAAGTCCAGGTTGGTACGGTCGCCCCGCGCGCGACCGAAAAACTTTCAGCCTCGCCGATGTAGTCAAAACCGCAATTGGTAAGGACGCGAGCGGAGGCCGGGTTATCTTGGAAGACCGAGCCGAAAATTGTGCGGCAGATTTGCGGGTTGGCTGCAATCAGTGCCGCAACAGCTTGCGAGGCGATGCCACTGTTCCAAAAGGCAGGCGCGATCCAATACCCAATCTCCGATTGATCACGGTCCATACGCTGCAGGGCAATCGCGCCGATCAACTCGCTTCCGTCGACCGATGGGTCAATGACCCAAACGTCTTCCGTCCGATCCGGAGCCTGACATCTGGAAATAAACGCCTCCGTCGCGCCTTCGGGCAAAGGGTGCGGGATAGTTGTGGTGTTTTGAGCGACGCGTTTGTCGCTGGCATGTAACGTCAAAGCGCCAGCATCGGCCGCGCTGACGGGGCGCAAAATAAACCCGTCTGTTTTGATAACAGGTTGGGTGATCTCTAAAATCTCGCTCATAACGTTGCTCCTCCAAACAACACAAACACGACAGTGGCGACAGTCAGGGCCGCCAAGCTCCACATCAAATACCGCTCTCGCGGGGTCCCTGCGACGGTGCGGGCGAGCCGTTCACCGCCATAGGTCCAGAGCGGATGCAAAACCACTTGAACCGCCAGCAATATCGCCGCGATGGTTAATGTGGCCTGAAAAACGGGCGTTTCTGGGGCAGTAAACGCAGTAAATCCGGCAGTGATCATCGCCCAGGCTTTTGGGTTCAATGGATGCACGATCAAACCCGCCAAAAAACCGGGTGCCTGCACTTTTGCGTCTGTATCAAGCCGCAAATTGGCAACGCGCCAGGCGAGCCAGATAATATAGGCAGCGGATACCCATTTCAGCGTATCAAACAGCCAAGGTGCGCCATCGGCCAACTGCATCAACCCGTAACCGACAGGCCAAATCACCAACTGCTTTCCAAGGGCGACGCCCGCCACAAACGGCAAAGCTGCGCGAAAACCGTAGCGCGCGCCAGTTGCCAGAAGCGCCATATTGGCGGGGCCAGGCGTGCCGACCTGACTCGCCGCAAAGAGCGCAAAGCTGGTGGCAGCGACGCTCATGCCGCTACTGCCGCGTTCAAATCGCATGGCAACAAGCCCATCAGGATGTCGTCATGCCATGCACCATCAATTAAAGCGCTTTCGCGCTCTCGCCCCTCTTCTACGAAACCCACCTTCCGGTAAGCTGCGATCGCGCGTGCGTTGAAGTCGAGTACGCGGAGCGAAATTCGATGCAAACCCATTGGCCCGAATGCATGTTTGGCGACCAGCTCAATTGCCTCGGCACCCAAGCCTTTTCCTAGGCTTTCAACATCAAGAATGCCAATGGCCAAGACAGCGCGGTGGTCTGCGTAATTTACGCTGTGCAGCCGGACTGAGCCGATCAAGCGCCCCTCAAGCTCAATCACCCAGGCAAATCTTTCCTGCATCTGTTTGTCGACCCAGGACTTTGCGGCATCTTCGGTCAACTCGCGAAATTGCGTGGGCTCCCCGCCAAACATGCGATGCAGTTCCGGCGTATTGCCAAGCGCGAAGCGCCCTGCCCAATCCTGTAGTTCCGGGGCACGCAATCGGACGCGAGGTCCAGTGAGGGTTGGAAGGCTGCGAATGCTCATGGCCTTCTCCTTAGGTCAAACGAAAAAGGGGACCGGTTTTCACCGATCCCCTCAAAATGATGCTTTGAAGCTTTCGGCTTACTCGGCGGCCTCCACAGCTGGGAGGACGGAGACGAAGGTGCGGCCCTTCAGGCCTTTGTGAAATTTCACATTGCCTTCGACGGTCGCGAAAATCGTGTGGTCTTTGCCCATGCCAACACCCTCGCCCGGCCATTTGACAGTGCCGCGCTGACGCACGATGATGTTGCCCGGGATGACGGTCTCGCCGCCAAATTTCTTTACGCCAAGGCGGCGCCCAGCTGAGTCGCGCCCGTTACGGGATGAGCCGCCTGCTTTTTTATGTGCCATCTCGGTCTCTCCTTAGCCTTTGATCTTCTCTTGGGCCTGAGCGATCCAGCCTTCACGCTCGATACGGCCTTTGAAGTTCAGTTTCTCGTCCATAGCAGCAACGTCGGCTTCCGTCCATGCTGCGATTTGCGCGAAGGTGGTCACGCTATTCTCGTGCAACTTCTTCTCCAGAGCCGGTCCAACGCCGGACAGCTCTTTCAAGTCGTCCGCGCCAGCGGCTGCGTCCTTCTTGGGGGCTGCCTTCTTAGGGGCTGCTTCTTTCTTAGGAGCCTCCGCCTTGGGCTCTGCTTTTTTTGCAGCCTTCTTAGGCGCCGCTTTCTTGGGCTCTGCCGCAGCAAGTGCTGCTACAGAAACGCCAGCGCCGCCAACTGCGGCTTTCACGCCGGATTTACCTGCGCCTTTTTCCAAGATGTCGGTTACGCGCAGCAGCGTCAGTTGTTGGCGATGGCCCTTGGTGCGCTTGGAGGAGTGCTTACGACGACGCTTGACGAAATTGATCGTCTTCTCGCCTTTGATCTGGTCGATAACTTCGGCCTGAACGCCTGCATCGTCCACAAGCGGAGCGCCAATTTTGTCGCCAACCATCAAAATTTCGTTGAATTGAACTTTTTCGCCAGCAGCGGCGTCCAGTTTCTCGACACGCAAAACGTCGCCAGAGACGACTTTGTATTGCTTGCCGCCGGTTTTTAGAACCGCGAACATATCGCATTCCTTTTGTCTACCGCGTCCTGTGGTCCCGCAAATGCGGCGTTCTTAAAGGCTTTGCCTTACCTCGGACAGCGCGCCCCCGGATCGGAGCGTCTGTTTCAAATAAATCCGACCAACGCCGGAGACGCGCATATGCGTCAGATCCCGCGTTCGGTCAAGCCCTCATGTCTCGTCACCAGCCATAAATTCGGCCATCGCCCGACCCAGCTCGTAGCTGTGATATTCAAAAACTTGGTCAAAGCCTGCAAACAACGCGCTGTTGAGCACCTGCCCGGCCTCGCTGGCGGAGCTGTCGATATAGTCCTGCATTTCCTCAAGGCTGAGCACGCTATATGCAAGGACGGAGAAATTCATCGTCCAGTCGACCATATCTTTGCGAATTTGCTCAGCTTGCTGATAGACCTGTTCGAACATGGTGCTTTCGTCCATGGTCCGAAATTCTGGGTTTGAGGCTAGGCCACGGTAGAATGCCAGATTTGAATTCAGCGCGCCCGCAAGGTTGTTGTCGACAAAGCCGTTGATGTCGATGAACTCTTGATAGGCCTCAACCCACATTCCCCAAGTAATCCGCTGATTTTGCTGTCCCTTTTATAATATTTCCTATATAAATCGTGTTGTTGAAGGCTGTGAGGGCACGTTTCATGGAACACCCAGA
>JAPORH010000006.1 GCA_026710325.1 Litoreibacter sp. | reverse complement strand
AGACAAAAAAGAAGCGGACATCCATGCGTCCTGCAGCATTCGGCAAATTGGGCTCTCTGCTGCCATCGGAGCACGCGCAACATGTCGGGCTTAAAGACAGTTGGCCCGATTAAGGACGGCCCAAAGCCGCCTTCCGCTAGAAGTTCTCTATGCTGCAGCGCGGCCCGTCAAACCAGCCGTTCGCTGCGGTGCCAAAATCGCGGAACCGTCAAATTCAATCAGTCGGAGGGCATGTCTGGCCTGTCTTTAAGCATGAAATCTGGGCTGGTGCCTAGTTATGAAAGCAATGACCATTAGGAGCCAAAGCCAAAAACCCACGAAAATTAGAAAGTTCAATGTTGCATGTCACAGACGCCAAACGAACTAGCGCATTTGCAGTTGGGCTTGGCCAGTGATCTGGGCAGTTAAGGTGTAAAATTCGTTTCAGTATCTTTCGTTTAGTAGTTGTTAGGGACAACCTCTACTGAGCGGAGCCCTTGCATTGCGAGAAAGAAGCAAGCCCTGCGTTGTTCTAGAGATTAGCGTTGACCAATGAACCAGGCCCAAAAAACGATTTGTTTGGTCTCTGAAGAATACGGTCGAGCAAAGATAACTCTTAGTTAAGAAGAACAACTAGAACAAATAAACCCCAATACATTACCATGAAATGGTTCGATTGCGCCCATTGATGGCAGTACCAATAGGCGAAGTAATTGCCGCCAATGACGAACCCGGCCCAGATGCAAACGAAAAAGGCGCTGCCTGCCACGGCCACGGCTTGGGCAAGCTGCGGCGACACCGTCCCGGCCGCAGCACCCAGCAAAGTAAGCGTACCAAATGTTAACAACATGGCCGCGCATGTCTCTGCCAGACGCATGGCGCGAAACAGCAGGTTGATGATGCGCGGGTCATCGATCTTGCGGTGCGCCAGCTGCGCGAAGTCGTCGGGATATTGCTCTTCCATCAAGTCGAAGCGCACCACCATTGCCACGGCTTCCTCGTTGAGCTTGGGGTAGCGCCAATTGTCGGCCACCGCGATGGTCATCCAGACCGCAAGCCCGGCGACCATGGCCGCGTCAACAAGCAGAAAAAGCGTTTCCACCGTTCAGGCCCCCATCGTCTCTGGCCGCATCTGAGACAGCCCATCTTCAGGCCGCACGCTGGCGCAAATGCTGGCCAGCTTGCGCGGCTGCTTGAAAGGCCAGGGCGTGCCGCGATGCATGACGGCGCGCTGGTCCCATAAAAGCACGTCGCCCACGGACCAGCGATGCGCATAGACAAATTGTGGCTGGGTGCAAAAGGCAATGAGCTCGTCCAACAGCGTAGCGCTCTCGGCCTCCGTATACCCTTCGACCTTGAAAGCATGACTGGCAAGGTAAAGTGCCTCCTGCCCGTTCATCGGGTTGGTCCAGACCGATTTCCAGCATTGATCCGGCCACTTATTGAACATTGGTAGCGCCGCCAGTTCCTCGGAGATTTTGCGGCGGGAATGGCTATAGCGGTGCCAGATGCCCCGTCCCTCGATCTTGGCGCGCAGCGCATCTGGCATCGCGGCCCAGGCCGCGCGCGTGCTTGCCAGCTCCGTCGCGCCGCCATCCGTGGTCACGATCTTGGCGGTCAATACATTCACCAAGGCGGGCACGGGCAAAAACGTACTGTCAGAATGCCATAAGAAATTGGCCTTCAAGTTGAGCGTATGCAGGTCCATCTTTTCTGTGGTGGAACCATCCTCGCGGACGTTGGAGACCTCAGGTATTTCCATTGGCTCGCCTGCTTTGCGCTCGTCCGCCTTTCTGTCTTCGACCGGGCCAAACAGGTTCGCCAGCCGCCAATGTGTCTCATCAGTCATCTCTTGCGCCGGGAAGAGGAGGGCGGAGCGGGCCTCGAAGAGCGCACGGATCTCAGGGTATAGGTTTTCTGCCGTGACATCGTTGATGTCGATGCCGGTCACAACCTCCCCGAACGCGTCGCAAAGTGGTTCTGTTGCCAAGCTGCTCATGCTGCGCTGTCCTTTTTGCCAAGCGCTTCAATTTCCTCAGGGGAAAGGTGCCGTACATCATCCCAAGCCGCGGATTTACCGGGATTCAGCAAGCCCTTGGGATCAAGACGTTTTTTCCAAGCAAGGTGGCGGTAATCGACATTTTTCAACCCGCCTCCCTCAACGAAATAGGTGTGGGCGTCGTAAACGGCGAAGCCGCCCGCCTCATAGGTCGCGTCAATCTCGCGCAGCCGCGCCTCATCCTTGAACCAGATGATCGGTAGATCGAACGCCACGATCTCCCCATTCACCCGGGCAAATTCGTGATGCGGCCAGACCTCATCGCCCAGACTGTCCGCCATGGCCGCCACGCGGTCCGCGTCAGACGGGTCCGGCACGCCCACTTGCTGGTAGGTCGCGCTGCGGTCAGCCTTCAGAACCTGCAACGTGGTGTGATTGTAAGCAAACTCAAACACATGCGGCAGTTTCAGCGCCTGCCGCTCCGCGTCATCCATCGCCAGATGCAATGCGCCGCCACTCTCAGCGACAAAAGCCCGGAACGCCTCCATATCCTCCCGCGGGACCAAGGCGACCAAAAGGTTTGATCGTTTCGGAATATGCTCGTCCAACCGCGGGAAATAATCAACGATCCGCGCGTCAACCGTGCAGCACAGCTTGCGCCCGATCTCGGTCGAAAATGCCAACGTAAACCCAGCCGCAAAACAATCGCGATAAGTGTCGAACCCGACCATGCAGCCGATCCAGTCGCGGGTTGGCACGGTTCGCAACGTCACCTCGGTGATCGCGCCGTTCAGCCCCCAAGCGTGATGGATTTGCAAGCTGTCCTCCGCGTCAAACACATGCTCGACCGGGTTGTCTTCGACGGAGAGCGCCTTGAGCTGGATGATATTGCCCTTCTCGCGCAGCGCCCCATTGGCAATGGAGCCAATCCCGGCAGAACCACCCGCAATGAAGCCGCCAATGGTGGCAATGTCCTGCGTCGAGGGGAACATGGCTAGCTCCCACCCCTGTTCGATCAGGGCTGCGTTGATATCGGACATCAGCGCACCGGCTTCGACGCGGACATAGCCCTCACCTATTTCAAGGATTTGCGTCATCGCTGTGGTTTCAACGATTAACCCGCCCTGCAGCGGCACGGCCTGCCCGTAATTCCCGGTCCCGCCGCCGCGCAACACGACGGGGGCACCTTCGGCATAGGCGACGCTCAAGACATGGGCCAGCTCGTCGCGCGTCTTGGGCCGCACGACCAGATCGCCAAAGGAACGACGCAGCTTTTCGTTCAGGACAGGGCTGTACCAAAAGAAATCGCGGGAGCGTTTCTTGATCGTTGTCGGATCGTCGATCACTTCGACGGGTGCAAGCGCTGCGGCGATGCGGGGCCAGTCGCGGTCAGCCATGAGGGAGGGCTCCTTCGGTAAAATCGGTCAATCGGGTAGGGCGCGTGCCATTTGCCAGCACAGTGCTGAGGTCGGGCGCGTCGAGTAGGATCAGGTCGCGGCTGGCGCAGCTGTCAACTTTGCGCTCGTTGACACCGAGCGCGCGGGCGGCGGCATTCGTGATCATGGGCAGGTGGTCGTTCAAAGGTGGGTCGAGATGGGCCGTTAGTACAGCGAGGTGCAGGCTGTTCATCGGATCATGCCGCCCGACAGGGCAAAACGCGTCGCGCACATTGTCTGAGCCGAGAGCGGTATTGACACCAGCCGCTCCAAGTTCATGGAGCATCGTCAACCCGCGCTGCGTCGGCGTACCGTTCCCGCGCCCTTGCAGGTACAGGTTTGTCGTCGGAAGCGCGACTACTGAGATACCACACTCCGCAAGCCCCTCCGCCACTTTCGGCAGGGTGTCCGTCCGGCTCGCCAGACTGCAGGCATGTCCGCACAGCACCGGGCCTTCGAACGCTGTCTCCCGCGCGGTGTCGACAATTAGCTCCAACCCATCCAGCGACGGATCGAGCCCCTCATCGACATGGAAATCCAATACCAATCCGTGCGTGTCAGCGGCGGTGAAGCAGTTGGCCAGGCCCTCTTTGCGTTGATCATGATGCAATATAAACGCGCCGAGTACGCCTTGATCCGCAGCAATGCGCCGCGCTACCGCCTCGGCAAAGCCAGCCTTGGCCATCTGGTCGATACCGGTCAGCGCCGCGATTTGCAGCTCAATCCCCAAGGCCTGTGCGTCGTCACGCAGGCTACACGCAACCTCCCATGCCAGCGGCGGCGCTTCAATCTCCCTCCAATCGATATGGGTGCGCACGGTTCCACATCCGGCCCGTGCCAGTTCAACCAACCCGCGCCGCATGCGGGTTTCCAAATCCTCCGCGCTCCAACGCGCCTTGTCTTTCATTTGCGCGGCCACGGCAGCAGACAGGTCACCGCCAATCGGACCAAGCCGCTCTATCGTGTGGCACTTGTCCAGATGGACATGCGGCTCGGTCAGCTTCGGCAGCACCATACACTTTGCGAGCTCAGCGCTGGCACTCATCCCGGCCACGCGACCCTCGCGCAGGTGCAACGTACCAATCCGGCACCCGCCGTCACGCCTCCCGCCGAACCGGTCCGGATCGGCAAGCATGCTTTCGGGCACCGCCACTTGGGCGATGTCTCTTGCGTCATGGGTCTGGTCAACTTTCTTCAACACGTATCTCGACCTTTCACGCACGCCTTGTGCCGCGCGATTTGGCCCTATCTATCTGTGCCAGAGATACCCCGGACCATCACAGATGTGGCGGCCCGGGGCAAGATTGATATCAGGCCTCGTCCCACCAAAGCTGGTCGATCCGGATCTCTTGCGCGACATGAACGTCGAAATTGATCAGGTTCGACTTGCAGTGGTTGTACATGGAGCGCCAGTAAGGCTGGATGATCACCCCTTCGTCGACCATGATCTGCTGCGCTTTGGCCATTAAAGCGCGCCGGGCTTCCAGATCAGGCTCGCCCAAGGCTTGCGTCACCAGCGCGTCGAACTCCGCATTCTCAAACCCCGCCTCGTTCCAGGGCTCGCCGGTGCGGTAGGCAATCGCCAATGTTGTCACGCCAAGCGCGCGGTGGTTCCAGTTCGTCACCGAGAACGGGTATTTGTCCCAGTTGTTCCAGAAGGAGTTTGACGGGATCACGGTGCGCTTCAGCGGGATACCCGCATCGCGAATTTGCGCGCCGATTGCATCGGCCGTGTCGCGCCAGAAGCCCCCATCGAGTGAGATCAGGTCATGCTCGTAATCCGCCGCACCTGCCTCAGCCATCAGGGCTGCGGCTTGCTCCGGGTCATAGGCCGGGCGCCCGATATCGGCAAATTCGGGATGGATCGGGCAAACATGGTGGTTGTCTGCCGCCTCGCCCAGACCGGCATAGCCCAGCTCAAGCACCTTCGCGTTGTCCACGGCCAAGGCCAGCGCGCGGCGCACGCGCACATCGCCGTACGGGCCTTCATCTTGGCGCGCGCGTGCAAGGATCGTGCCGGCCGAGACGACCTCATTCTCCCGCCACCCGTCAAGGGTTTGGAACAGCTGGATAAATTCACCCTCAGTTGCATGTACCGCGTCAACCTCGTCCGCGTCAGCCGCTGCAAAGAAGGCCGCCGGGTCCACGCCGTAGTCGACAAAATCGATCCGGTCGAGCCAGGCGCCATTTCCCTCATTCCACCAGCTGTGACCCTCATTACGCACGAGCGAGCCTTCCACCCCGGGCGAATAACCTTCGGGCAGGTACGGCCCGGTGCCAACCGGGTTGTCCAGCATCGTCGCGGCGTCAAACCCTTCGGGCACGATGGCCGCAGGGTATTCCGCGAGGCTCGGAATGATCGAGATATCGGGCGCGGGCAGGTTCAGGCGCAAGGTCAGGTCGTCCACGACCTCAATCGTGCCCGGGATCGCACGATTTGTATCCGGGTCGATCATCACGCCAAAGCGCGACGCCATGGAGTTCGCTTCGAAATCCTTCTCGCAGAACCGCTCGATATTGCGGCCGACATCTGCGGCGGTGAATGGCGTGCCGTCGTTCCAGGTCACACCGGGGCGAACATTCAGGGTGTAGACGGTTGCGTCGTCATTGATTTCCCAGCTCTCAAGCAGCTTTGGGGTGAAGGTGCCGTCATTTTCATATTGCACCAAATACTCAAGCCAGCCGCGCGTGACATTGGCCAACATGTTAAAATCAAAGGTACGCGGGTCTTTCATAGCGCGCAGCTCGCCTTGGATGCGGGCAACGCCGCCGCGCACGGGCGTGGTGCTGGCGAGCGCTGGACGCGCCGTGCCGAGCATCGCATAGGCGGTCGCCGCCGTCGCTCCGAAGGCTGTGGCCATGGACAAAAACTCACGGCGTGACGGGCCGTCGCCTTTCTCCCTTGCGGCTTTTGCGGAGAGTTCGAGATGATCGGGAAGCTTCGATCCCGTTCTGGTGTAAAAGGTCATTCAAGGCTCCTGTCGGATAACGAGTGAGGAGCTTTGCGCCACATTTGGCTACAGGTTTTGTGCTGTGATAATTATACACATTAGCCCCTCACGCGAGTTACGTGTCAGGCCCTGTTTTTGACGTCCTGTGCCAGAGGACTCCTGCAAGTTGCGCGGGAATCATCCCTGACGCCAAGAGAAATCGCTCTGAAATTCGATGTTGGCGAGCCTTCGCCTAAGAATTAGGCATCGGGCCGTGCCCGGTTGGCATTGACGGCACAGGCATGTCGCGCACCTGCCGCAACAGATCGATAAAGCCCGCAACCTGTTGTTCGGTGGTCAACCGACCCTTTTCGGCCGTCGCGCGCGTCGCATCGCCAACCGTGCCGTCCGGGTTCAGGTCGGAGGCGATCCAGCCTCGGCTGATAGGCCCAATCGGCGGGACAACATCCGTCTCTGCGCTCGAGGAAAAGCGCTTTGCTTGATCCATGTCTATCGTGTCGGGCCTGAAGTTCAACATCAGAGAAGTCTCCACATCGCCGCCATGCAAGCCATATGTATTTTCCCATTCGTCATAGAGCCCATCAGGGTAACCAAAGCTGCCCCATTGGCATTTCACCGCGAGCATTCCGGCCTGAACCCGCAATTCACGCGCCAGAATGGAAATCAGGTCAAGATTACCGCCATGGCTGTTCACGATCACGATTTTCTTGAACCCGCTACGCGCCACCGACAGCCCAATTTCCGTCCAGGCGGTCAGCGCAGTTGCGGCGCTCAGCGTTACTGTGCCGCCCGCCCAAAGGTGTTCGTTGGATTTTCCAACCGCGTGCACCGGCAAAATCCATGGGTCGAGGTCGTCCGGGCAGGCGGCGCGAAAGGCGTCAAGCATCCCGTCCATGATTATCATGTCCGTACCAACCGGCAGATGCGGCCCGTGCTGCTCAATCGCAGCCGTTGGCAGAATGGCGATGGCACTTGCTGGGTCAATCTGGTCGAATTCCGGGGCGCGGCGGTCAGCCCAATCCAATCGTCTCATCTCGCAACTCTCCCAATCAGCGCGCTCCCGCCAGTTAGGACAATCCTGCTTGCCGATGCAACTTAGGCTTCTGGGTGATCCGAGCTTGTAGCGCGATGCGAATTGCAATTTGATCAGGCCCAGCTCAGGAGCTTCGCCATGTCTCAGAAAAACCGCCTTCAAAGCCTCACGCCCGCAGACATGGCCCCGCCATTTGC
>JAPORH010000017.1 GCA_026710325.1 Litoreibacter sp. | reverse complement strand
AAGCCGCACTGCTGGAGATCGAGAAGGTGCCGATGCCCGGTTTTCCGTGGTATCATGCCCATCAGGTCTGGTTTTATGCCGAGCTTGGTAATGCTAATGCCGTTGAAGTTGCTAGGCTGGCCTTATTGAAAGTCATGCCCACCTTTGAGCGCGACATCCGCCACGAGCTGGTCTTTCACTACGCTACTGGCCCACTCGTCCGTAGAGCTTTTGATGGGTGGACAAAGGGTGGGCTGAATGTAGGAACTCCTTTGAGCGGCGTAGACGGGTAGTCTTGGCTACCAACAGATTATCACATTGCCGCAAGCCAGTGGTGTGCCAAGGATCCTGACCCTAGTCGTGCTGGACCGCCGCGTTTCTGATCCAGTTGGTTGCTTGAACTTGAACGCGGGCTTCGAAACCCAAACGCTCGTACAGCGCAATTGCTGAGGTATTGGATGCATAGACATGCAAGAAAGGGACGTTTCCACTATCCGGGATGCGTTCGCTCATGCATCGCACCAGCTCTGCTCCGAAGCCGCTCCCGCGATACTCCGGTTCAACACAAACGGCGCTGATTTCGGTGAAGCCCGGCAGCTTGAGACGTTGACCCGCCATTGCAACAAGTCTCTCGTCTCGAAACACACCAATGAAGTCACCCAGCCGATGGGTTTGGGACCGAAACGGACCTGGCTTGCAACGCTCGGCCAAATCCAAAACCTGTGTGGCATGTGCATCGCTCAGGTCGCGAACTGCTAATGTGTTTTTCGGCGGCTCTGGCTGCTTGGCAATCATCTGGATACCGACTGTTGGGTCTTCCAAGATACACTGACGCCGACATATGGGTGTTTCCACTTCGATCGTCATCACGGGCTCCTTTCGGTGCGCGATGAGCAAAAGGAAGTCCCGGATCTGGTTTAGCGCAAGTCCTGCGCACGCAGCAAATGGGCTCATCTCGCGTGGCAGCGCTCGCGCTGTTCCCATACACTCTGCGATTGGGGCAAAATCTGTGTTCAGCGCGTTCCAGATTGGGCGGTCAAGTAGTGAGGTTTGAGATGCAATAATTTGATGCTGTGTCATTGGCTTAAGTCCTAATTGTAAGGAGTGGGCCTGCAGGTTGGCGCACCTGCTGGCATAGGTCTGACCTACAGGTCAGCGGTGTTTGAACGACGGTTGGCTTTCCGAAACGGAAGCGGAAATAAGAAGGGAACGTCCCTCTGATACACCTCATAGCGTGCACCGAAAACGCGCAGCAAAGCCCGCTCTTCAAAGTAAAGACCAACAAAAACGTAGGCCGTCATTGAACTGGCAAAGAGCAAGTGACCAACTGTCATATGCGGTGTTGAAAATACCAGAACGATGATCCCAAGCTGCATAGGATGGCGCACCAAACGGTAAAGCACTGGTGTTTTGAATTCTGGTTGTGGCATGTCCTTCCCGCGCAGATGTGTCCAGATTTGCCGCAAGCCAAACAGCTCAAAGTGGTCAATCAGGAATGTGGACCAAAGCACAAGCATGGTCCCCAGAGCAAAGGAGGCAAAAGCCATCATCTGCATGGGTCCTGAAACGGACCAAATAATGGTGTCCAATGGCTGCCAAAGCCACATTGCCAGCGCAAGACAGAGGCTTGACTGGACAACATAAGTGCTGCGTTCCGCGGCGCGGGGCAGGACGCCGTACAGCTTTGATTTGACCCAATCGCGGGCCAACAGACTGTGCAAGAAACCGAATAATGCGATCAGCGCGATGTTAAGGACAATTGCGCCAAGCACACCTCCGGGTGCAGAAATTCCCAGGTCGTTGATGTTCTTTGGTACGAACAGTTGCAGAAGAAATGCAGCCATATAGCCAAAGACTGCCAGAAAAAGAATGTAAGCGGCGATGCCGTACACAAAGATCAAGATGCGTTGCATGTTGGGTCCTCTCAAAGGTCTGATTTGATCGCATCAGCCTTAGAAAGACCCTGGCGTTCGTGCTTGAGCCGCATTTGATGGTTCTGTGAGGATTTCTTGAAACGTCAGAGGAAAACATCCGGAAGCGCTTAAGTTGGCCCTGTCCGTAATCGGACAAACGTTTCAGCGCGCCTTAGACCCCGTATTTTCCGAGAACCTGCGTGGCCTTGGCGAGAAAATCGGGGTTCCGGAAGGGCAGCGCATCGAACAAGTACGCACTGCTTATTCCTGGATGTCGGTCATGCGCGCGGGAAGCCCAACGTTGCGCCGCGTCACCATTCCCTGCCAGATCATTGGCGATCACAGCGACCAGATCCATCACTACCAAGGAATTGTGCGCACGCGCTGATTTGTCTGCCCAGATCGCGGCGTCTGCATAGGCGCCCTCGTGAAGGTACCCGAGTGCACGTATGCCATGAAACCCATACATCAACGGATCCGTCGGGCTGAGCAACGTGGCTTGGTCGGAGGCCCCCAAGAAGTCGATGTCAGTATCAGACAAAACACCCAACAGGCCTTGCGAGTAATGCCCTTGCGCAAAGTTGGGATTTATCTCAATGGAACGCGATACCCAACCAAGTCCACGCTCCAAGTCTCCGGTCAGCCAACAGGCTCGGCCACGGACAAAATTTGCGAAGTGGTCGAATTCATCCAGTTCCAAACTGCGTTCAGCGGCCGCAACCGCCAGCTTCGCTGACCCGGATTTGTCTGTGCCGTCATACACGTTGAACGCACTCTGAAAATGCGCGAATGACAGAGCTGCATGCGCTTTTGCGAATGTGGAATCCAGCGAAATCGCCCGATCAAATAACGAGATTGCACGGGCATTGTTCGATTGCGTAAACCGATACATATGGATGAGGCCAACGTGAAACGCGGACCACGCATCAAGGCTTTCAGTTGCATCTGACTGAGCAAAGCGTGCCTCGTGCTGGGAGATGCGCATTTCGATTGAAGCCATAGTGCCGCGCACAATCTTTGCACGCAAATCATGAACGTCATCAATCGGCCCTTCGAACTGATCGACCCAAACAACGCTGTTTCGAGACAAATCAACAAGTTCTGCCGCAATCACCAAGCGATCAGGCAAACGTTCGATTGTTCCCGTCAGACAGTACTTTACGCCCAAGTGTTCGGCCACTTCGCCCAGCGGACGGCCTTTAAGCTGAAAGGCGCTTGCGCGCGCAATTACGCGAAGCCAATGCAGGCGCGATAGAGCCTGAATGACGTCATGCGCCACCGCCATGGCCAAAACCAAATCCCCGTTTTCCTCTCCCACCAAATCAAAAGGAAGAACCGCGACACCGGGAAGCTGCTGCTTTTGTTGACCTTGAGGGCTGGTCGGTTGGATGTCTTGAGGTATTGCAGGTTTCAGGGACACTTCGGTGACGTCAGCGACAAAACGAAAACCTTTGCCTCGCAATGTTTTGATGAACTTCTGATTTCTTCCATCATCCCCGAGCGCGCGACGAAGCTGTTTCAGTGCCTGTGAAATTGACGCATCAGAGACAAATACGCCCGGCCAAACTGCCTCCAGAACCTCGTCCTTGCTGACAGCGCGATGGTGGTTCTTCACAAGAAATGACAGCAGATCGAACGTCTTGGGTTCCAGATCCACCAAACCAGCTTCGGAACGCAGTTCGACCCGCGATGTACTCAGTGTGAAGTCTTCAAACCTGTATTCCATATTCGCGATGTTAACGTCGGGATAGCCTAGCGAAAAGTGGCAATGCCTGACTGAGGGGGCGTATGGCAGGCGCAAATCTTCACGAACACCTCATGGGATCATCAAGCATTCGGTTCCGATCAAGCCGACAAATGGCGCATCGGTGAAACGTTGAATGGCAATGCCAAGACAACCTTTCGCACCAACTGAGATCCTTTTGAAAGGCAGCAAAATGAAACAGATTTTCTCTGATTTTTCACAACCAGATCAAGTGACGCCAAGCGAGTTGGAAGCGTTGTTTTCTTCCCCACCTGTATCGTCAGGTATCTCTGCCATACGACCCATTATGGCCCTGCACAGTTCTGGCGCAGGTGCGGGACAATGGCACTATTTGAGGGATGTATTGGGGGTAAACCGTACATACGACTTCCCGCAACTCGGTGAAGCCGAAATGGTTGCGCGGGGTTGGACAATGGAAAATTACCGCCTGCAAAATGAGGCCGCGCCGCTTGTTGACACAATCCGCCGGGCTGGCGGCCCTGTACATTTGGTTGGTCACTCTTTTGGGGGCAGTATCGCCCTTCATATTGCACGCACGCATCCGCAATTGGTCGCCTCGCTGTGTCTTTATGAGCCTACGTCTTTCTACGTCTTGCGCTTTGGAAGCCACGCGGATCGTCGCCTGTTTCAAGATCTGGAGATGCTCGGCGTTGCGATCCAGGATGCTGTTGAGCGCGGGGTTCCGGAATTCGGAGCCCAACTGATGACAGAGTTTTGGGGCGGGCTCGGCGCCTGGGAAGCCCTGACCCTCCAACGCAGAGACGCGCTGGCGCGTTGGGCACCCAAAGCACCTTTGGATTGCGGCGCATTGCTTTATGAAGACAGTTCAGAACCGATGCCACAAGACATACCCTTAACGCTGATTTACGGAACTCAAACACATGCGCATACGCGCCGGATCGTTGAGATTTTGAAAAGCAACATGACGCAGGCACGTGTCGTGGCCCATGAAGGTGCGAACCATCTCGGCCCAGTGATATTCAGGGATCAAACCGCCGAGCTGATAAAACAGCACATCGTGACCGTCGAACAAGCCGAATGAGCCGGCTGAACACACATCAAAATTCTTAGCGGCACAGTCCTTGTGGATGATCGCACCAAATATGGATCGGTCACCTCGAAACTTCATAAAACCCTCAGGCAATCCTCAAGTTCGGAAACTTCGATGATGCTATTTCCCGACACGCTGGCGTGCACTCGAAGACCTTCTTCGCAGGGCAAACCCGGACATTGGACACTGATAACAGAACAGGAAATTCGGCATGACAAAATTGCCTCTTGGCGCAATCGCATTCAGCGGTTTGCTGCTTTTTTGTGCCTCTGCTCAGGCAGGCACAGTCTCACTTCTAAGCTTCATTGAAACGAGTGATAACGACCGTATTCAGAATATTGGCCCATTCGCAACTGACGCTCCGCCGGAAAATACTGAGAATTCCTTGGTTCTCAATGCGGCTGACACAGGTGGATCTACATTTTCCGCCTCGGATGAAGGCACGCATGACCACAGGGTCGGGGTTTCTGCACGAACGCAGGAAAACAGCCCGGACGCATTTGCAGCAAGTGTGGGGCGCGTTGAGGAACGGCAAAGCTATATCGCAGATACAGCCGGAACCATCACCTTTGACTACACCTTGGACATTTTCCATTTGCTCGTGAGCGATCTTGCCCCTTTACGGGACTTTTACAACTATGGCCTCAGCTTGGCGCTGGTCGGCGAGACAAGCAATTACGGCCAAATTTATGAGTCCACGCTTGATCCGGACCCGATTTTTCTCACCAATGGCGGCATACGAACGCTCGATTTTTCTGGACAGATAGACGTGGCAGCGGGTGAAGAATTTTCCGTCGAGATGGTCCTGTTTGGACAGATGGGACAATTCACGCCGATCGGCGCATTCTTCCAAGGAACGCTCAATTTGGATGGTGATTGGATGGTCAGTTCTACGGGCGACTTCCGTCCGGTTCTGGACGACCTCGCGCCGGTTCCACTGCCGGCTGGTCTACCTTTGATAGTCTGTGGTTTGGGCGCTTTGGGTTGCATGCGATTGCGTAAGCGTTCAATGGTTTCGTAGACAGTATCTATGCACCCCCTATTGTGGTCTTTGCACCACACGGTTGCAGCTGAGGATCGCAAGCGCCTGGCGTTTCTCAGACCTCAGCTGCATTTTTCTTCGCGGCAATCTTGCTAGACAAGACGGCAGGCCGAAACCGCCCTGTTTCAATACATCAACGGATTTTACAATCTACGCAGGAAACACTCAGCCTTAGGATACAAAAGCCCATTGGCTTTCGAACGAAAGGCCGCATAATCGCCTGCGCATTCTGCCTTCGATATAGCTTTGAAAAGAGGGTTTGAATCCTAGAAGACTATGAACCGGTTATTCATCGATGCGAGATGAATGGTCGGTTCGTCCGCGGCTTGCCCGTTGCAGAGCGATCTCTCGGCTAGCAGCCATTTTGTATTCCCGCCCAAGATGCGGCTAAGCGACAGGAAGAGCCCAAGTTATTGGATTCTGCGCTACTCATCTTTGCCCGCGTTCGACCTACACGCTCGCCTCTTTCGCTAGCTCCTTGAGCACAACAAGGCTCAAGAATCCATCGACGGGTGGTTGAAACAAGTAAGCATCCGCAAAGTCAGAGAACTCCTCCATCGACGCGCAGTTTAAGAACAGCACAACGTCTTCCTCGCCGGTAACCGACCAGACGCGTTCGACATCTGGATGTTTGCCAAATCGTTTCATCAAAGTTCCAATCCGCTTCAGATTATGAGGATCAAAACGCACCAGTACGAAAATCTCGATGCCCTTGCGCTTGTAGATCGGGTTGATCACCGCAACCTCGCGCTCGATAGCCCCAATTTTTCTCAGACGTTGAAGGCGGCGGAGGCATGCAGCCGACGATAACCCAATTGCTTCGGATAAGTCGTCTCCGGTCCGGCGTGCATCGACTTCCATCAGCGCCAAGATTTTGCGGTCAAAGCTATCAAGTTCTTCCATGCTCTATGCCCAAATTTTCCGGATGCGCGATTTTCGCACAAAACCAAAAAAAATGCGAAACGTTCGTTTCGAACGCGATACTTTCGATACCACCTCGTAAACGTCCACCCCTAAAAAGCGGCACAGGTTCACAAGATGAGCCTCATCACAAATCAGAACACGCTCCGAGCATCTTCCCGGGGCTGGTCGAGGCATGGCACTGCAGCGGCTTGGTTCCCCATGGATTGGAAAAGAAAATGGATACAAAGACTTACTCCCCGAAATTCGGTGCGGCATTGCGCCTAAGGCAAACTGAAATCCAAAGACTCGCATATGCCTCGATGAACGCCCTCGGCAGAGGGAGCAGTACCGCGCTTCGGCGAATGCGCGATGCGATCCGTTCGACGTTCAGGGAAATGTCAGAGGATCGTAGAAACCGACTCGTCTTCGCTGAATTGAACCGAATGAGTGACTACGAACTCTATGATATCGGGCTTTCCAGGTCAGACTTAACCTTAGAAGGATTGGCGATCGCAGGATCCAAGCGAGCTTTGAAGCAAGATGCGATTGCAAAAGAAGTTGCTTCTTTGAGTGCGCGACGGGAGGTAATGGGCCATGAAGGTTAGCATCGAAAAAACGGGACCCGTCACCCGCGTGAGGTTACAAGGACGGCTCGACAGCAAAGGCATGGGCTCGGTCTACGATTCAATTGTTAATCTTGGATCAATAGAGCCCGGCAAGGTCATGGTATACCTGAGCGAAGTAGAGCAGGCGACGCGCGCAGGCACCAAGGCTTTGATTGTTGCCGCTAAGTTGCTTCACACACGAACTGGTGAGAAACTCCTGGTTCATGATGCATCCCGTGACATCGCAGCCATCCTTGAGGGTTCTGGCTACGATCACCTGTTCGATGTCAAGCTACGCTGCGAGGCTCAATCGGACGTCGCGGCTTAGCCTCTCTATATTTCTTCGGAAGAAGGAACGAGGTCAGAGCGGTCGTTGCCAGACGCGAAACCAGCGACCGTTTTGTCCCGCGAAGAGTGAGTTGCTTTGAAATTTCTCGCTGCGCCGTGAACGAATGGCAGCGATGGCCGCCGCCGCGCGGCGTCATGAACCGCGCACGTGCGGCGACTTTCTTGCTGCGTGCGCGCGCAGCGAGAAATCGCAATGACTGCCATGGGCTCCTTCCGGGCTTTAGCTGCGCGCAGAGCGAACATCCGCTCCAGACTACATCGTGGTTAGCGCAGACCTCGGACTCGAGTTGGAAATTGAGATCGCGCGATTTCAAGCCGGGATAGTCGATTCCGCTCATACAGGGTTGAGCATTCCTGAACTTATCGGAACACGATTTTCGATGAGATTAAAAAGAGACTTAGCTCACTGTTGTGACGCCTAGATATTAGTTAAGCAATTGATTTTGTTTGGAGGCGAGTACCGGAATCGAACCGGTGTACACGGATTTGCAATCCGCTGCGTCACCACTCCGCCAACTCGCCGCCGTGGTGAGTTCTTTTTGATCTGCATGGAATTGGTCGTCAAGGCCGAATTGGCTGAGAGAATGGGCGGCAGCCAGATTATTTGCCTTGGTCACAACTAGGTTTTTTCTTTCGATTAGATCGAAAAAGCGACGCTGCTGGGTTTGGCGCCAGGGGCCTGAAAGGTGATGGGTAGAGACGATGGTTCGATCTTCGTCAACTATCCCAAACCGCTTTGAACCTTGGTCTGAAGTGTCTTCAGCTATCGCGGCAGTTGTTTAAGCCTCTGTGAGCATGTTTTGGCTTCGTGTCTAAAAGCCAAGGCCATGTCGTTTTGATGCGGCATGATGACATCGCTCCTCCGGGGCTATCGTAGAAAAACTTGTCACATAAGTCGCACCCATGCCGACGTCTGCCTTCGGTTTGGGTCTTATCTGTTGTTCGGTCGACATTTCTGTGTCAAACGAGAATGACCGAAACTAGACCGAAGAGTTTAGTCAATGACTGATTTTTCTGCCAATCGCGTGATGATGGTCGACACCCAAGTGCGGCCGTCAGACGTTACAAAATTTCCAATTATAGACGCCATGTTGAGCGTAAGGCGAGAGGCCTTTGTTCCTCGTGGGCGTAAAGAGACAGCTTACGTTGACGCAAACATCGCTTTGAGCCCCAATCGCGTGATCCTGGAGCCGCGCAGTCTTGCTAAGATGCTGGACGTGATGGAGCTTCAAAACTCCGACGTCGTTTTGGCAATTGGGACCGGGCTTGGTTACACTGCGGCGCTTCTATCGCGCATGTGCGACGCCGTCATAGCCCTTGAGGAAGATGCGGCGCTCGCCAAGGATGCGGAAGCCAGCCTTTTGGAAGAAGGGGCCGACAATGTTGTGGTTCTTGAAGGCGCGCTGACCGCGGGCGCAGCCAAACACGGTCCTTATGATGCTATCGTGATTGAAGGCGGCGTAGAGGCCGTGCCCGAAACGCTTTTGTCGCAGCTCAAAGAGGGCGGGCGCATCGCCGCAATTTTCATGGAAGGCGCTTTGGGTGAGTGCCGTATAGGCTACTTTGTTGATGGCCAGGTCACTTGGCGACGCGCCTTCAACGCGAGCGCACCTGTTTTGCCAGGGTTCGAGGCGGCACAAGATTTTTCATTATAGGTTATGAGGCGAGAGGCCGATGACACGATTTGTAATATGTTACTCAAAACTGCGCCGGCGCAGTACTGCGTTGGCTTTAGGCGCTTTTTTGGCCTTCGCGCCGACTTCGTCTTTCGCGGATAGCCTGCGCCAGGCTTTGGCGGCGGCCTATGAGAATTCAAACCTTCTAGAACAAAACCGTGCCTTGTTGCGCGCGACAGACGAGGATGTCGCCGTGGCTTTGTCGGTGCTGCGGCCGCAGATTTCGGCTGTTGGGCGCGTCACACAAGCCGACCAAGCGTCCAACTTCCCTGGCGGGTCTTTGACCTCGTCGGTGGAGTTGCAGATGCAGCTTTTGATCTACGATGGCGGCGCAACCAAGCTTGCGGTTGAAGCTGCAAAAGAGACAGTTCTGGCGACCCGCGCGCAGTTGCTGGCGCAGGAGCAATCCGTCCTGCTCACGGCGGTCAACGCCTATCTTGGCGTCTTGAGAGAACAGCGGACGGTCAACCTGCGCGAGAGCAATCTGCGGTTGATTACGCAAGAGCTGCGCGCTGCGCGTGACCGTTTTGAGGTGGGTGAGGTCACCCGTACGGATGTCGCGCAAGCCGAGGCGCGCTTGGCTGAAGCACGTGGCCAACTGGCGCAAGCTGTTGGCAATCTCGCCATTGCGCGCGAGCAATATCGCGCAGCCGTCGGTCGCAGCTCAGGCACGCTGAATGGCGGGCTGTCCTTTCCCAAGCTACCTGCCAGCCTGGACGCCGCAACCGCGCGTGCTGTTCGCATGCAGCCCAGCATTGACCAGGCGCAGCATCAAGTCAAAGCTAGCGAGCTAAACGCGGCGCGCGCACAAAAAGCAACCTCGCCGCAGCTTAGCCTGTCGGGCAGCGTTGGTCACAACGAGCGCACGGATAACAATTCCTCTGTTGCGTTGCAGCTTTCGGTGCCTCTCTATCAGGGCGGCCAACTTCGTGCGCTGGAGCGACGTGCCTTGGCGCAGGTGCACGCGTCACGCGCAAATCTCAATCAAACGGTGCTCATCGCGCGCCAGAACGTGGCGGATAGCTGGTCCCAGCTTGCAGTCGCGCGCGCGCAACTAGAGGCGAACGAACGTCAAATCCGTGCAGCACAGGTTGCCTTCGAAGGCGTGCGCGAAGAAGCCAAGCTTGGTGCGCGCACCACGCTTGACGTGCTTGATGCGGAACAATCGCTGCTAAATGCGCGGACCAATGGCGTGGTATTTGAAACTCAGGTCTTCTCCGCAGCCTATCAGCTTCTCTTTGCTATGGGCGATTTGACGGTCACGGGCCTTGGTTTGCCCGTAGCGCAATATGACCCGGCGGAGTATTTCAACGCCGTAAAATCCGCGCCCATCAAACGATCCAAGCAAGGTGCCAAGCTGGATCGGATCTTAAAACGGTATGAAAATTAACGAGTATCTGACCCTTTAGTTGTCAGCCCCCAAGCAAATCGTTACGGTTTGTACAAAATTAACGAGGCTGAGCGATGTCAGACAGAGTCGCCAATTCTGAGCAATCTGAAGATGTCGAGGACGTGCTGTCTTCGATCAAACGTTTGGTGTCAAATACGGCGCATACTGCCGAAACTGGCGCTGAAAAACCCGAGGAAACAGATCGCGGACCCTCAGGCGACTCAGTATCTAAAGCTGATGCGACGGGCGCAAAGCCTACGGCGCTCTTGTTGACCTCGGCGCAACGTGTGCTGCCCGGAGATCAGGTGGAGCAAAGCACTCTGGACAGTTTGCGCGCCTCCGTCAGTGAAACGATTGAAAATGCCAGTGGACCCGCCTCCACTGAGCCCGAGGAACACCCGACGGCGTCCCTGCACTGGATCGCGCCAAGCCCAGTGAGTGAGTATTACGAGGACGAAGCCGCGGATGACCCCAACGCTTTCTCACCTGATGATGTTTCGGTCGCGCCGGTAAAGCCAGCGAGTGCAGAGGTACTTCACCTGACACCTGCTTCTAAGGCCAACGATCAACCAGGGCAAAATGGGGATAGCTCTGCTGCGCCAGAGGAAAGCGATTTGGACGACGCTGAGGCGTTTATCGAGCCATCGTCCGATGATGCTGATCTTTCCTTTGATGACGCGACAACTGATGAGGTTCTGTCCCCTCTGACTGAGCAAGAGCCGCATTCAGAGGCCGAAGCCGCCTCCGCCCTGCACGCGGATACAGACTTAGACCCCACTGGGGTCGAGGACGAAACACAAGTCTCGATGATCGACCCGGGATGGAGTTCGTCAAAATCAGATGTTTCTTTTCAAACCGACTGGGATTTTGACGATCTTGACGCGGATGATCGGACCTCAAACGATGCTAACGAGGAAACCTGGCAGAGTACGCGCAACTCTGATGCCCATCTTGCCGCCGCCGAGGCTGCACCCGAACCTTGGGATGAGGTCGTCACGGCGGGCAGTGCGCCGTTTTCACGGGAGCAAGACGACGCGGAGGTTGCAGGGATCGCGACTTTTGTTCGCTCGGGACGGGAGATCACCTACACAGAGGTCGAGACCCACGAATTGGATGCAGAGCTTGCAGATGAAGAGCTAGACATTCTTGAAGCCGAACCGCTCGAGGACGAACCAGATTTGTTCGATGAAGACCTGCTCAACGAGGATGTGCTACGCGAGCTCGTCGCAGATATCGTGCGCGAGGAGCTGACCGGCGCACTTGGCGAACGGATCACCCGCAATGTGCGCAAGCTTGTGCGTCAGGAGATCAACCGCGCCTTGGCAGCGCGCGAGCTCGACTAAGTGTCTTTGACCAAGCTCAGGAGCGTGTCGCACTCAAGATGCGATGCGATGTGATCAGAGAGCGCGTCGAGCACCGTGTCGACCTGTGTTGCGTAGTCCTTGATCTCTGAGACTGCCCCAAGCCCTTGAAGATATGCCGCCCGGAAGCTGTCGGCCGAGAAAAGCCCGTGAATATAGCAGCCTTTGATGCGCCCATCAGCGCTTGCAGCGCCTTGCTGCTTGCCCTCCATCTCAAGCCAGGCGCGCGCGCAATCGGGCCCATGCGTTTCGCCGATATGGATCTCATACCCAGTCACGGGGCTGCCTGACGCGAGATCAAACCCCTCAACGCGCGCCAACCGTTTTTGCGGCGACATAGTGGTTTCCACATTCAGCAGACCCAGCCCCTCTGTCTCTCCCGGCGGGCCTTCGATGCCTTCAGGATCGGCGATTTTTCGGCCCAGCATTTGGTAGCCACCGCAAACGCCTAAGACATGCCCGCCGCGCCTTACATGGGCCAGCAAGTCAATATCCCACCCCTGCGCGCGAAAATGCTGCAAATCGCTGATCGTGGATTTTGAACCCGGGATCAGAACCAAATCAGCGTCGCCGGGTAGGGGGCGCCCTGCCTCAATGATCTCAACTGTCACGCCCGGTTCTTGGCTCAGCGGGTCTAGGTCGTCAAAATTCGCGATCCGCGAAAGGCGCGGCACAGCGACCTTGAAACCATCCCCCGCACTGGAAGAGATATCCATGATATCCTCAGCGGGCAGCTTCCAGGCATCTGCGAACCAGGGCAAAACGCCGATATCGGCCCAGCCGGTCCGGCTTTCTATCTCGACCCGCCCGCCGTCAAAAAGCGAGACATCGCCCCGAAACTTGTTGACGATAAAGCCGACAATCCGGTTCCGATCCGCTTCAGGCAGCACAGCATGGGTGCCGACGAGCTGCGCAATCACGCCGCCCCGGTCTATGTCACCGGTCAGAATGACAGGCGCGTCGACCGCTTCGGCAAAGCCCATATTCGCGATGTCGCCCGCGCGAAGATTGATCTCTGCAGGGCTGCCGGCGCCTTCGATGATGATCAGATCGGCGTCTTGTGCGAGCCTGTGGTAACTTTCCACAGCACGGCTCAAAAGCTCTGGCTTGGCTTTGGCATAGTCGCGCGCCTTGAGCGTGGCGAAGCGTTTTCCTTGTACAATGACCTGCGCGCCAATGTCGGTTTCGGGTTTGAGTAAAACCGGGTTCATGTCGACCATCGGTGGCACGTCGCAGGACAGTGCTTGCAAAGCTTGCGCGCGTCCAATTTCGCCGCCATCCGCCGTGACCGCTGCGTTGTTGGACATGTTTTGCGGCTTGAACGGGCGTACACGCAGCCCTTTGCGGGTAAAATGCCGGCACAACCCTGCGACAACCATTGACTTGCCCACATTCGAGCCTGCCCCTTGGATCATGATTGCCTTGGTCATCTTGGATCCCTCCCGCTAAGTTCGAGGTGACGCGAAGCGAGGGGGAAGTAAAGAGCCTATGAACACACCCGCCCATTTGATCTTTGGGGCTGCCGCTTTCGCGCGGCCGGGCGCACTGAACGTGACGCTAGCCGCCTTAGCCGGTGCCTTAGCGCCGGATCTGTCACTTTACCTGATGGCAGGCTGGCATTTGTTTGTTCTAGGCACCGAGGCACAGATCGTTTTCAATGTCCTGTATTTTTCCGACCTCTGGCAGGCTATCTTTGCGGTCGACAATTCTTTCTTCGTCTGGGGCGGGGCGCTCGGTTTTGCGCTTTGGCTGCGCAGCCCAGCGTTCATTGCTTTTGCGGGCGCCGGGCTCTTGCATCTGGCGCTTGATTTTCCGCTGCACCATGACGACGCTCGCGCGCATTTCTGGCCTGTAACGGATTGGAGGTTTGTTAGCCCTGTCAGTTACTGGGACCGGGACCACTATGGCGGAATTGTCGGCCCGTTGGAAATGCTTGCGAGCGTGATTTGCCTCGGCATCTTGTGGCGGAGGTTTAAAACCTGGTTGCCGCGTTTGGTGCTGCTTGCGGCGGGCGCAATGCAGCTCTTTCCTGTCTTCATTTGGATTTTTGTTTTTGACGGCTAAAGCAGCTCTTCTTTGACCGCCTCCATCACCACATGTGTCGAGGTGTTCGAGACATGCGGCAGCGCGGAGATTTGCTCACCAAGAACCCGCCTATAGGCACGAATGTCTGAGGTGCGCACTTTGAGCAAATAGTCGAATTGGGAGGCAGTCATATGGCATTCTTCCACCTCCGGAACAGCCATCACAGCCTCGTTGAAGGCGCGCAGCGCGGCCTCTCGCGTGTCGTCGAGCTTCACTTCAACAAAGGCGATATGGTCGAGGCCCAATTGCACGGGGTCGAGCAGCGCCTTGTATCCGCGAATGATCCCGTCTTTTTCCAATCGTTTCACGCGCGCCTGTGTGGGCGTGTTGGACAGGTTGATCCGTCCCGCCAGCTCAGTGATGGAAATGCGTCCTTCAGCAGACATGAGCCGCAGAATGGCTCTATCATAGTCGTCCAGTTTGTCTTTTGAATTCACTTCCTGGCGCCCTTTCTATGGAGATTTAGGCTGCATATTTTTGAAAACTGGCGAAAAATAGAACTGAGAAACGGATAAAGTCAAACAAAACCCCTTTGCATAGGTTATTCGCTATGTCCGATCTCGTTTCCTACCGGTCCCAAATACGAGCCAATACCGCACCTGACGAGGCTGCTACGCTCGCGCGCCTGATCCAAGCGTCTCGGCTCACCAGTGAAGACCGAAAAAGCATCTCGAACCACGCCGCTCAACTCGTCCGCGACATACGCAGCTCGGCCAAACCCGGCCTGATGGAAGTCTTCCTCGCCGAATACGGGCTCAACACGGATGAGGGCGTCGCCCTCATGTGTTTGGCCGAAGCTTTGTTGCGCGTGCCTGATGCCGAGACGATGGATGCCTTGATCGAAGACAAGATCGCGCCGTCCGATTGGGGGACGCATCTGGGCAAATCGGCTTCCTCCCTCGTCAATGCCTCAACATGGGGGTTGATGCTAACGGGCAAGGTTTTGGCCGAGGACAGCCCAGGGATCGCGGGGCAAATCCATTCCATGGTCAAGCGGCTGGGGGAGCCTGTGATCCGGGCCGCCACTGCGCGCGCCATGAAAGAGATGGGGCGCCAATTCGTGCTGGGCGAGACGATCGAGGGCGCAATGCAGCGCGGCACCACCCAGGAGGAGCAGGGGTACAGTTATAGCTATGACATGCTGGGCGAGGCCGCGAAGACTGAGGTAGACGCCCGCGCCTATTTTGACAGCTACACCCATGCGATTAATGCCATCGCGCGCCGCACCAATAAATCAGATATCCGCGAAAATCCCGGGATCTCCGTCAAGCTTTCCGCGCTCTATCCGCGCTATGAGACACCGCAAAAGCGCGGCGTGATGGAGGTGTTGCAACCGCGCCTGCTTGAACTTTGCGGGCAAGCCGCCGAGGCCGGGGTGGGGCTTAACATCGACGCGGAAGAGGCCGACCGGCTGGACCTGTCGCTCGACGTGATTGAGGCGACGCTTCGGGATGAAGGGCTCGCAGGCTGGGACGGGTTTGGGGTCGTCGTTCAGGCTTACGGCTTCCGCGCAGGCCATGTGATCGACTGGCTCTACAAGCTGGCAGAAGAGTTGGACCGAAAGATCATGGTCCGGCTCGTCAAAGGCGCTTATTGGGATACCGAGATCAAGCGCGCGCAAGTCATGGGGCTCTCAGGATTTCCTGTCTTCACGCATAAGCAAGCCACAGATATCAGCTACATCGCGAATGCGCGAAAGCTGCTTGGGATGACTGACCGCATCTACCCACAATTCGCCACCCATAACGCGCATACGGTCGCGGCTATCTTGCATATGGCTGATGACATGAGCGCGTTTGAGTTCCAGCGCCTGCACGGCATGGGCGAACGGCTGCACGATCTTGTCATGGACGGCAGCGGCGCGCGTTGCCGTATCTACGCCCCAGTCGGCGCGCATCGCGATCTTCTGGCCTATTTGGTGCGCAGACTTCTGGAAAATGGCGCAAACTCCTCTTTCGTGAACCAGATCGTGGATGAGGAGGTTCCGGCCGAGACCGTGGCCGCCGACCCGTTCGATCAAATTGACGGGCTAACGTTGCCCGCAGTTTGCCACCCGTCGCGGGTTTTCGGCGCGCGCGAGAACTCGCGCGGATGGGATTGGAACGACCCGGTGGATATGACTGAAATTGAGGCGGCGCGAGCTCCATTCGCGCAGACTGACTTGAAAGTCGCGCCAGCGTCCGAGGAAGAAATCGAGGGTGCGTTGGCGGATGCCACCCCGTGGGATGCTAACGTGAAGCAACGCGCAACAGTCTTGCGCAAAGCGGCGGACCTCTATGAAGCGCATCATGGTGAGATCTTTGCGATATTGGCCAAAGAGGCGGGGAAGACGACGCTCGATACAATAGGTGAACTTCGCGAAGCGGTGGATTTCTTGCGCTATTATGCTGACGAGGCTCCAAAACAGCAGGGCAGGGCGCGCGGCGTCTTTACTTGCATTTCGCCCTGGAACTTTCCTTTGGCCATTTTCACAGGCCAGATCGCGGCAGCGCTCGCAACCGGGAATGCGGTTCTGGCCAAACCGGCGGAACAAACCCCCGCGATTGCCGCGCTGGCCACGCGGCTGCTGCATGAGGCTGGCGTGCCGAAATCGGCCTTGCAACTGCTGCCCGGCGGCGGTGCGGTTGGAGCTGCGCTGACAGCGAGCCCCAGGATTGATGGCGTGTGTTTCACCGGCTCGACAGCGACTGCGAAACGCATACATGACACGCTTGCGCGCCACGGCAACGCCAAAGCGCCGCTGATTGCGGAGACCGGCGGGCTCAATGCGATGATCGTTGACAGCACGGCGCTTCCCGAACAAGCCGTTCGCGATATTGTGGCCTCCGCCTTCCAGTCCGCAGGCCAACGCTGTTCTGCGCTCAGATGCCTCTATGTGCAGGAAGACATCGCAGATGATCTGATAGAGATGCTGACCGGCGCCATGGCCGAGCTGCGGGTGGGTGATCCGTGGGATATGGAAACAGATATCGGCCCGATCATCGACGCGCCTGCGCGGGACAAGATCGCAATTCACATTGAGCGCGCTCGCGCGGAGGGCCGCGTGATGTTTGAAACGCCCCCCGATGCAAAGGGCAATTTCGCAACGCCGACCCTAATCCGCGTGAATGATATCGAAGAAATGAAAGAGGAGATTTTCGGCCCCGTGCTGCACATCGCGAGTTTCAGGGCTGAGACGCACCAGCAGGTGATCGCTGATATCAACGCCACCGGTTACGGCCTGACCTTCGGGTTGCACAGCCGCATTGATGACCGTGTCCAAGAAGTTGTGGATCAGGTTCATGCCGGAAATATCTACGTCAACCGCAACCAGATCGGCGCGATCGTCGGCTCCCAACCCTTTGGCGGGGAGGGGTTGTCGGGCACGGGGCCCAAGGCGGGTGGTCCACACTACCTGATGAAGTTCCTGCAAGCAGACGCACCTTCGCCGGCGCTGACTGATCATGTCTTGCCGGGGCCAACCGGGGAGAGCAACCGCCTTTCCATCTCTCCCCGTGCTCCGATCCTATGCCTGGGCCCTGATAAAGAAGCGCAGGAAAAGGCAATAGTTGCTGCGGGTGGTCAGGCTGTGGTTGGAGCGCTCGATGACTGGACCAAACGCGATAATTTTGGCGGCGTGATCTGGTGGGGCGACGATGGCACCACCCGGTCCATCAGGCAGGCCTTGGCGCTGCGCGAGGGTCCTATCCTTCCCCTTATCACGGGCCAACCGAGCGCGGCCGATGTCATCTCCGAGCGCCATGTCTGCATAGATACAACCGCTGCAGGCGGCAACGCGCAGCTACTGGCAGAGGCGGCGGGATAGCATTGCATTAGGTCGCTTGCCAAAGCGGGCAGGGAAGGCCACTCTGCCCGCATGTTTCCAATTCGTGACCACAACCCGTCTGAGCGAACGCCTTATGTCACATACGGGCTGCTCGCTGCTAATATACTGATTTTCTTGAGCTATTGGCCTTTGCAGACAAATGATCCATCAGGGTTGGCTGCGTTTTGGGATGCTTGGGCGATGCGGCCGGTGGAGATCGTCAATGGCGTAGACTTGCATACTCTTGTGACCTCGATGTTTCTACACGGCGGTTGGATGCATCTGGCGGGAAATATGCTGTTTCTCTATATCTTCGGGGACAATCTCGAAGATCAGTTGGGACATGTCCCTTTTCTGATCTTTTACCTGCTTTGCGGCGTGCTCGCAGATTTCGGTCAGATACTTGCCGACCCTACAAGCCCAATTCCAAATGTGGGCGCTTCGGGCGCGATTGCGGGCGTGATGGGCGGCTACTTGCTGCTTTTCCCTAAAGCGCAGGTCGACATTTTTGTTATTTTCATTGTGTTTTTCAAAATCTTCCCGATCCCCGCCTGGGTGATGCTGGGCCTTTGGATGGCATTTCAGGTCTTCAATGGGGTGACGGCAGACCTGTCCGGCGGTGGCGTGGCTTACTGGGCCCATGCGGGTGGATTTGTGGTCGGCTTCTTGCTTCTGATCCCGTTTTGGCTTCGACGTGGTGGTCAGACCTTCTGGCGCCAGACAGACGGGCATCCACCCCATCCCGAAGCTAAATATTCACCTTCAACGGTGCCGGTAATTCGCAAGCGAAAGTAGTTTTTTGCTGGCTGGGTGACGCTCGCGCAGCTTGCGCATCGCCCCACCCGCCATCCCGCGCATCGCGATCAAGCGCGTTCGCTATATTCCATGCTTTCGGTGTCGACCACGATGGCTTCATCGACTGAAATGAACGGCGGCACCATGATGCGCATGCCATTGTCCAATACCGCAGGTTTGAAGGACTTGGATGCGGTCTGGCCTTTTACCACTGGCTCGGTCTCCGTCACGGTGCAGGTGACCTTTTGCGGGAGCGTGACGTTCAACGCCTCGCTTTCGTAATATTCGATCTGTGCGACCATTCCGTCTTGGAGGAAGGGGCGTCGCTCGCCAAGCAAGTCCGAAGGCAACTCGATCTGCTCATAGGTCTCGGTGTCCATAAAGGTCAGCATCCCGTCGGTCTCGTATAGGAACTGCTGGTCCTTTTGCTCGAGCCGGACGCGTTCGACCTTGTCGGCAGAGCGAAAACGCTCGTTCAATTTCGATCCGTTGCGCAGGTTTTTCATTTCAACCTGGGCAAAGGCGCCGCCTTTTCCGGGTTTGACGTGATCGACCTTCACGGCGACCCAAAGGCCGTCATTATGCTCCAGAACATTGCCCCCGCGAATCTCGTTCCCGTTAATTTTTGGCATTGTGTCAAATCCCTGGCGAAAGGTTGAAGAAAAGTTGACGGCACCTATATCTGTTGAATGTTTATGGGGCAAGATCGCTAAATGCAGTGAAAATCTTAATGAAGCCATGCGCAAATTGCATGGCTGTCATGAAAGATTTGCAATGACGAATCGGAAAATATGCTTCATAAGGGACGTCACGCCAAAGATACAAGAGCAAAAATAAAGGACGCGAAATGGCTGCTGATTTCGTAGACGGTACAGCTTTCAACTTTGAACAGGGTCAACGTGCACGCAAACTCTTTGCTGCCGTTGTCTTGGCCGCATTGGATGATGCCATTGCGGATGATAAAAAATATGGCAATGGACCAGAACAAATTGCTCGCTGGGCACGCTCCCGCGACGGGCGCGAAGTTCTGAGCTGCGCGGGGATTGATCCCAATGAGCGCGTGGTCTCCGGCCTGATGGAATTTGTCGGCAATGGGGTACGCACCTCCGTCGCGCTGTCGCGCGAAGAGAGCGAGCGTCGCTCCCAGGCCGAAGCCGCCTGACCAAAGACAAAAGCAAACCGAAAAAGCGCGTCCCTGCCGGGGCGCGTTTTTTTGTCTGGAACGAAAGACTGCGATAGTCTGTCCCCATGTTTCTCGATACGGCGACCCCCATACTCTACACGCTTGACCTTGCAGCTGCCGTGGCCTTCGCGATCACCGGGGCGTTGGTGGCTTCGCGTAAGCAACTCGATATTCTAGGGTTCATATGGCTTGCCGTGATCACTGGGGTCGGCGGCGGAACCGTGCGTGACCTTGTCTTGGGCGTGCCTGTGTTCTGGGTTGTCGATCCGACACCTGTCGTGGCGTGTATCCTCACGGCTATCATCGTGCATTTTGCGGCCCATCTGATGGAAAGCCGCTACCGCTACATCCTGCTGTTCGACGCTTTTGGTATGGCGCTGGTGGCTGTTGTGGGCACGGCCAAAGGGTTGGATGCTGGGACCTCGGCGCTCGTGGCCGTGATGATGGGCGTGATGACCGCCGCGCTTGGCGGGATCATCCGCGACACGCTTGGACAGGAACCCTCGATTATCCTGCGACGCGAGATCTATGTGGCTGCGGCCGTTCTGGGGTCTGCAAGCTACATTGAGATGAGCTGGGCCGGGGTGGAACGCGCCCTGTCCCTGGGAACGGCCTTCACCTTTGCCTTTATCGCCCGTGTTCTGGCACTGCGCTACAACTGGTCCTTGCCCGCCTATAAGGCGCGCGCGGGACGGGATGTCTCAGAAGACGAGGCATAGGGCTCCAAGAGCGCTCGCATGTTGACCCGCGCGCGCAACCGAGTTGCGAGCAGATACATCCCGCCAATTTTGCGCTGTAAAAACAGGCTGTCGATAGGGGGGAGCGGCACATAGGCGCGGTCCTCGGCCATATCCATTCCAGCTGCGCGCAGATCGCCCAACAGGTCGGTATCGCCGAAATCATACATTGCCTCGTTGCGAAGTGGCTCCATCGCCATGGCAAACAGATCTAGAAGGACGGTTTCAACCGCATCCGGTATGCCCGCGTCATAGAGGCCTATGTCCAGCATCGCAGTTCGGCTTGCCGCTCGGTCGGCCCTGAGCCCAGCATCCAAAAGTGCGCGATATTGCGGTGCCATTTCAGGGGCAAAAACCCGTGTTGCGCCGAAATCCAGCAGAATGAGGCGGCCGCTCCCTTTGTTGTATCGGTAATTGGCGAAATTCGGGTCGGTCTGCATCAGTTCAAATTCGAATAGCTCCCGCAGGGTCAGTGCGATCAGCTCGGTGGCGACGCGGTCGCGCGTTTCCTGATCCGCTTGTTCCAACTCCTCGATAGGGCCCCCCGGCATGAACTCCATGGCGAGCAGATCGGTGCCGCTGAGTTCCTCGATCAGCTCCGGCACCGCGAACCGCGTGTCATCGCTGAGGGCCGCGCGATAGCGTTGCAGGTAATCAGCCTCCCGCGTGTAGTCGGCTTCCTCGTGCAGTTGCAGCCGGGCTTCCTCCAGCAAATCCGAAAGATCGACGCCGCGCGGCAACATACCGGACAGTTTGATCAAGGTGCCGAGGTTTCGAATGTCGCTGTCGATGCTGTCGCGTACGCCGGGGTATTGCACTTTCAGCGCGACCTCGCGCCCGTCTTTCAGGGTCGCGCGATGCACTTGCCCTATGGAGGCGGCGGCAATGGGGTGGACGTCAAAGCGCTTGAAATGCTGCATGAAGCCCGCACCAAGGCTGGCCGTCAACTGCGCCTTCAGCTGGGGGCCAGGCATGATATGCGCGTCAGAACGAAGGGCCGCGATAATCTCCCCGAACTCGGGCGGCATCAGGTCGGAGGCCTCCATCGACAGCATTTGCCCGACCTTCATGGCGGCCCCGCGCATTTGCGATAGCTGGTTGCGCAGCCGGGTCGCGTTGGCGGGGGTCATGAAGAGATCGCGCGCTTGCGGGCGCTTGCCGCTGGCCAATTGCCCCGCACCTGTCAGGGCCATATTTCCTGCAAGCCCCGCCGCCAACCCACCCATCCGGGCCATGCGCGACAGCCGCGTCGCGGGAACCTTCGCCTCCTTGCTCATGGGGCTTACAGCAGCACCAAACGGATCGCGTAGGCGACGACGCCCAACACCGCGACGCTGGCCAGCCAAATGCCGATGAACCACGCGATCCGTTGCATCAGTGATACCCTTCGGCCGGGTCAATCTTGCCGCGGAAGACCCAATAGGCATAGGCCGTATAGGCGAGGATCAGGGGGATTAGGATTACTGTTCCCACCAGCGCGAATTTTAAGCTCGAGTCCGGGGCGGCCGCCTCAACGATGGTCAACGAAGGCGGCACGATATTGGGATAGAAGCTGATGCCAATGCCAATGAAGCCCAAAATGAACATGCCCATGGCCGACAAGAAGGGCAGGTGGTCGTTCATGCGCCGCAGCCTGTAGAACAACCCGCCAATGCAGATCGCAACCAGAGTTGGCACGACGGAGACGAACAGCACATTGGGCCAGTCGAACCAGCGGTGGAAATACTCTTCGTTCAGGAAAGGCGTCGCAAAGCTGACCGCGCCCATGAAGCAGACCGTGCCCACGGCGAGGGGCAGCGCCAGACGCTGCATATGGCGCTGAATGCGGCCCTCCAACTTCATCACCAGCCACGTCGCGCCCAAAAGCGCGTAGCCCACGGTCAGCGCGATACCTGTCAGGATCGAGAATGGCGTAAGCCAGTCCCACCAGCCGCCTGCATAGGCGCGATCGGCAACTTCGATCCCTTGCACCAAGGCGCCAAGTGCGATCCCTTGTGTGAAGGCCGCCACAAGCGAGCCGCCCGCGAACGCCATGTCCCAAACCCGCTTCCAACGCTCCGTGCGCCAGCGATATTCAAAGGCCACGCCCCGAAATACCAGCGCCAGTAGCATCAAAGTTATCGGCATATAAAGCGCGGGCATGACGACCGCATAGGCCAGCGGGAAGACCGCAAACAGCCCGCCACCGCCCATCACCAGCCATGTCTCGTTGCCGTCCCAGACGGGGGCGACTGAGTTCATCATGACGTCCCGCTCTTCCTCATCCGTGGTGACCGGGAAAAGGATGCCAACGCCAAGGTCAAACCCGTCGAGAATAACATAGACCAACACCGCAAAGGCGATGATGCCGGCCCAGATAAAGGAGAGTTCCAATCCAAACATATCGATTACTCCGCCGGTGTGGTGCGTGGGGGTGGGGCGGGGTGGATGCCGGTGGAGCGTAACGGCCCCTCCCGCAGCTTGATCTTGTCGGCGTCTTTCGGCGGTACGCCCATCATGCGAAGCAGATAAAATGTCCCCGCCCCGAAAATGAAGAAATAAACCACGATGAATGCAATGAGCGAGGCCGCAACCGCGGGCGCAGCAATGGGGGCGAGCGAATCCGAGGTTCGCAAAAGCCCGTAAACCGTAAATGGCTGGCGCCCGACTTCTGTCGTCACCCAGCCTGCCAACACCGCAACAAAGCCCGTGGGGCCCATTACGAATGCCGCGCGATGCAGCCAGATGCTTTCATAGAAGGTTCGCCGGTAGCGTGCCCAGAGCGACCACAGCCCAAGCCCCAGCATCGCAAAGCCAAGCCCCACCATGACGCGGAAGGACCAGAAAACGATAGTGATGGGCGGCTCCAGCTCATCTGGGATCGTGTCGAGACCGTCCATCGGTGCGTTCAAATCGTGCTTGAGGATGAGGGACGACAGTTTTGGTATCTCTACCGCATAGTCGACCCGCTTTTCTTCTTCGTTGACGATGCCAAACAAGATCAACGGCGCGCCTTCGGGGTAGCTGTCAAAATGCCCCTCCATCGCCATGACTTTTTGCGGCTGGTACTCGTAGGTGTTGATCCCGTGGAAATCACCCGCAACGATCTGCAACGGGGTGACCACCGCCAACATCCACATGGCCATCGAAAACATCTTTTTGGATGCTGGCCCGGCGGTGCCGCGCAGGAAATGCCAAGCTCCGGCTCCACCGACGACCAGTGCCGTGGTCAGATAGGCGGCCAACACCATATGCGTCAGTCGGTAGGGGAAGGAGGGGTTGAACACGATCTCCCACCAGTTTTCCGGCACAAACTGCCCAACCTCGTTCATCGAATAGCCCGCAGGCGTCTGCATCCAGCTGTTCACGCTCAGGATCCAGGTGGCGGACATCAATGTGCCAAAGGCGACCATCGCGGTGGCGAAGAAATGCAGTTTGTCGCCGACGCGTTCGCGGCCAAAAAGCATGATGCCAAGGAAGCCTGCCTCGAGGAAGAAGGCAGACAGCACCTCATAGGCCATCAAGGGCCCAAGGATTGGCCCCGTCTTGTCCGAGAAAACCGACCAGTTGGTGCCAAACTGGTAGGACATCACGATGCCCGACACGACACCCATCCCAAAGGCTACGGCAAAAATCTTTTTCCAGTAGTTGAAGAGGCTCAGGTAAACCTCATCCCGCGTCCGCAACCACAGGCCATTGAGGACTGCCAGGTAAGAGGCCAGCCCGATCGAAAAGGCCGGGAAAATAATGTGGAAGGACACAGTGAAGGCGAACTGAAATCGCGCCAGGTGTTCCGCGGAAAAGCCGTCGAGCATGAAACCGCTCCGTTCTTTGTGCTGGGCCAAGCCTAACCACACAAACTTTTGCGCGTTAAGCTCTACAAATTGCCGCACCCGACCACGACTAGTAAGTGAGGTAGATCGTTTGGTCGAAAATCCAAAAAAATAGCTCGAAATTCCTGTGTGTGACGCGCTTCAGACCAAGGCGCGTCTCAAAGCCGCAGGATCGATATCTGTGCCGGAAAACAACTTCCAAGCATAGACGCCTTGCCAGAAGAACAACTTATAACCGCTTATGATCTGGACCCCGGCGGCTGCGGCCTCTCTCAAAAACCCTGTTTTCATAGGGGTATAGACGGCGTCAAAAGCCCAATCGGCCCCGTCTAGCTGAGTAGAGGTCAAAACCGGACCACCTTTGCCCTCCATACCAACTGCCGTGCAATTCAACACGCCCTGGGCGCCCTGCGCCGAGGTCACCGCATCGCGCGACGGACATGCGCGAAGCAAAGGAAACGCGCGGCTCAGGTCATCTGAAAGTCGTTCTGCACGCGAAAGATCAAGGTCGACGCAGCGGATTTCAGCCGCGCCTAATCCCGCGAGGGCAAAGCCAATCGCGCGCCCAACACCGCCGCAACCGATGAGGCAGATCACGCCCGGATGCATATCACCGAGGGCCTCCCTAAAGGCGTACAAGAACCCGTCGTGATCGGTGTTGAACCCGCGCGCCCCGTCTGGCTGGAACAAAACTGTGTTCACCGCGCCAAGCGCCCGTAATTCCACACCATCGATAGTGACGTATTCGACAACCCGTTCTTTATACGGGTAGGTGATGTTCAACCCGTGATAGGCTGCGTCTCGCGCCCATTCAAAAAGCGCTTCAAAAGGCAGACCGCGCTCTTGCGGTATCAGCAGGTCATAGGTGACCTGGTACCCTGCAATAGTGCCAGCTGCACGGTGCAGCGCGGGGGCGCGTGACGATGCGATCTTGTCGCCGATCAACCCAAGCTTCAGCTGCTGAGGGGTGTTGTCGTTCAAAACACCGACCACCCTGTGGCTTCGCTGAGCAAGGCCGCTGCCCGAGTTCCGGCTTTCGAATTCCCGTATTCGTCCAGCCCAGGCGACCAAACCGCAATGGACGCGCGTCCAGGGGCAATGATCAAAATGCCGCCGCCGACGCCGGATTTGCCGGGTAGACCCACGCGAAACGCGAACTCGCCAGATCCATCATAATGGCCACAGGTCATCATCAAGGCGTTTATGCGCCGTGCCCTTGTTTCGGACAAAACAGAAGGCGCGCCCGGCAGCCCCGCAAGGCTGCGTCCGGCCATGGCCAGTTGTACGCAAGTCATTTCAATCGCGCATTGGTGGAAATAAGTGCCCAGGACTTTCTCCGGCTCTTCGCGCAGGTTCTTGTGGCTGTCGAGGTAGTGCGCGAGCGCTTTGTTGCGCGCACCTGTCGCTTGCTCCGACCGGGCGACATCCGCGTCGATATGAATGGCGTCATCCTCGGAGAGGGCGCGCACGAGCCCAAGAACCTCCGCCAGTGCTTGTTTTGGTGCCCGCCCGGACAAAAGCGCGTCAGTCACCACCAAAGCGCCAGCATTCACAAACGGGTTGCGCGGGCGCCCGGCCTCGCTTTCCAAAAGCACCATTGAATCGAATGAAGTCCCCGACGGTTCCCGCCCGACGCGGTACCAAAGCTGATCGCCGATCCGTCCGAGGGCGGCGATCAGGGCGAAGACCTTGGACACGCTCTGGATCGAAAAGGGCACGCTCGCATCACCGGCGGTGAAGCACTCCCCGCTCGCGTCGCAAATCGCGATCCCAAGTTGGGCAGGCTCAATTTGGGCCAGTTGCGGAATATACTGTGCAGGCACTCCCCAATCCGCAGTCGCGCGAACGTCGCAGTCAATCCTCGAAAGCATGTCCTGTAGTTCGGTTCGAGATGGTGCAGCCGTCAAATCGCGCCTCCTGAGCTCAGCGCGTTGTTGGTACCGCATCATAAATGATCATGGAACTCATTGAATGTATCCGACGCGAACATCGCGACTGGTCGAACAATTTGAGCCTGCACCGCGCCGATTTCAGGCCACGCCCCTCCTTTCATGCAGCGGAGGAGCGCTGCAGCATCCCAAACAGATCGCGCGGCTCATCAGGGTCGGCCAGCATATCCAACTCGTCAAAATAGGGATGCTTGTCCAATTGGTCGCGGATGTAGCGGAGCGCCGAAAAATCCTCCATTGCGAAGCCGACACTGTCGAATAGCGTGATTTGGTTTGCGTTTTCGCGCCCCGATTTTTCCCCCGAAATCACGCGCCAAAGCTCGGTAATCGGATGATCGCGGTCCAACACCTGAATTTCACCTTCAATCCAGGTTTGGTCCGGAAACTCCACAAAGATGTCGGAACGATGCAAGATATCCGGGTGCAGCTCGGTCTTGCCGGGGCAGTCGCCGCCAATGGCGTTAATATGGACGCCCGCGCCGACCATATTGTCCGTCAGCACCGTCGCATTGCGTTTATCGGCTGTGCAGGTGGTGATGATCTGCGCGCCTGCGATGGCCTCTTCTGGCGTGGCGCAGCTAATGACGTCTAGCCCTTGGCCCTGCAAATTCGTAGCCGACTTTTCAGTCGCGCTAGGATCGATATCGTAAAGCCGCACCGTCTTGATCCCGCAAATCTCGGCCATAGCCAAGGCCTGAAATTCGCACTGAGCCCCATTGCCGATCATCGCCATGACAGTGGCACCTTCGGGCGCAAGATATTTCGCGGCCATAGCGGATGTCGCCGCAGTGCGAAGTGCGGTCAGAAGCGTCATCTCGGTCAACAACACGGGGTAGCCGGTGGCTACTTTGGATAAGACGCCAAAAGCCGTCACGGTCTGGTAGCCTCGTTTCATATTGGCGGGGTGGCCGTTGACATATTTGAACCCATAAAGCTCGTCATTGGCCGTGGGCATAAGCTCAATCACGCCTTCCTCGGAATGCGCGGCCACGCGCGGGGTTTTGTCAAACTGTTTCCAGCGTCGAAAGTCTTCCTCGATATAGCCAACCATATCGGCCACCGCACTGCGCGGGCCAATGGCGTGGATCAGCCGCATCATGTTGGCGACGCTGACGAAGGGTACAAGGGCAAGTGCGGAGGGAGGGGTCATGCGGCGCTCCTAGCAGTTGGGCGGTCGAGCACGCGTTTGCCAAACAGCGACGCGGTCAGATCAGTCATCAGGTCTGCGGTCTTGCCGCTCGTGTCGAGAAACGGGTTAAGCTCGGTGAGTTCGAGGGAGGTGACACGCCCGCTATCAGCGAGCAGTTCCATGATCAGATGGGCCTCCCGAAAGGTAGCACCACCCGGCACAGTCGTGCCAACCGCAGGGGCAATGCTGGGGTCCAGAAAGTCGACATCGAAGCTGACATGCAGCAAGCCATCCGCCGCGTTTACGCGTTCCAACAGGTCGATGATGGCACCCTTTACACCGCCCTCATCAATCCGACGCATATCCCAAACGTCGACGCCGAGCTCTCCGATCAGCTTCTGTTCTGGCGGGTCAATCGAGCGCAGGCCAATCATGCATAGTTTCGCGGGGTCGAGCGGGTGATCCACAGGTGGAAAGATGCCGTCAAATCCGTCCTGCCCCATGGCGTAGGCCACGGGTGTACCGTGCAGGTGACCCGACACGGTCGAGCTCAACGTGTTCATATCCGGATGCGCATCAAGCCAGAGGACAAAAAGCGGGCGGGATTGCTCGGCGGCGAGGCGGCTCATTGCCGTCAGCGTACCGGCCGCCATCGAGTGATCCCCGCCGACAAAGATCGGGCATGTCTCTTTTTGACTTAGCGCATAGGCCGCGTCGTGAATGGTTTGGGTCCAAGCCACCGTTTCGCTGAGCCGGACCAGATGTGCGGGCCCTTTGACGTCTACGATGTCCTGCGGTGGCACCAAATTGCCGAGGTCCTCAACAACATAGCCCAAGCTGTCCAGCGTCTCCGCAAGGCCTGCGGTGCGCATAGCGTCCGGGCCCATCATGCAGCCGCGCCGCCCGGCGCCTGATTCAACGGGTATTCCAAGTATCGAGCAGTGTTTTTGCATCTGTAGCCTTCCTTTGAAGGTAATATCTGATGCTCATTTTGATCAGTCTCTTTCAAAATTGATTGATCGTTGATAATTTTGCTCAGAAAGATGAGGTCAAAAAATCAAAATGATCGAACTGGACGATATCGACAGAAAGCTCATCGACGCGCTCACGCTCGATGCGCGCGCTTCTGTCACGACCCTCGCTGGGCAATTGAAGCTGGCGCGCGGTACCGTGCAAAACCGCCTTTCACGTTTGACCGAAACCCGCGCCATCAAACGCTTCACGGTCGAGTTGGGGGAGGTCGAAACGCGCGAGCGAGTCCACGCCATGATGATGATCGAGGTGCGCGGCAATGCGGCAGCGAGCGTTGAAAAGGCGCTAAAACGTATGAGCGAAGTGGTGCGTCTGCATCGCACCTGTGGCGTCTGGGATATGGTCATCCAACTTGAGACATCCACTTTGTCCGATTTCGATGCGGTCCTTAACCGCATCCGTGAAATCCCCGGCGTTTCAAATTCGGCGACCTGCCCGCTCCTTCGGGAAGTCATTTGAATCGAGTGCCACCAGCGTTAGGCTTTGCCTAACGCGGCCTTTGGGAATTTGCGCTTTATTTGAGGCTACTGAGCTGCAAAATCAGCTTGTTCACCAAGGAGTGTGCGTTTTGAGCGAAACCATAGATACACTCGTCGTCGGCGCCGGGCAGGCGGGAATTGCTGCGAGCGCGCATCTGACGCGGCGCGGGATCCCGCATCTTGTTCTGGAGCGGGACCGTATCGCAGAAAGCTGGCGGTCGCGCCGCTGGGACTCGCTCGTGGCCAACGGCCCCGCTTGGCATGACTGCTTTCCGGGCATGAGTTTTCCAAACACGGGCCCCGAGGGGTTTCCGGGCAAGGATGAAGTTGCTGACACTTTGCAAAGCTTCGCCGAAACCCATGACGCGCCAATCCGCACCGGGGTCGAGGTCAAACAAGCACGACGCGCGGCGGGTCGGTCCGGTTTTTTGGTCGACACATCTGAGGGTACGATCGAGGCGCAAAACATCGTGTCCGCCACGGGCGCATTCCAGACGCCGGTCTTTCCCGATTTCATCCCCGAAACCGCAGGGGTGGCGCAAATCCATTCTGCCAGCTACCGAAACCCGCATCAGTTGGCCGAAGGTGCCGTGCTTGTGGTGGGTGCGGGCTCATCCGGCGGGCAGATCGCGGATGAGCTGCAACGCGCCGGGCGCAAGGTCTATCTATGTGTAGGCCCCCATGATCGCCCGCCGCGCAGCTATCGCGGCCGCGACTATTGCTGGTGGCTCGGCGTTTTAGGTCTTTGGGATTTGGCCGCGAAAGCCCCGGGCACTGAGCATCTCACTATTTCGGTCAGCGGCGCGCGGGGCGGCGAAACGGTTGATTTCCGCAGGCTCGCGCATGCGAGTATGACGCTTCTGGGTCGTGCTTCCGGTTTCGAGGACGGAAAGCTTTTGTTCGATGGTGATTTGGCGGAGAATATCGCGGCGGGCGACGCCAATTACCTCGACATGCTGGCGCAGGCCGATGCCTATATCGAGCGGTTTGGCCTCGACCTGCCCGAGGAGCCTGAGGCTTACGTGCTGCCCGCCGACCCAGATTGTCTGACCAATCCTATTCGGGAACTTGATCTGGCCGCAGCCGGGATCACAACCGTGATCTGGTCGACGGGTTACCGGCAGGATTTCAGCTGGATTGATCTGCCTCATGCCTTTGATCAAACCGGTGCACCGCTCCATCAGCGCGGGGTCTCGCCTGAGACGGGGCTCTATTTTTTAGGCTTGCCATGGCAATCGCGCCGGGGCTCCACCTTTATCTGGGGGGTCTGGCACGACGCTGCACATGTCGCAGACCAGATAGAGATCCAACGCAACTACCGCGATTATCGCCCCGCATCCGCCTGAGACTGGGAGCCGCATCATGACCATCGCCAAGCCAATTCCAAACCCGATCGAAACGCTGCGCTCCAACGTCTCCGTGCCGTTCGAACAGGCGCGCGCCATGCCGCCGGAGGTCTACACCTCCGAGACTTTCGTCGCGGCGGAGCTGGAACATATCTTCAAGAAAACTTGGTTCTGCGTCGGGCGGGCCAGCGCTTTGGCAAACCCCGGTGACTATGTGACCTGCGATCTGGCGGGCCAACCTGTGATCGTGCTGCGCGACAAGGATGGGGCGCTGCGGGCCTTCTCCAATGTCTGCCGCCACCGTATGTCGACGCTGCTGCATGGCCGAGGCAACGCGAAAACCATCGTCTGCCCTTATCACGCCTGGACCTATAATCTCGATGGCAGCCTGCGCGGCGCACCCGCGATGAATGGCAACACAGCCTTTTGCAAGGACGATTACAGCCTGCCCGATGTCGCTTGCGAGGAATGGCTCGGCTGGGTCTTCATCACCCTGAACCCCGACGCCACACCCGTGGCCGAAGAGCTGAAGGAGGTCGAAGAGCTGGTCAAAGGCTATGACATGACCAACTACACCGAGACGTTTTTTGAAGAGCATCTTTGGGACACGAATTGGAAGGTCCTCGCCGAGAATTTCATGGAAAGCTATCACCTACCGGTCTGCCACGCGGGCACGATTGGCGGCCTTTCCAAGCTCGATGAGATGATCTGCCCACCCGGGCGCAAGGCGTTCAATTACCACACGATCCTGAAAGACGAGACGCTGCGTATTGCGATGGCGCATCCCAAGAATGACCGATTGATGGGCGATGAGCGGCGCACGACGTTCCTGCTGGCGATCTACCCCAGCCTTCTGATCACTCTGACGCCTGGCTATTTCTGGTATCTCAGCCTGCATCCACAAGGCCCCGGTCAAGTGCAAATCCGCTTTGGCGGGGGCATGTCGGATGACTACAAAGAAGACGCGGAGGCGCAGCAAAATCTGCTCGACCTCAAAACGCTCCTCGACGAGGTCAATGTCGAGGATCGCGGTTGCACCGAGAAGGTTTATCGCGGCCTTTCCGCTGATGGGGCGGAGCCGGGTCATCTGTCGCATCTGGAACGCCCGAATTTTGACTTCGCCCAATATCTGATGAGCCGGATGGATCCGTCCTACGTTCCGGCTGGTCTCGGCGAGGGGTGAGCATGCAAACGCTTTCCGCGCAATTGCAGCAGGTGGCAGCCCTTCCCGCGGACCGCCTCATGACCATGCCCGGCGCGTTTTACACCTGCGAAGACCAGTTCAAGCGGGAGGCAGCCGGTGTTTTGCGGCGCGGCTGGCACTGTCTTGGTCGCGCGGACGAGGTTCGTGAGGCGGGCGACTTCTTCACCGCGCAGGTACTAAACGAGCCGTTGATCGTTGTCAGACAAACAGATGGCGATATCGCGGTCCTCGCCAATGTCTGTCGCCACCGGGGCATGCCGCTGGCGGAGGGCAGGGGGAGCACAAAGCGTTTCGTGTGCTCCTACCACGCATGGGCCTACGACCTCGACGGTGGTCTCTTGCGCGCGGCGCGCATGAAAAACGCAGGCTTTGACGCCAAAAATTGCAGCCTACACCGCCACAACATCCAGCTTTGGAACGGGTTCATCTACGTGAACCTCGACGCAGACGCCCTGCCGTTTGACCATCCCGCTCTCGATAAGCTTCTGGCCAACTACCAAAGCGCCGATTTCAAGATCGCGCATGTCGCGGAGGAGGTCTGGAACACAAACTGGAAATGCCTGGTCGAGAATTTCATGGAGGGCTACCACCTCTCGGTCGTCCATCCGGAAACGCTGCACAGTTACACGCCCACAGGTCTCGCTCGTAAGCTGGAAGGCGGCGACGGCTTCACCTCCTACGCTGCGAACTACCCAAAGGACATTCCGTCACGCGGGCTGGGCGCACCAAACCTGACTGAAGATGAACGGCTCAGGTCCACGCTTTTCTCAGTTTTTCCCACTCAGGTCGCAAGCCAGGCGGCGAGCCTTCTCGTCTCTCTCTTCCTCTTCCCGCTGAACGCTGGCCAAGTGCGCGTAAAATGGACGCTCTCGACCTATGGCGATGATCTGGACGCCGATACCGTCGCGGCCCGCGTCAAACTGTGGGAGGAGGTCAATCAGGAGGATCGCGAAAAGCTGGAACGCATGCAAGTTGCTCTCGGATCAGATTACGCGCTGTCCGGCCCGCTTGCTGGTGACGATTACGAAGGCACGATCCGCGATTTTCAGCTATGGCTGGCAGCGCAATACCGCATTTAAGGACAGCTCATGGCCCATACCCGCATCCGCAAATTCAACACCTCCGACACCTATCCGGAACAAAACCTCGACAATGATCTCTGTCAGGCGGTGGTGACCGAGGCCAGCGGCAAGATCGTCTGGCTGCGCGGCCAATGCCCGCAAAACCTGGATGATGCGGCCAATATCGACAGCCATGACCCGGTCGAGCAGACCCATAAGGTGATGCAGAACATCAAGCAGCTGATCGAGGAGGTGGGCGGCGATATGAGCCATCTGGTCAAAGTCGTCGTCTACATCACTAATGTCCGCCACCGGGAGGCCGTCTATCGCACCATGGGCGAATATATCAAAGGCGTGCATCCGGTCTCGACAGGACTGGTGGTACAAGCGCTCGCGCGGCCCGAATGGCTTGTGGAGATCGACGGCACCGCGGTGATCCCGGCATGACCTTCTCGCTCGTGGCCCGCTGTGCCGAGACGGGGATGTTTGGCCTTGCGATCTCATCCTCTTCCCCTGCTGTGGCCGCACGCTGTTCTTACGCGCGCGCAGGCGTGGGCGCGGTCGCCTCGCAGAACGTTACGGACCCCACGCTCGGACCCCTCGCGCTGGATTTGATGCAAGGCGGCATGTCGGCGGCGGAGGCCATTCAGGGCGTGCAATCCATTGGCAAATTCATCGAGTACCGGCAGGTTCTGGCCATCGACAAAGCGGGCAGCACCGCCATTCACTCTGGCCCCAATTCGCTTGGCATCTGGACCCAAGCGCAGGGCGAGGACGTAGCCTCTGGCGGCAATCTCCTGGCAAATGAGGACGTGCCTGCCGCCATTGTGGACGGCTTTAAAAACAGCACGGGCCATCTGGGCGACCGGCTGATCGCTGCTTTGCGCGCGGGTCTTGCGGCAGGGGGCGAAGCAGGCCCTGTGCATTCGGCCGGGCTCAAGCTGGTCGACCGGGTGCCTTGGCCCGTGGCCGATCTGCGCTGCGACTGGACCGAGGACTGCCCGATTGAAGCCATCGCCACGGCTTGGGAGGTCTACAAACCGCAGCTCGACGCTTATGTTCAACGAGCTATCGACCCGCGGGAGGCCCCGTCTTACGGCGTGCCCGGGGATGATTGATAGGGACAACTGACGGGCATGTTTGACCGCGCATCCGGGCTCGGCCACCATCGGGTCATGCAGACGCGATTCACACTCAGACAGTTGGAGTATTTTACCGCCGTCACGGAGGTCGGAAGTATCGCTGCTGCTGGGCGTGTCCTGAACGTCTCCTCCGCTTCGATCTCGACCGCACTGTCGCAAGTGGAAGCCGAGCTCGGAACTGCCCTTTTCTTGCGTCACCGTGCCCAAGGCCTCTCTTTGACCGAGGCGGGTCGCACCTTGGCCGCGCAGGCCAAAAAGGTCTTGTCCGAGGCCACTGAGCTGACCCGGCTCGCCGGAACCGTCTCGGACGCGGTACAAGGCCCGCTCAGGCTTGGTTGTCTGGTGACATTCGCGCAGATCGTGGTGCCAGACCTACGCCGCATTTTCGAGGGCGCGCATCCTGGCGTCTCCATCAGCCAGACCGAGCTGACCCAGCCCGACATATTCGCAGCCATCCGGCGCGCTGAAATTGACCTGGGCCTCAGCTACGCCATCGACATCCCCGATGATCTGGAGTTTCACCCGATAAAAACGCTTCCGCCTTTCGTGATGCTCGCCCCTGATCATCCTTTGGCGGGGGCTGAGAGCCTGACAGTTGCCGAACTTGCCCCTTTTGAAATGGTACTGCTCGACCTGCCGCTCAGCTCTGACTACTTCCGGTCCTTCTTCGACGCGGTCAGCGCGTCACCACGCGTCGCGGAGCGAACCAAGGATATGGCCGTGGCCCGCAGTCTGGTGGCCAATGGGTTCGGCTATTCCATTGCAAATTACCGTCCCATCGGGACGCATGCCCCTGACGGAAAACCCCTCACCTTCGTCCCGCTCATCAGTGATGTGCCGCCCATTCCCGTGGGCGTGCTTTGTGCCAAAGGGTCTTTGCGCCGCCGGGTTTGCAAAGCGTTTCTGGAGCATTGCATCACGGAGATGAACCCGTGAACCGGCTCGACATCCTCGAAAAGCTGATCGGTTTCGACACGGTCAGTCATAGGAGCAACTTAGCCCTGATCAACTTTGTCGAGGCACTGTTGAAAAAGGCCGGCTTCCGCACGACCCGCCTGCCATCCCCCTGCGGCGAGAAAGCGGGTCTCTATGCAGAAATCGGGCCGGAGGTCGCGGGCGGTCTGCTTTTGTCAGCCCACACTGATGTGGTCCCGGTCGAGGGGCAGGACTGGAGCAAACCACCCTTCAAGCTCACATCAGAGGGCGGCAAATTTTTCGGGCGTGGTACCACAGATATGAAGGGCTTTGTCGCTTGCGCGCTCGCCCTAGCGATCAAAACGCAAAACGCCTCGTTGAAGCGCCCGCTCGCCCTTGTCCTGAGCTATGATGAAGAGATTGGCTGTGTGGGGTTGCAACAGATCCAGTCCCAACTTGCGTCCCTTCTAAAAGCACCTGCGTTATGCATCGTGGGCGAGCCGACCGAAATGCAAATTGCGACAGGTCACAAAGGCAAGTCGGCCTACAAGGCCATATTCCACGGTGAGGCGGGCCACTCCGCGCTCGCCCCGCGCTTCCAAAACGCGTTGCATCTGGCCGCGGATTTCATCACCGGGTTGCGCGCGCTCCAATCCGAGATCGCGCAAGACGGCCCTTTCGATGACGGCTATGATGTACCCTACACAACCTTGCATGTAGGCACTTTGTCGGGCGGCACCGCGCTCAATATAGTTCCCGAAATGGCCGAAATGAAGTTCGAGATGCGCTCTCTCGCCGCGCAGGATGTAAAGGCGCTTTACGCGCGTATCGAGGCGCTGGCGACCCGTGGCGGCGCAGCACAGGTCGATCTGTCTTGCACCAATAGCTACCCCGGCCTCGATGTGGATGCGACCCTGCCTTGGGTCAGGGAAATTCAGAATATCGCGGCGCAAAGCCCGACAAAGGTCGCCTTTGGAACCGAAGCCGGCGTCTTGTCCGACATGGGCGTGCCAACGCTTGTCTGCGGCCCAGGCTCAATGGCGGGGCAGGGGCACAAAGCAGACGAGTCTATCGAGGCTGAACAGCTCGAAACCTGCGATGCCTTTCTGTCGAGGTTACTTGAGCGGTTTTGTTGAACGGGCGCCTACGTGCAAGCGCGACGCTCTACGGCATTTGTTTTATGAAAGTGGTGCGGGCGGGGGGACTCGAACCCCCACGGGCATTCGCCCAACAGATTTTAAGTCTGGTGTGTCTACCATTCCACCACGCCCGCAAACGCGTGGGACAGGCTCAAGGCCCTGATCGCGTGCCTAGCCGTTGCATCTTTCAAAAACAATGGCCTGACGCTCTAGAAGTGACAGTTTTTGGTTAACGAGCCCTTTCCGTGACGGGCTAGAGCTCGGTATCGTCAGGATCTTTCGGCTCAAGTGGGCGCAGCCGGAACCGCTCGGGCAGCCACGGGTTAAATGCAAGTGCGGCGCGTAGCGCGAGCTGGCCTTGTTCCTCTCGTCCAAGTTCAAACAGGGTTAATGCGCGTCCCGACAAGGCGCCAATATGGTCGGGGGTAATTTCAAGCGTCCGGTCGAGGTCCTGCAGCGCCTTGTCGTAAGAGCCTGATAGGAAATGCACGAAGGCCCGTTGATTGTAGCCTTCTGCATAATCGGGGCAGTAGGCCACGAGCGCGTCGAATTGCGTCAACGCCCCCAGATAATCGTAAGAGCCGCGCCGCGCCATGCCGTTGGTCAACATATCCTGCGCTGCGTCATCCGGTGCCGTTGTCCAGATTTCCCAGAGCGCGTTTGAAAGCTCTTGCGCCTCTGCCTCCGTCTCTGCTTTCGCGATCTCGGACATCAGCATGTTTTGCCGCTCGGATCGCTCGGACGGTGCGGGGCATTCGGCCATAGCGAGGCCGGGCAAACATATGAAGCAAAGGAGCAGGCGTCTCATGTCTTAGGATAAGAGCGCCGGTGCATGTCCCGTCAAGTCACGATCTGCAAAGCAAAAAGAAAGGCGCGCGCTCAAAGAGGTTGAGGGGTCCTGAGCGCGCGCCTCTTGTTCGCCAAAAAGAAAGTCAGGCCGTTTGGGCGTCTGCTTCGCCACGGTCTGACCCTTTTTGGGTCGTGTCGGAAAGACGAGGGGAGGGCCTGCCACGAGCCCAGGGCAAAGCGTCTTGCGGTTTGGCACTTTCCTTGAGGATCCATGCCATCCATCTCGATGTTTTTGCCATCTTGTCTCTCCATCGTTGGTCAGCCGGGTTGAGTTGGAGGGGGCCAACTTGGAAGGTTGACCCGGCCGATCGTTGATGTCCCCACCTAGGGACAAGATGCAAATTGGCCGGGCAATCGGGCGCAAGAATGGCGAGCGCAAAAAATTTAAGAAAATTTTTTGCGCCCCCGGGCAACCGGATATACATTGATTTCAAATGGTTTTTTTGTGGCCGATTGATCAAAGTGGCGAAACTAAGACGCGATTTGCCCCGATACTGTCATGATACAGGAAACAATGTAGCCCAGCTAAAGCCTGATTGTTGCGATCAAGCGTCCGTAGTCGGGCTGCTTTTCGTGAACAGAACGACGGTAGGAATAAAACCGTTTGGGATCGGAATAGGTGCAATAGCGAGTCCATTCCGCCTCGATCCCCGCTTTGCGCAACCGCTCTAGCCCGTAGCAGGGAAGGTCAAACTGCATCCGATTACCCGCGCCACTGGCAAAGAAACGCCCGTTTTCCGAATCCTGCTCCATAAAGCGGTCGAAAAATTCTGGCCCGACCTCATAGGCGGCTTGGCTGATCGCGGGGCCAATTACGGCGCGTGTCTTGGACCGCTCCGCCCCGATTGCTTCCATCGCATCGACGGTGGCCTCCAAGACGCCTTTAAACGCCCCGCCCCAACCGGCATGGGCGGCTCCAATCACACCATTTACGGGGTCGGCAAACAGCACGGGCTGGCAGTCGGCCGTCAATATGCCCAATGCAACGCCCGGCATGTTGGTCACCATAGCGTCCGCCTTGGGGCGCTCTGCTTTTGGGTCTTCCACCGTCACCACATCGGCCGAATGCACCTGATGAACGGTAAGCAGATGATCCGCTGCGACGTCCATAGCTTGAGCGACTCGGGCCCTGTTTGTCGCCACGGCGTCGCGTTGGTCAGAGGAGCCGAAGCCGCAATTCAAACCTTCGTAAATGCCCGAGGACGCGCCACCGCGCCGCGTGAAAAACCCGTGTCGCAAAGGGGCTAGGCTGTCGGCAGTGATGATCTCAAGCGTCATGGGGTAAATCCCGGCGGCGGTGCCGCGCGTTGCGGGTAAAGAGCGATCGCTTTGAACAGGTTCCCCATCTCATCCGGGTCCGTCAAGCGTTTGTAGGCTGCCAGATGCGTCTCGAGCCCTTTGATGTCGCCCGCATCGTCAAGGCGCTCGGCCAGCTTTTGCGCTCTGGGCCCAATGCCAAGCGCATTTAGCAGCGCGCCTTGCGTCGTCATTTGGCTGACCGCGCAATGCGCGGCCAGGCTCAGCGCCTCGAAATCGACATGCGCGGTCAGGTCGGCTGCGCCGGGCGCTTCCAACGGGTCACAGGGCATGTGTGCTTTGACGGCCTGAAACGTGTCGCCCTTTGAGCGCCAATCGCCATAATCCACAATGATGGTCGCGCCGCCATGCGCTTCGATCCGCGCACCGATTTCGGACATGATCGGGCCAGCGCTGGCGCAAATCTCGACTATGTCGCCGTCACCCGTATCTGCTAGCCGGGGCGCCAGTGCCTCCATGGGGACGGGCTCGGTAAGCCCAAACTGCAGCAGTTCGTCTTTTGCGCCAACCCGGCGCTCCGCCCAGCCACGGCCGTCCCGGACAAATTGTCGGATCGGGAGCGCGTCGAAAAACTCGTTTGCGACAAGGAAAAGCGGTGCCTGTGGAAGCTCCGAGACGTTGTCGTGCCAGGTAACGTTGTACCCTTCCAGCGTGTCCCGCTGGACTTCGCGCAGCGCGGAGCTCGCTTCTACAAGATGGACGTCAGGTTGCAAATACGGAAGCGCGCGCATCGCGCGCAACATGTCGGCCATTAAGGTGCCGCGTCCCGGGCCAAGCTCCGCCAAGACGCACGCACCGCTGCCCTGGGCCATCCACGCCTGCGCGAGGGACAGCCCCAAAAGCTCGCCAAACATCTGAGACATCTCCGGCGCAGTGGTAAAATCGCCTGCCGCGCCCAAAGGGTCCTGTTTCGTGTAGTAGCCATGCTTCGGGTCCAAGAGGCAGGCTTGCATATATTCGGCGAGGCTCATCGGGCCATCGACCGCAATTTGACGCAAGAGCCGGTCTTTCAGACTCATAGCGCCAGTCTCATAAAGCCCGTCGGCGCGCGGCCAGCGCGATGATGACCCCGATCACGATCATTGGTGTGGAAAGCAGCTGTCCCATGGTGAGCCCAATTGGACCGGCAATCTCCAGGGCATAGCCATAGGGGTTGGTCTCCGAGAAAAACTGCGCATCTGGCTGTCGGAAAAATTCTACAAAAAAGCGCGCAAGCCCGTAGCCTGCGAAAAACACGCCAATAGAGGCGCCGGGTGTCTTCAACCACCCTTTGCGCAGCGCGAACCACAGCAAAACGATACCAAGGACCAACCCCTCCAGAATGGCTTCATAAAGCTGCGACGGGTGGCGCGCGCAGAGTTGGTCAATTGTCGCGCAAGCCTGCGCCGCGTCGCCGGGGAAGATCACGCCCCAGGGCAGCTCGGTCGGGCGGCCCCAGAGCTCCGCATTGATGAAATTGGCGCAGCGGCCCAAAAACAGCGCGGGTGGGGTTGCCACAACGATCATGTCGCCCGCCTCAAAGGGCGAGATCTTGTTGCGCCAGCAAAAGATGAGCCCGGCAATAAGCACGCCCAAAGCGCCGCCATGGAACGACATCCCGCCCTGCCAGACCTGCAAAATTTCCGCAGGGTTTTGGACGTAATAGGCTGGCTGATAAAACAGCACAAAGCCAAGCCTCCCCCCCAGAATGATACCGAGCACGATCCAAGTGATCAGGTCGGACAGCTGCTCCCCGGTCATCGGCGATGTGTCGTCTTTCCAAAGCCGCGCGCGTTTGATCAGCCGAGCGGCCATCCACCAACCGATCAGGATGCCGACAATATACGACATCGCGTACCAGCGCAGTGCTAGCTCGAAGCCAAAAATCTCAAAGGCCACGATGTTTGGGCCGATGTCAGGAAAGGGCAGGGCAAAACGCGTCATAACGGTTGAGTGGGCCGGGGCTGCGGCGATGTCAACCTTGTCTCCGGCGCTTCGCTTCACCATATAGAGAGGCAACCAAGGAAAGAGGGCGCGACATGCAAACCCGCAACAAGTTTTTTGATGACATGAGCCAGCTCATGACCAACGCCATGGGCGTGGCCCAAGGCGCGCGCAGCGAAGCGGAAAACGCCATGAAATCCATGATGGATCGCTGGCTGGCGGATCGTGATTTCGTCACGCGGGAGGAATTTGATGCCGTCCGCGCGATGGCCCAGAAAGCGCGTGAAGAGAATGAGGCGCTCAAAGCCAGGCTGGATGCGCTCGAGACAAAAGGGTCCAAAAAGAAAACTTAAGCCACTGCGCGGAATTATTTTATCTAAAATAATTCGGCCCCCGTCGCGCGCAGCGTCGGGGGCTTTTTCTTTATCGACGCGCCGTCATCTTAAGGGGCTTTTCGAGGGCGCTCGATGCGTTAAGGTAAGCCAAGGGGGGAATTTTGGCCACGATGGCACCTACATCTACCTAGAATTTCAATTTAAGCCGATTTCACGATCTACATTTCGGCGCAAAACCGCGCCTAGACATTCATAATAGCAAACATTTGCGCGAGCGGTTCGACGGGGGACTTGTTCTGCCCAAAACGCTCCGTAGTTTTAAGCGCAAAGGCACGGTACACGACTCACGGCGAAATAGCCTTCGATTTTGGGCTTGAAAGCGCCCG
>JAPORH010000090.1 GCA_026710325.1 Litoreibacter sp. | reverse complement strand
GTGGCGGGCTAAGGCCCTACTTTCGCACAGAACCACCTAAAGTCATAAGACAAGCGTGACAGTTGGCAAAGGCCGCATCTCGCCAGAGCGTTTTGGCAATGTGCCGGGCGAGCCCGGACTTGCTGGGGTCAAGGTGGTCACACCCCGCGGTGTCGTCATCACGACTGATGAGCACGGCCGGTTCCACGTCCCTTGTGCAGAACTGCCGGACCGGATCGGTTCGAACTTTACGCTGAAACTGGATGAGCGCAGCTTGCCGACGGGCTACCGCATGACGACCGAGAACCCACGCACCATCCGCGTGACTGCCGGTAAGGTCGCCAAACTGAACTTCGGTGTGAGCCTTGGCCGCGTGCTTGACATCAACCTGTCCTCCCGTGCCTTCGACGGTGTAGAACCAAGCGCTGCGCTGGAACGCGCGGTGCTGGGGCTGGCGCGGTCGATGGAGGACCCGGTTTCACTGCTGCGGCTGAGCTATTTGCCGGTGACTGGTGAAAGAGAGCGCGACGTCAAACAGCGAATGGAGGAGGTCGAGGACCTAATCCGCAAGCATTGGCGCACCAATGGGCGGTATCGCCTGGTCATTGAACGAATTATTCAGAAGTCGCGGTAAAGGGTAAGATTATGAAGAACTTCACCAAAATCGCCGCCCTACCAACGCTTTTGTGCAGCACTTTCCTGACAACGCAGCTGATGGCGCAAGATGTTGACTGTCGCCTTATCGATGGTGTGTTGCCGGACGGTTGCGAACGCCCCGATGCCGGGTTGGTTGTCGAAATGCCTGCGCCACCTTCAAGTGAGCTTGCAGTCGACCCGATTGAAGATGACGCGGGTTTTGTCATTGTCATCGATGGTGAGCCGGTCAACGAGGACCCGGGCGTCGAAGACCAAATGCGAATTGCGGACCGGGCGCTTGCCGATGCGGATATTCAGGTCAAGTTTGATGGCCTCGACGCACCGCGCCGGCTTGCCTTGTCTTATGATTTGCAGGGCCGTGATGGGTTAGCCGGACAGCCAATCGTGGTGCGCAGCCACGTAAACTACCCGGCCTATGTGAAGCGCGCCGAGTTTGTCGTCTATGCCAAACGCGGCGGTCGGCTTGCGCCTGTCTCCCGCATTCCAGTTGATGCAAATGGGGTCGCGCAGTTCAACCTGCCTGCGGGCGAGGACCTGCACATCACGCACCGCGTTTATGACGCGCGGGGCCGGTTCGATGAAACCACAGGCCTTTCACTTGAAGATGTGGACGCGCGCAATCACAGCGAGCATGAAGAAGGTGTCGACATGGCTGTGCGTCGGGGTATCCCGGCCAAAGGCGGATCGATCACCGTTGCGGGCAATAATGTGCGGCCCGGTGCAAAAGTGAACACGTTGGATGAGACGGTCACGGTCGCGCCAGATGGCTCTTTTGTCATTCAGCGCGTCTTGCCGGCGGGAACTTATGACGTCGATGTCGTGGTCAATGATCCTGCGCAGCGGGTGGATATCACCCGGCAGGTCGAGGTTCCGGGCTCCGATTGGTTCTATATCGGGACGGCTGATGTCACCCTCGGGTACCGCACTGGTGACACGGTTGATGGCGATGAGACGTTTACGCGTGGGCGGGTCCAGCTTTACGCAAAAGGCACGACCGAGAGCGGGTACAAGATCACGGCGGCACTTGATACGCGCGAAAATGAGCTGGATGAGCTGTTCAAGGACCTCGGCGCGCGCGATCCAAGGACGTTGTTCGATCGCTTAGACGACGACGGCTATCCGGTTTTTGGTGACGATTCCAGCTTTGAGGAAACCGCACCGACTTCGGGCAAGCTTTTCCTGAAGATCGAGCGCGACGGCAGTTACGCGATTTGGGGCAACACCAAGTCCAATATCGATGGCGGGCACTACTTGCGCAATGAGCGTACGCTTTACGGCGCGTCTGCCCGTTGGCAATCCCAAGACACGACCGAGCGCGGCGATGCGCGCGCACAAGTCTCAGTTTATGCGGCGCAGACTGAAAACCTGCAGCAACGCGACGTGTTTCAAGGCACGGGTGGGTCGGTTTACTTCCTGAGCCGCAACGACATTGCGCGCGGGTCGGAGACGGTAACGGTCCAAATTCGGGATCGCGGAACTGGCCGCATCGTGTCGACCCAATCGCTGGCCTATGGGAGCGACTACACAATCAATTACTTCCAAGGCACTGTTGTCCTGACGCGGCCTTTGACAGGGTCGACCAGCACTGGGCTGGTATCTGACCCGACAGGCGATGCGGAAGTGACGCTCGTGGTGAATTACGAATTTACCCCAACGGGTACGACTGCCGATGACTATGTGTTCGGCGGCCGGGCTGAGGCTTGGGTGAGCGAAGACTTGCGCTTCGGCGTGACGGCAACCACAGACCGAACGGGTATCGCGGATCAGAAAGCCGTGTCTGTCGACCTGCGCTACGTACTGGGTGACAATAGCTTTATCGATCTGGAATTCGCGCGTAGCAGCGGGCCGGGTGCTGGCGCGCGCGAGTCGCTGGATGGCGGCTTGATTTTCGACACGACTTCTTCCGCGGGCGGGTCCGGCAGCGCCTACCGTCTGGATGGCGCGCTTGATTTCGAAGACCTTGAACTTGCACGCCCTGGTACGCTGTCCTTCTACGCGGAGCGGCGGGAGGCCGGTTTCTCAACCCTCGATTACACCGTTTCCACGGATGAGCGGCTCTTTGGTTTCGCCCTCGATACCGAAGTCTCGGACCAGCTGAAGCTGACCTTCAGCTATGACGACTTCAAAAACGATGCGGGTCGCGAGGACCGGGAAGCGTATCTTGGTCTCGACTATGCGTTGAATTCTGTTTCGAACCTAGGATTTGGGTTGGAGCATATTGATAAGGCCGGAACCTCGGTCACAGGCAATCGGACCGATGCGGCCCTGCGCTACACACGCAAACTTTCCGGCACATCTGAGGTCTATGTTTTCGGTCAAGCAACGCTGTCTCGCTCTGGTCTGGCCGCAAATAACCGGGTTGGTGTCGGTGGTACAATTGGCTGGGGCGAAGGCTGGAGCCTTGAGGGCGAGGTGTCTGACGGAAACCTTGGCACCGCCGCGAAAGCACGGATTTCGCATAATCCGGACAGCAACCGTTCGACCTATTTTGGCTATGAACTGGACCCGGCGCGTGGATTTGATGGGCTGGGCGCGCCGACCACGCCACAAGAACGTTCCTTCTTCGTCGCAGGCGGGCAGCGTAAGATCAACGAGCGGGTCTCGGTTTTCGGTGAAAACTCCTATGATCTGTTCGGGCAGCAACGCTCGCTCACCAGCACCTATGGGGTCGAGTATCGTGCGAATAATTACCTTGCCTACTCGGCGGGGATCGAGTTCGGCGATGTTGAGGATGATCTGACGGATAATTTCCAGCGGCGCGGCCTATCGTTACGGGTTTCCTACGACGATGGTACCGCTTTGCTTACCGATGCGCGGCTCGAATGGCGTGAAGATGATGGCGTGACAGCCAATAGCATCCGTGACAGCGAGACCTATGCGCTTACCGCCAACGCCCGCTACAAGATTGACGAGACACGCAGGTTGCTCTTCTCGCTGGATGCTGTCACGACCAACAACAGCCAATCGACCGCTTTGGACGGTGACTACTTGGATATGTCGCTTGGTTATGCGTTCCGCCCAATCGACAACGATCGCCTGAACCTTTTGTTCAAATACCGGTATCTGTCGGATGAATTTGGTCAGCGTATTGACGGCACCGACACTCTTGGGGCGCAGCAACGCAGTCAGGTGTTCTCGGTCGATGCGACCTATGATCTGAACGAGCAATGGACCATTGGCGGCAAACTCGGTGCGCGCTTGAGTGAGAGCCGTACCTTGGAAACCGATCCCTATACCGGAAATGACGCATGGCTTGGCGTGCTGAACGCGCGCTACCATGTCACGCATAAATGGGACCTTCTGGGCGAAGTTCGTATGCTTGATGCAACAGATGCGGGCACGCAGGACATTGGTTTCCTTGCAGCCGGGTACCGCCATATCGGGAACAATTGGAAAGTGGGTCTGGGGTATAACTTCGGTCGCTTCTCCGACGATTTGACCGACCTGACGCTGGATGATGAGGGGCTGTTCCTCAACATCATCGCGAAATATTAGAGCGCGCGGCCAGTCCGGCTTTCGGTTGGGCGGGCCTGCGGTTTCACTTCCGATCCTGTTGGCGCTAGGCTCGCCTAACCAAAGATCGGAATGAACCATGACCCAAACCCGTTGCATCACACTTTCCTCCCGCCCCAAGGGCTCACCCGTTTCCGAGAATTTCAAGCTGGAAGAGCGGGTTCTGCCTGCGCCCGGCGCCGGTGAATTTTTGGTGCGCATCATTTGGCTTTCGCTTGACCCCTATATGCGCGGGCGCATGGATGACGTGAAATCCTACGCTCCGCCTGTGGCTATTGGTGGCGTCATGGAGGGGGGTGCCGTTGGTGAAGTCATAGAGTCTAACCATGATGAATTTGGGGTTGGTGAGATCGTGACCGGGCAGTTTGGCTGGACCAGCCATGCGCTTTCTATTGGCGAAGGTGTGCGTAAAGTTGATCCAAGCGTCGCACCGATCTCAACGGCTTTGGGGGTTTTGGGCATGCCAGGCATCACAGCCTGGGTTGGGCTGAACGAGATTGCCGGAGCGAAACAGGGCGAGACGATTGTCGTGTCAGCCGCGACTGGCGCCGTTGGCGGCATGGTTTGCCAACTGGCCAAAGCCAAAGGCATGCGCGTGATTGGGGTCGCGGGCGGTGCGGAAAAATGCGCCTTTGCCGTGGAACACCTTGGCGCGGATGCCTGCTTAGATCATCGCGCCCATCATGCGAAGAGCTTGGCCATTGAGATAAAAGAAGCGGCACCGGATGGCGTGGATGTCTATTTCGACAATGTCGGTGGCAAAACCTTGGAAGCCGTCCTGACACGGATGAACGTGGGCGGGCGGATCGCTGTTTGCGGCGCGATTTCCTGGTACTCGGGTCAAGGCATTTCTGAGGCGCAGCCGCTGCCTGCAGTTTGGCGCAACATCCTGACGCGGCGGCTGCGCGTGCAGGGCTTTATCATTTTCGACCATTTTCACCTGATGGGTCAGTTTCAGCGCGAAGTTGGACCGCTGGTTTGTAGTGGCGCCATTAAGGTGCGCGAAAGCGTCGCCGAGGGATTGGAGCAGGCGCCAGAGGCATTCATGGCGATGCTGAAGGGTGGTAATTTCGGCAAGCAGTTGGTGAGGGTCGGGCCCGACCGGTGACTTGATCTTGACCTGAATGTGCGGCTTGCGCCGCGCGGTTTTGATTATGCTCCTGGAGGGCTTTGCCCTCCGCCGCATGGGCGACCACCCAGAGTATTTGGAACCAAATGGAATTGCTTGCTTAGGGGCTTGATTTAAAGCGGTTTCATCTGCGCAGCTTTTGCGCCCATCACGTCTGCCTCTTGCTCAAGCGCAGGGCTGTCATTGACGGGTTGGCCGCCGATTTCCATCGTTGGTTGGACGCGGCCCTGCTTTTGTTGGGCCACGTGCCACGCTTCGTGCGGCAGGTGTTTTTCCTGACCCGACGCAAGATGAATGTCGGTGCCCTGAGCATAGGCATGGGCCTGCACTTGAGCGGGCTTTGGCGAGTTGTAATGCACGCGCACATCCGCCATTGAAGCACCAGACAGGTTTTCGACACCTGCTTGCAGCTGCGATGGCATGCCATTTGGGTTGAGGCCTTTGCCTTGTAGCGGCTCTTCATCCTCGAAACGCTGCAGGGTTTGCAATTGTTTGAGCTGCCGCGTGGCGGGGCTGTTGTCAGCCCTTTCTTGAAGAGCGGCAAGCGCCGGATCAGCGGACCTAACTGTGTCTGAGGACCGGGCCGTTTGCGTGGATGACGGACGCTCGGAGGCAAAAATCTGGGTCATGAAAATTCATTCCTTTTTTTGCACCCTAGCATGGCGGCCGTTAAAAATCATGCATCTTCCACCCGACCGGTATGTGATCGGATCGGCGAATTGCCATTTTGTTTTCCTTGCCTGCGCGCCGCGTCTTTGCCTAAGTTTACGTAGGGTTTTGTGAACTGATTTACAGACGGTTCGCCGTTAAGCGTTCAATTTTTCAAGAAAAGTACTTTTGGGGGAAGTCATTTTGCTGCGCTTCATCAGCAGGGTTCTGCTGAGCTTTTTTCTGTTGTCTTGCACCGGTTTGGCAGGCTTTGTAGCCTGCAGCTTGCCACCGGGCGATCCTGATATTGTGGTGGCCATCCGCAAGGCAGTGCCCTTCACCGTTCCGGGCAGCGGCGAGAAGCACAGCGGTTTTGCGGTCGATCTATGGGAAGATGTGGCGCTGCGCGTCCCGAAAGAGGGCAGCACGCTGCTCGACCTTGAGGAGCTCGCAGAACGACCGAAAGCAGAGCGCGACGCGCTCCGACCGAGCGTCGATTACGCCGTCTGCACGTCGATCGATGAACAGGAACAGGCGATGGCATCAGGACAGGTTGATGTCGTGATCTCGCCTCTGACGATCACCGCCGCGCGCATGGAGAAATATGATTTCTCCCAGCAATACCTGTCATCAGGACTGGCGCTGGCCCTGCCGCGCTCAAACGCGATTGATTTTGAGCAAGCCACGGCTGTCGTGACGGAGACCTTGTTTCAGCCGACGGTGGCGCGGGCCATTGTCGGGTTTCTGGCGTTCAACCTGGTGATGGCCTTCCTGATCCGCGCGTTCCTGATTGGCAAAGACGGCCCGCTTTTTATTGGCGTCCGTCATGTGCTAGAGGCAATTACACGCACGGTCGGTCTGCGTGGCGTCGGCGATGACTACTCCACCGCCACCGCGAAGCTTCTTGAGATATTCATGGCCATCGTCGGTACGGCGCTATTGGCGACAATTCTGGGGGTTTTAACCACAGCTTTCGTTGGCTCCATTGGGCAGTCAAGGGACATTCCCGCACGCAACTTCACGACAATGCATATCGCCACCCTGAAGTGCTCCACAGCGCAAACCTATCTATTCGATCAATACGAGGCATTGGATGAGGGGATGGCGGCGGATGATCCGCTAAAATCGGTCTTAGCTGAGCGGCTGACCTGGCTGGCTTGCGACGAGGATACCCGCATTGATGGACCAGCGGAGATGTCAGAGCCGACAGGCTTGCCCGGCCGCATCGTGCTTGCGCGGGAGTGGGAACAGGCCTTGAAAATGCTCGAGGCAGGCGAGGTGGAGGCGGTGCTGGGTGACTGGGTCGCGATGACCTACCTGGTGCGTGAGGGCGCATTGAAAGGCGCTGACATCGAGGTGCAGGACCGGGTCTACCTGAACGAACCCTATGGTTGGGCGGTTGCGCGGAAACCGGGCTCAGATCAGTTGCGACGCGCTATTGACAGCGCGCTCATTCTGCAGATGCGCGATCCGGGTTGGCGCAAACGGCTCGAGGACGAGCTGGGCGCAGGCAGCGTGGCGCCGCATTGATGAAACGGTTTGACCCAAACTCCGAAAATGCGAAGTCAGATGGGTTAGACCTGATCCGCCGTTCTTACGCCACTTATTTTGCCTCCGGCACCATAGTACACGACGCTACTTGAAACGAGGAGCGAAAAGGATTCGAATTGAAGCTT
>JAPORH010000089.1 GCA_026710325.1 Litoreibacter sp. | reverse complement strand
CGGGCGCTTTCAAGCCCAAAATCGAAGGCTATTTCGCCGTGAGTCGTGTACCGTGGGAAACCGATTTAATTCTGGTCTTGGGGATGGTCATCTCAGTCTTGGCTGTCCCCGGTATCTTTTCATCAATCGTCGATGGCAACCCGCCACGGGCGGCAACAATTGCGGTGGTGATTGGGGGCGGCATGATCATCTATGCCGTCTACACAAACCCGAACGGGTACGCGCTCAATGACATTCCCAATGTGATTGCCCGGGTGGTTGGCGGCTTATTCTGACGCCAAACCCTATTGCCAATGTGGTGAAACCGCCCTAGAAGGCGCGCTCGACCTGCGGGACCGGCCGATATGGCATGCCGAGTCGCGCATAGACCACTCGAAGATTTGAGGAGATGGAAATGCCGAAGATGAAGACAAAATCGGGCGCTAAGAAGCGCTTCAAAATGACGGCTTCTGGCCGCGTCAAAGCTGGTCAGGCAGGCAAACGCCACGGCATGATCAAGCGCTCAACCAAGTTTATCCGCAATGCGCGCGGCACGACGACTCTCTGCAAAGCAGATGAGAACATCGTGAAAAAATATATGCCCTACGCGCGATAAGGAGAGACTGATATGGCACGTGTTACATCCGGGAAAGTCACCCACGCCCGTCACAAGAAGGTCATCAAAGCCGCTAAGGGCTACTATGGCCGCCGCAAGAACACATTCAAAGTCGCTCGACAGGCGGTCGATAAGGCCAACCAATACGCCACGCGTGACCGTAAGGCCCGCAAGCGCAACTTCCGCGCGCTGTGGATCCAGCGCATCAACGCTGGTTGCCGCTCCATCGACGAGAGCATGACCTACTCCCGCTTCATCAACGGCTTGAGCCTGGCCGGTATCGAGGTGGATCGTAAAGTTCTGGCCGACCTCGCCGTCAACGAGCCCGCAGCCTTTGCTGCCGTCGTTGAGAAAGCGAAAGCCGCGCTGCCTGCATAAGCAGACAAATGCACGAAATGACTTTTGAAAGCCCCGTCTAGACGGGGCTTTTTTCGTTTTGAATTGCTGGCTTGAATAGTGGCTGTGCGACGCATGCGAACCGCGTTCGCAGACCTTTTAAATGAAACGCATGATGTAGGGGTAGGATAGGACGTCACCAGTTGGGCCAAGGAAGATTTGGCAAAGCGACGCAAGGACCGCAAGCGGAAGAAGTACCATTGCTTGTCTTGGCATGATCCGAACGTTGCTCAACGCCGCGATAACCACTAGGCATAGCGATACATTCGCCATAGCCACCCACCGGCCCTGATCGTATCCCGCAACGACAAGAAGCAAAGGCGCGCACGCTGCCAGCAAGGCCCAACTTGATTTTTTCCTGTCGTGAGCGGTGACTGCCAGCAACAGAAGGGCGACATAGGGTATCAAGGAGGCAAGCCCGAGCATAAAGCTAACGATGCTTCGAAAGGTAAAGTTATGTTTCGCGCTGAGAGTAACATTGTCGTCCAAAGACCGAAATTGAACCCTTAGCGATCCATCTTTGATCGGAATATCGCTCCGCTGACTCAGTTCTGTCTTGATATCAGCAAAGGCGATATAGTCACTATAGGACGACGTGCCAGCGATTAAGACAGCGCCCAAGGTCACAATTGAAATAACGAGCAGCGGCACGGTCCGGCTTTTAGTTGCGTCACCATGAAAGAACCAAAGCCAAAGGCTCAAAGGCACGACCCAGAAAAAATGTGCCTCATGAATTAAGATGGCGAGCACGAGAGCCCCTGTCACCAGAGCCAGCGAGAACGGGCTGGTAGATCGTCGCGTGATCGCAAAAACTGCACATAGGATCGCAAGACCGAACGCGTCGAAACGTCCAATCTGAAATTGAAGTTGCTGTAGCGCACCGGGAGCCGTCGCGATCATAAATCCGACGGCAAATATCGTTGCATTGTGCCATGCCTCACCGGCTCGATAGCTCTTCAAAACGAACCAAGTGAGCAGCGCCAAAAATCCTGCAGAAACAGCAATTATCGTTGCTGTTTGGGCGACGCTTAATGAAGATTTTGTCAGGTCATGGCCAACTTGACGAAACAGCTCTCCGATCAAGCCGCGTTTGATAAAGCCGTGCTCATAATTGAACAGCCAATGCGTATCCATCCAGTAGTTGAAACTGTCTTTGTCGATCCCAATCGACTGGGTGAGCAAGAAAAGCGGAATGACAAAAAAGACAAACGCAATGCAGCCTTTTACATAGTTATCCATAACGGTGGTCCTGGTTATACATACAGTTACGGCACCTACTTACCTTGAACGTGGTGAACCCGATTATGCATAGGATGCACGCGTTGGTGCATCACGGGCGTGGAGAGGCGGAAATGTGTTGCCAAATGTCCATATCCTTTGATTTCGGCCCGAGGCTTTCCGGTTTGTCCTTACAAAAAAGGCCGCTCCTTGTTTGAGCGGCCTTTTTCAGTTTCTGCGCGCGGGTCTTACTCGGCCGCGTGACGGTAGCCTGAAGCGAGGGCCTCCATGCGTTTTCTGTCCCGTTCCGATGCGATCAGGGCGCGAACCTTGTCGGCCTCTGCCTGATCGGCGCGTGCGCGCAGCTGCTCGATGGTCTGCGCCACCTTTTCCATGTCATCTGTCGTTTGCGTGGGTTTGGCTTCCAACTGGCGTGCCAGCCAAAATCCAAGCGCGGCGGAGGCAATTATCGTGACCCCAAGGATCAGCATCTGCAGTGCCAGTGCTCCGCTCATTTGACTGACACCGGCTGTTTCAGCACTTTAAACTCGACACGGCGGTTCAGGTGATCCTCGCTCGCGTCACCTTCTGCCATCGGAGCGCGCGCTCCGTAGCCCACGGGTTCAAATTGCTCTGTGTCAATTCCTAGCGCATCCAGTGCCGCCAACGTGTTTTCCGCCCGTCGCCAGCTCAGCTTGAGGTTCAACGCATCGGGGCCAATGCTGTCCGTGTGCCCTTCGATTTGCACTAGCGCCTCGGGGCAATTCTCCGCCTGTTCGCCGATGCGCTGCAGCACATCTTTCTCATCCTCAGTAAGCTCAGCACCGCCAAGCGGGAAATGAAGCGCTTTTCCCTGCACAAACGCTGCCAGATCCGTGACGCAGCTGAGATTGGTCTTTGGGGAAATGGTTGGTGTCACGGCGATTACCGTTACGGGTTGTGGTTCGGGTGTGGTGGCTTGCGCGGGTGAAGGCGCAGGTTGAGGAAGTGGCGCTATGATTGGTTCCGGACGCTCAGGGGTTTGCGCCGGCATCAAGATCGGTACAGGCGCTTTGATCAAAACGGTTTTGGTCACCGCAGGCTGAGGCGCGTCAACCTGTACTGGGGCAACTGCATTGAGGCTGAGCGCAGCAGCGCTGCCGATGGCCGCAAAACCGGCAGCAGCGACCAAGCAGGCCCCCATTTGGCGCGTAAAGACCGCACCGAAACTCGTTGACAAGCCCACGGGCTTCATCCGGCATCCCCCAAGACCATGGCTGCGTGTGGCAGTGCAGCACAAATGTGTCTAAACTTTCCCGGCATGCAGTAGAGCTTTTATCCCCATACGGGGCTGGCAATTAAAACGCGGGCAAAAGTTAACAATATGTTAAAACGCTTCATATTGTGTTCAAAAGCCCCAAAATACCCTTATTTTGCGGTTTTTTCGGCGGCGTGACTCTTTAGACTCACTTGTGCTTTAGCCAATTGAAATGACTCATTTTTCTTTTTCACGTAGCGCATAAAAGCCCGCCGCTTGCACTCAAACGCGCCGGGATGTAGCACGCGTGTAACGATTTCTGGAGGCCGTCATGGACGATCTGAAGGCAAAATACCTTGGCGAAATTTCCGCCGCTGCTGATGAAGCCGCGTTGGAGGCGATCCGCCTGGCGGCCGTGGGCAAGAAGGGCGAAATCAGCCTGAAGATGCGCGAGCTTGGTAAGATGACGCCGGAGGAGCGCCAGGTCGCGGGCCCTGCCCTGAACGCGCTGAAGGATGAGGTCAATTCAGCCATCGCAGCCAAGAAAGCAGGCCTCGCCGATGCTGCCTTGAATGAGCGGCTGCAAACGGAGTGGCTCGATGTGACGCTGCCGTCGCGCGGCCGCCCTGCTGGCTCGATCCACCCAATCAGCCAAGTCACACAAGAAGTCACTGCGATTTTCGCTGATATGGGCTTCGCAGTCGCCGAAGGTCCGCAGATCGAAGACGACTGGCACAATTTCGACGCGTTGAATATTCCGAGCCACCACCCCGCACGCGGTGAGATGGATACGTTCTACATGCACCGCGCCGAAGGCGACAACCGCCCCCCGCATGTCCTGCGGACGCATACATCGCCGGTTCAAATCCGCTCGATGTTAGAGAAAGGCGCCCCGATCCGTGTTATTTGCCCGGGCCGCGTTTACCGTGCGGATTATGACCAGACCCATACGCCGATGTTCCATCAGGTCGAGGGGCTGGCCATCGACAAAGACATCTCCATGGCCAACCTGAAATGGGTGCTGGAAGAGTTTGTGAAATCGTTCTTCGAGGTGGATGGCGTCGAGCTGCGCTTCCGCGCCTCCCACTTCCCGTTCACGGAACCCTCGGCTGAGGTCGATATCCGCTGCTCTTGGGACAATGGTCAGCTGAAAGTGGGCGAGGGCGACGATTGGCTTGAGATCCTTGGGTCCGGCATGGTGCATCCGAAGGTTCTTGAAGCTGGTGGCATCAACCCGGCTGAATGGCAAGGCTTTGCCTTTGGCATGGGGATCGACCGGATCGCGATGCTGAAATACGGCATCCCGGACTTGCGCGCCTTCTTCGACAGCGATCTCCGCTGGCTGCGTCACTACGGATTTGCAGCGCTCGATCAACCTGACCTCGCGTCGGGTCTCAGCCGCTAAACCTTTGGCCGAAGCCCGATCAAAATGCTTGGCAGATCGGGCGGAACAACCCTGAGCAGCTCCAATCGGTAATGTCTACGCCATTCGCCGCGTTGAATTGAGCATCATTGTCCCAAGACGCGATGCCGACCGCAACAGCGATACCCAGAGCAGCCATAGACGGCCTCAGAACGGTTCCAAGTAGATTTGAGATGAAGGTGGTCATTTTGGTTACCAGTTAAAACAGATTCGTTACACATGCCCCACTTCTGCCTTATTGCCGCCAAATTGTGGCCGAAATGAGGCAACGCTAACAGAATCTTAACAACCTGATCCGGCCTGAGGCCCCTTTCCTCCAACACTGCAATGGGGTACCCCTCCGCCAACTTGAAAAGCGCTGAATTAAGGCAAGACCATGAAGTTCACCCTGTCCTGGCTCAAAGACCACCTTGAGACCAACGCCACTGTTGATGAGATCGCCTATGCCCTGACCGACCTGGGGCTTGAGGTGGAAGACATCGTTAATCCGGGTGAGCAGCTGGCGGCCTTTACGATTGGCTACGTCAACAAAGCCGAAAAGCACCCTGATGCTGACAAGCTGAGAGTGTGCCAGGTGCAAACCGATGAGGGTGAGACCCAAATCATCTGCGGCGCACCGAATGCGCGCGAAGGGATCACTGTGGTCATCGCCAAACCGGGCACATATGTGCCCGGTATCGACACCACCATCGGCGTTGGCAAAATCCGCGGGGTAGAAAGCTTCGGGATGATGTGCTCGGAGCGGGAGATGGAGCTGTCAGACGAGCGTGATGGCATTATCGAACTGCCTTCCGGTGAGGTCGGCCAAAGCTTCGCTGATTGGCTGGCGGCGAATGATCCCGACAAGATCGACCCGATGATCGAGATTGCAATCACGCCGAACCGCCCCGATGCTTTGGGCGTGCGCGGCATTGCCCGCGATCTGGCCGCGCGCGGGCTTGGCACGATGAAGGCGCGTGATACCGACCCGATCCCCGGCAGTTTCCCTTGCCCGATCAGTGTGACCATCGACGACACCGATGCCTGCCCGGTGTTCTACGGGCGCGTGATCAAAGGTGTCAAAAACGGACCGTCGCCGGCTTGGTTGCAAGGCGCTTTGAAAGCCATCGGGCTGCGGCCCATCTCGACCCTTGTCGATATCACCAATTTCTTCACCTATGACCGCAACCGCCCGCTGCACGTCTTCGACGCTGACAAGGTCAAAGGCGATCTGCGGGTGCATCTGTCCGAGGGCGGAGAAAGCTTCCTCGCGCTGGATGAGAAGACCTACACGATGCAGCCCGGCATGACTGTGATTTCAGACGACAACGGCGTCGAAAGCCTGGGCGGTATTATGGGCGGGCTGGAGAGCGGCTGCACCGACGACACCGTGAACGTCTTCCTTGAAGCCGCATTCTTCGACCCGATCCGCACCGCGCATACGGGTCGCAAGCTGAAGATCAATTCCGATGCGCGCTACCGGTTCGAGCGCGGGATTGACCCGGAATGGACCCCGCATGGCATCGAGCATGCCACGCGTATGATCATCGACCTGTGCGGCGGGGAGGCCTCAGAGGTTGTCGTCGCAGGCGCGATGCCCGATCACTCGCGCGCCTACAAGCTGGACACGGACCGCGTGCAATCGCTGGTGGGTATGCAAATCCCCGCCGATACGCAGCGAAAGACGCTTGAGGACCTTGGCTTCACGCTCGACGGCGATATGGCAAATGTTCCGAGCTGGCGCCCTGACGTGCAGGGGGAGGCCGATCTCGTCGAGGAGGTCGCCCGCATTGCGTCCCTCACCAAGCTCGAAGGCAAGCCGATGGCCCGCGTTCAGGCTGGCGTGCCCAAGCCGATCCTCACACCGATGCAAAAGCGGGAGCAGACCGTCCGGCGCACCATGGCAGCTTTGGGTTACAATGAATGCGTGACCTATTCCTTCATCGACGCGAAAGCCGCTGCGGCCTTTGGCGGCGGCGATGATGCGTCAATGCTAGAAAACCCGATCAGCTCGGAGATGAGCCATATGCGCCCGTCCCTGCTGCCAGGGCTGTTGCAGGCGGCGGCGCGCAATCAGGCGCGTGGCTTTGCGGATGTGGCGCTCTTTGAAGTTGGCCCGGCCTTCCACGGCGGCGAGCCGGAGGAGCAGCATATGCAAGCCACCGGTCTCCTAGTAGGTCATACGGGGCCCAAGGACGTGCTGGGCACCCGCCGCGCGGTCGATGTGTTCGATGTCAAAGCGGATGCGGAGGCAGCGCTGGCCGCTATTGGCGCGCCTGCCAAGGTGCAGATCATGCGAAACGGGGAAGCCTGGTGGCACCCGGGCCGTCACGGCCAAATCTGCCTCGGCCCCAAGAAAGTTTTGGGCGTCTTTGGCGAGGTGCACCCGAAAGTGCTGGCCGACATGGATGTCAAAGGCCCCGCAATGGCCTTCACCATCTGGCCCGCCGAGGTGCCGATGCCACGCGCCAAATCTGCCGCGCGCCCCGCGTTGGAGCTGCGCGACTTGCAAGCGGTCGAGCGCGACTTTGCCTTTGTCGTCGACGAAACTGTCGAGGCGCTGACTTTGGTCAACGCGGCTGGCGGCGCTGATAAGGCGCTGATCGAAGAGGTCCGCGTTTTTGATGAGTTCATCGGCGGCAGCCTTGGCGAGGGCAAGAAATCCCTCGCCATCACGGTGCGCATCCAACCGACCGAGAAGACCCTGACCGAGAAAGAGGTCGAAGCGCTGGCCGCTAAGGTCGTCGAGAAAGTCACCAAAGCCACGGGCGGCGCGCTGCGCGGCTGATCAAGGAGGGGGTATGAATGATTTGTGATCGGCCAAACGCCCTGAATTTGTTAGTGG
>JAPORH010000045.1 GCA_026710325.1 Litoreibacter sp. | reverse complement strand
TACCGAATTTAAAATCAAACAAAATCAATGTCCTGCTGGACAATCATCATAGGAGACATAAAGGCTGGATAGGGCCTGAGTATCCATTGGACGGCGCGCATATCCGGCGAGAGTTGCGTTCAAGCAACCCGCCCGTTGTTCCGCGCGCCTATTCCCTTTTCCAGGACGCCACCGCCAATGCGGCCACGATGATCGCCCCTTTGACGATCAGCTGTGCCTCAATCGGCACGTTGAGGATGTTGAGCCCGCTGTTGACGATGCTCAGAAACAGCACGCCCAGCACCGTTTTATAGACATAGGCCTTGCCGCCAAACAAGCTCGCGCCGCCCAGGATCACGGCGGAAATCACGTCGAGCTCGGTGCCAAACTCGCCGAAATTGGCAGAGGCTGTGTAGACCTGCGTGCTCTCGATAATACCCGCCAAAGCGGCGCAGGTGCCGCAGATGACATAGGTTGAGAAGATCAGGGTTCGCGTGCGGATGCCCGACAGATGCGCGGCGGTCGGGTTGTCCCCCAGCGACGACACCCGTACCCCGTAGGAGGTGTAGCGCTGCACCCAAATCGCCAGCCCCGCCACTGCGAAGAAAATCCACACCGAAAGCGGCATGCCGAGCACCGAGCCCGTGCCGATAAAGCTATAGGCCGGCATGTCGCTGATCTGATGCAGCGCAGGACCGCCCAAGATCAAAGCCGAGCCACGCACGATGGAGAGCATCCCCAGCGTCACAATGATGGCCGGTAGCTGAAATACCGCGACCACGAAACCGTTGATCGCGCCCACGCAAGCCCCCGAAAGCAGCCCCGCTAGGATTGCAAGTGGCATCGGCACACCGGCCTGCAGAGAGAAGAAGGAAATGAGGCCAGACAAGGCAAGGGTTGGCCCCACCGATAGGTCGATGCCCGCGGTCATGATCACGAAGGTCATGCCCACGGCCATGATCCCGACAATTGCCATGCGATGGACCACGGAAATGGCAGAATTGAGCGTCAAAAAGGCGGGCTCCATTGCACCTACCACAAGCGCTGTCACAAGGATCGCGAGCGGCAGGGCATAGGTATTGAGCCGCAGCGCCGTCATGTCGCCGCCCCGCTGATCTGGGCGACCAGCTCCTCATGAGGGCTGTCGGGGGCCATCTCCTGGGCGATTTTGCCTTTGGACATGATCAGGATGCGGTCCGCGATCAGCTGCACCTCCTCCACGTCGGAGGACACAACGAGGATGGCAGCTCCCTTGCCCTTCAGCTCCTGCATCGCGCTGTAGATGTCGTTCTTGGCCCCCACATCGACGCCGACCGTTGGCTCGTCTAGGATCACGATCTCGGGCGTTGTCTCCAACCATTTGCCCAAGAGCACCTTTTGCTGGTTGCCGCCGCTGAGCGTGCCGACGACCTTTTCGGGGTCCGGAGGCTGGATGTTCAGCCCGGCGATATTGGAATTGGCCGCCTGCGCCATGGGCGCGCGCTGCAGCATGTGGCGCTGCAGGAATTTTGGCAGAGCCGCGGCGAGCAGGTTTTCGGACATGGTATGGGAGAGAAACAGCCCCTCCTGCCGCCGGTCCTCTGGCACGAGGGCGATGCCCAGGCTCATGGCCTCTCTGGGGGAGCTGATCCGAACCTCTTTGCCGTGGAGGGTGATTGTGCCGCTGTCGGGGCGGTCGGTGCCAAACAGGCAGCGCACCATCTCGGTCCGGTTGGACCCGATCAAGCCGGTCAGGCAGACGATCTCCCCTTTGCGAAGGCTAAGATTGATATCCTCGAAATACCCTTTCCTGCCGAGCCCCTGGATCGACAGGATTTCCGCGCCCGCCTTGGTGGTGGCGGCAGCGCGTTTTGTATCCGCCTGCCCCGGACCTAGCATGTGACCGACAACCTGTGCCCTGTCGGTCTCCGCCACCTGGCCTTCCCAAACCAGCGCGCCGTCGCGCAGGATGGAGGCGGTGTCGCAGATGCGGAAAATTTCATCCATGATATGGCTGATATAGACCACGGCCACGCCCTGCGCCATGAGCTTGCGGATCGTGTCATGCAGCCGTTCGACCTCGCGGAAGGACAGCCAGGCGGTCGGCTCGTCCATCAAAATCACCTTGGCGGAGCGCATCAGCGCCTTGAGGATCTCGACCTCTTTCTGCTTCACGGTCGGCAGGTCGGCCACCAGATCATTGGGGGAGACCTGCGTGCCATGGGTGTTGATCAAGGCCTGCGCGCGGTTGATCATCTCCTTGCGGCTGATCAAGCCGAAGCGCCCGCGCGGGTGCTGCCCCAGAAACAGGTTCTCGGCGACGCTAAGATTTGGGGCGAGGCTGGAATGCTGGTATATGCAGGCAATGCCGCCCGCGATGTGGCCCGCTGGGCCGCCAGAAAGCGCGGTGCCATCGACCATCACCTGCCCGGTCGTTGGCGCATGCGCCCCGGTCAGGATCTTGATCATCGTGGTCTTGCCCGCGCCGTTGCTGCCAATCACGGCGCGAACCTCGCCCGCCTCGAGGGTGAAGTCCTGCGATTTCAGCGCCTCAAACGTGCCAAAGGTTTTTGAGATGCCGGAGGCATTCAGCACACTCATACCGATCCCCCCCGTTTGGTGACGAGCCGGTCATATCCCACGGCTGCAATCAGGATCGCGCCTGTCAGAATTTGTTGGTAAAATTGCGAGGTGCCCATGAGCGTCAGCCCGATCAGGATGATCCCGAGCAAAAATGCCCCGAATATAGGTCCAAGCACGCCGCCGGTGCCGCCCGACAGCCCAATCCCACCAATCACGGCGGCGGCGATGGCGGTCAGCTCCATCCCTGCGCCAAGCGCCTCGGTCGCGGTGGTGAAACGGCCCACCAAGATCACCCCGGCCAGCCCGGCGGAAAAGCCGCATAGCGCGTAAACCGAGATCAGCAGCCGCTTGGTGTTCAACCCTGCCAGATGCGCGGCTTCGGGGTTACCGCCATAGGTGCGCAGGTTCATGCCCCATTGGGTGCGCCACAGCGCCAGCGCCACAATCGCGGCGTAAATCAGCAGCACAAAGAAGGAGGTCGGGATCCAGGGCAGGGGGATCATATCGCCAAACCAGCCCTCAACCTCGATGATATCGCCCAGCCAGCGGACCACTGGGTCGCGCACCGCCTGGGAGGACAGTTCCGGGTAGAGCTGCCGCCCGGAGATCGCAAACACCACCCCGCGATAGGCCGCCAGCGTCGCCAGCGTCGCGACAAAGGGCTGCAAACGAAGATAGACCACCAGCACGCCGTTTAGCGCCCCGGCCAGCGTCGCGGCCAGAAGCGCCAGAAAAATGGCAACGGGGCCGCCAAATTCGAAAATCATGACGGCGTCAAACAGCACCATCGCGGCGAGCGCCACCGTGGAGCCGACGCTCAGGTCGATGCCACGCGCCATGATCACCAGACCCTGCCCGACCGCCACGATCGCCAGGAAAGAGTAGCCCACCAGCAGGTTTTCCACATTCGGGAAGGTGAAGAACCGGTCGGCGGCTATGGAAAAGAAAGCAAACATGCCAATGGTCAGCAGGACGATGACCAGATTGGACGACAGAGTTTTGCGCATCAGGGGGCGAAGTCCATAAATGATAGGGCGCGCATGATGTGACACGCGCGCCCCAAATGCGAAAGCGACTTACCAGCGTTGCTCTCGTGTGATTTCGCCAACATTCTCGGCGGTCGCGATGATGTAGGGCATCAACAGATGGCCTTGGTCACCAAAGTCGCGCGCCGAAACCAGACCGGTCGCAATCACCGTCGCCGCAGCAGCGGCAAAGCGGCCCTGCTGATAAACGTCAGTGTATTGAGTACCGGTCATTTCGCCCGCCTCGATAGAGGCCAGCGCGTCTTTTTCGCCGTCATTGCCGAAGATGGTCAGCTGATCCAGGATACCCTTCTGCTTTGCGACGTCGACCGCGCCCAGAGCCATCGAGTCGTTGACGCCGTAAACGCCGCTGACATCCGGGTTGGAGGCCAAGATGGTGGTGAACACGTCCTGCGCCTTCTTGCGGGACCAGTCGGCCACCTGGTTGGCAACGATCTCGATATTGGGGTGGTTTTCGGCCAGCCCGTCGATGAAGCCCTGCTCGCGCTGGTCGCGGATGATGATGCCAGGAGGGGCGTTCAGGATGGCCACCTTGCCGGTGCCGCCCATCTTGTCGCCCATGACCTTGGCAATGTCCTTAGCGCCCAGGTAGTGGCTCATTTCAACATGGGCCGCATGCGGCTCGGTCGCGTCAATGTTGAGCGTGATGACCGAGATGCCTTCGCGCTTGGCACGCGCAATCGAAGGCGCCAGGGCCACCGAATCCACCGGCTGCAGGAAGATCACGTTGGTGCCGCTGTTGATCAGCGTATCCATCTGGCTGACCTGCACTTCGGCTTTCGCCTGGCCGTCGAGCAGCTGGTACTCGATGCCTGGCTGGTCTTTCAGCACGTCTTGGATGCCCTTGCTCCAGGCCGCAGGCACGGTATGCGCCACGAATTGGATGAAGGCCATTTTGATGCCTTCGCTATGCGATGCGGCTTGCGCTGCGCCGCGCACACCGGCCAGCTCCGGCAGCACGCCGCCAGCGATTGCACCTGCGCCCACAGCAGCCGCAGAAAAGAATGCGCGGCGGTTCAACCCGCCTGTCTTTTCGGTCTCGTCAGTCATGAGTTCTCTCCTCCGTTGAACTTCAATTTGCGGTAAATCGGGCCCCGGACACCGCGACATACAGGCTGTAAACAGACCGCGACGCCGTGATCAGAAGCCGGTTTCCCTTTGGCCCGCCGAATTCCAGATTGGCGACGGGTTCAGGGGTTTTCACACAGCCCAGATGCGTGCCGTCTGCATCTAGCACCTCGATCCCGCGCGCCGACGAGCACCAAATATGGCCAAACTCGTCAACACGCAGCCCGTCAGGAACGCCGTGTTCAATTTCGAAAATTGGTTTGGGCGCCGACAGGGTTGCGCCAGACCGGGTGCAGGCAAAGAGATGGTGGTGCCCGTTTTCGTCATGCGACCGGGCCGAATCCGCGACGTAAAGCGTGCTTTCATTGGCCGAGAAGGCCAGCCCGTTGGGCTTTTGCAAGCTCTCAACGACGGCCGTGATCTCGCCATTGGCTACGCGATAGACGCGGCAGATCGGTTGCTCCGGTTCGGCGCGCTGTCCTTCAAAATTCGACATAATGCCGTAGGTGGGGTCAGTGAACCAAACACTGCCGTCGGTTGAGACCACCACATCATTGGGCGCGTTCAGGCGCTTTCCTTCAAAAGCGTTCGCAAGGACGGTCTCCGATCCGTCATGCTCCAACCGAACAACGGAGCGACTTAGATGCCGGCAGGACACAAGCCGACCCTGATGGTCGCGCGTGTTGCCATTGGTGTTGTCGCTATCATACCGGAAAACGCGGACTTCGCTGTCTGTCATCCATTGATAAAGCCGGTTAGTTGGAATGTCGGACCACAGAAAATAGTCACCCGCTGGGAAATATACCGGACCTTCTGTCCAAAGCATGCCCGTGTGAACTAGCACAAGATCGGCGCTGTGAAGCACCAGATCACGCATTCGCGGATCATAGATGTCTATGTCCAAATTCACGTGCAATCCTCTCTCCCTGGGCGAAAGAGAAACATGTGGAGTAAGTCCGCGATAGGCAGACGTCTGCAAAAAAATTGCGGGTTACCGCAGTGCGGACAGCGAGTTCGATGCTACAAGTTAAGCTGGAAGGAGTGTTGCCAGTGACCACATTAGCGACCAAAACACAGTTGTCGCCCGAATGGATTGTGCGCATTGCCCAGTCCCTGGCCGGGTTGGTCGATCTGCGCGCTGCGGTGACGGCAATGTCTGATGAGTTGTCACCGTTGATTCCGCATGACCATATCGACGTCGCTCTTCTGACCGAGGATCGGGCCTCGCTTGTTGTATACGAGACCGGCTTGGAAACCACGTGGGGGACGCGACTGAGCCCGGTCGATCTAAGCCCGATCCGCGACATTCTGAGCGGGCGGTCGGAGCATATGATCTTTTTTGACGCAGTACATGACGACAGGGTCCAGTTTCGCGGAGCTGACACTGGACCCATTCAAAAGTTTGGCCTCCGCTCGCGTCTCCACCATAAGATCGAGATTTCGGGAACCATCGTGGGTGCGGTCTCTGTTTCCTCGCTGCAGCCAAATGTCTATTCCTCAGATCATTTGGTCGCGATCAACACGGTCGCCAACGTGATCGGCCCCTATTTTCACGCCCTTCGCACCTCGGAAGTGGCACAGCAACGCGCGGTTGAATTGGAACGGCAGAAAGTACTCCGCATCGAGGCAGAGCATTTGGTCGACGTACAGGAGCGCGAACGCGAACGTATTGGCATGGATTTGCATGACCATGTCCTGGCGGACATGTCGCGGCTTTTGCGCAACCTTGATGAGGTGAGTCTGTCAAGGGATCAGCAGGTCAAAGACGCGCGCAAGGGGCTGTCGATTGCCATACAAGACATTCGCGGGATCGTAGAAGATGCCCGCCCCACCCTCCTTGAAATGTTTGGCCTTGGGACGGCTGCAGAAGCGTATTTGATGAAGGCCACCAAAGACAGTTCTGCCCTTGGCGTAATGGCCTCGCCACCTGAAGCCGCCGACAATCTCCACGGTCTAGTGCATCGCGAACGCTTGCTGGTCTTTCGCATCATACAAGAGGCCGTGAACAACGCCGTCCGGCATGCTGATGCCAATGAGATTTCTATCGCCATTGAGCCCTCCGACGAAACCCTCGCCGTGCACGTGAAGGACAACGGGGTCGGATTCGCAGTCGCACACGGAACGCGGCAAAGCGGGCTTACAAACATGAAGGCGCGGGCAGCCATTATTGGTGCGGCGCTGGACATCACCTCTCAGGGCAGCGGGACTGAATTGTTGCTGACGCTGCCCTTGCGATCAATGGACGCGTAAATGGCATCACCTATTTTGATCGTCGAGGACGACCCGTTTCACCTGAAATTCATTGAGGACCAGTTCTCAGACGACGCCTTTGCCGAGTACCGCCTCGAATGCTTTGAAAGCGGGGACTTGGCCCATGATTGGTTGCGTCAGAACAAGCCCAATCGCGCCATTATTGACTTGAACCTGCCCGGCAAGAACGGTGTAGAGGTGGCGACGCGTGTATGGCAGAAGGACCCAAGTGCCAGCGTCGTGTTTTGGTCTAATTTCTCTGATCCCGCCTATGTACGCGCCATTGCCAAGATCGTGCCTGAACATGGGAACTTCGGCTATATCCTGAAGACGATGGCGGCCGAAAAGCTCCAACGCTCCCTTAAAGGCGTGCTATTTGACGGGCTGCGCATCATCGACAGTGAGGTGCAAGGCTTTATCAACCGCAGGAATGCCCGTCGCGCTCAATTGAACCCGGTGGAGATCGAAGTGCTTAACCTGATCGCGCTTGGCATCACAGATCGCGCCATCAGTGCAATTATAGGCACGTCGCAGCGCACCATTCAGGCCACCGCAACTTCAATCTTTGACAAGCTTGGTGGGGACGAGGAAATGACCGACACGTTGAACAAGAGATCGCGCCTTGTGGCACTCGCATTGATGGAAGGCGAAATCAACCGTGACACGCTGCTCGAGCATGAAACCCGTCGATCGGTTTTTGCAAAGTCCGGAAAGTAATTTTGTCTATATGATTGAAACTTGACCACTGTCGTCGGCATTGCCAAGTTGATTTTCTGATCTGACATGGGTATAGTTTGGGAATGAAA
>JAPORH010000023.1 GCA_026710325.1 Litoreibacter sp. | reverse complement strand
CGGGCGCTTTCAAGCCCAAAATCGAAGGCTATTTCGCCGTGAGTCGTGTACCGTGAGTGTTTCCATAGTCTCAGGCGGTCAGTTTCTCCATTCGGCTCGCCAATTTCACATCCAACTCCGAAAGGCCACCCGTGTCATGGGTGGTCAGCTTCACCTCGACCCGGTTATAGACATTGAACCACTCGGGGTGGTGGTTCAGCTTCTCGGCGTGAATGGCAGCGCGAGTCATAAACCCAAACGCCTCGACAAAGTTCCCAAACTTGAAGGTTTTTTCGATCGCCTTGCCGTCCGCGCTTTTGCTCCAGCCTGTAGCTTCAAGTGCGCTTGTGTCCAAATCAGTCATGATCCTCTCCTTTGGTTTTCTTGAAGGGGCCGTAATCGGTTAAGATTTCGATCTCTTCATTGATGGCGTTTCTCTCCGCGTCGATGAACCGCGCGATGGCGTCTTTGAAACCGGGATCGCCAATCCAATGCAGCGAATGGGTCTCCACCGGCAGGTAGCCGCGTGCCAGTTTGTGGGAGCCTTGCGCGCCTGCCTCGACCCGAGAAAGGCCATGTTCTATCGCAAAGTCCAAGGCGCGGTAATAGCAGAGCTCGAAATGCAAAGCCGGGTGATGCTCCTGACAGCCCCAATACCGGCCGTAAAGCACATCGCGGCCAATAAAATTCAACGCGCCCGCCACATAGCGCCCGTCTCGCTCGGCCAGAACCATGAGCATGTCGTCGCGCATGTCCTGGTGCATCTCGTCGAAAAACGCGCGGGTTAGATAGGGCGTGCCCCATTTCCGCGCGCCGGTGTCCTGGTAGAACAGCCAGAACGCGTCCCAATGTTCGGGCTCAATCTGGTCACCTGTCAAAGCGTGGATCGCACCGCCAAAGCCACAGGCCTGCGCCCGTTCTTTGCGGATGTTTTTGCGTTTGCGTGACGATAGCGTGTCTAAAAACGCATCGAAATCCGCGTAGGTGTCATTGAGCCAGTGAAATTGCTGGCTGCTGCGCGCAAGCAGACCCATCTCAGCCCCGGCTTGGGCCTCTTGTTGCGTGCAAAACGTGATATGCAGGGTGGGGATATCGTTATTGGCGGCCAGTTGCACTGCGCCTTGGGTGAGGGCGGCCATGCCAGTTTCCTCCCAACCTGGTTTGGTCAGGAACCTGCGACCCGTTGCAGGTGTAAACGGCACCGCCTGCTGCAGTTTCGGGTAGTAGCGCCCGCCCGCATTTTCATAGGCATGGGCCCAATTGTGATCGAAGATATATTCGCCCTGGCTATGCGATTTAGCGTAGAGTGGAGCAGCCGCGATCACCTCGTCGCTGGCCCGCGCGATCAGATATTGCGGCTGCCAGCCTGTGCCGCGCCCCACTGAGCCGGAGGTCTCCAAAGCACGCAAAAACCGGTAGGTGGTAAACGGATCATGTGGTCTGCCGCCGTCGCTGGCCTCGGGGCAGGCGCAGGCGTCCCAGTCGGCCTGCGCCACCTCGCTCAGGCTGGGCAAAACGGTGATGCTGATCTCGGTCTCGCTCATTTTGATCCCTGCCTCGGATTCATTCACTGAAATGGCATTCCGGAGGTCAAGGTCAAGTGGGCAGGTAGCCTTCGAAAGTGATGTTGTCTGCGGTTTTCAGGGCCTTTTCCGCCTCTGCATGGCTGCGGATCGTCCAACATAGAATGGACGCGCCCTTGGCCTTGATCGCAGCCACGCGGGGGCGGTCGAGATCTGCGGCCTCGTGCGAGATGAAGCACGCGCCGCTCCCCTCGAAATCAGGGATATCCCGCAGGTGATCACATGTGGCTTGGGACAGGTTCCAACTTTTGGGGTCGTAGGCGCTTGTGACAATGCCGCAAGGCCTGTCTGGGCAAAGCGACTTGAGCTTTTTTGTCGAGTGAGGATTGAAAGACATAAGCGCCGCGTCGCCATTGTAGCCCTGAAGCGTTTCTGCGACCCGCTCTTCGAGGGGACCGATGTTTTTGCCCATGCCGCCATCCTGGTCTTTGAGCTCGATCAGAAGTGGGACACGGCCTGCCACTTGCTCCAATAGTGCTTGAAACGGTTCAATCCGGTTTTGGCTATCGGTCAGTTGAACCTGCGTTAACTCATCCGCGGCGCGCATTTGGATCGGGCCGGACTGGCCGGTGAGCCGTGCCATATCATAATCGTGAAACACCATCGCCTCCCCGTCGCGGGAGAGCTGTAGGTCGCATTCGATGCCATAGTTATGGTCGATGGCGGCTTCGAACGCATCGCGGGAGTTTTCAACGATGCCGCGCGCGCGGTTATGCAGCCCGCGATGCGCGATGGGGCGTTTGAGAAAACTTGCCGGTAAGGTCACGATTTGAGCTGGAAGATGCCTTCGATTTCCACCGCGACGCCGAAAGGAAGGGACGCAGCGCTGACGGCGGAGCGGGAGTGGCGGCCGGCCTCGCCCAGAGCTTCGACCATGAAATCGGAGCAACCATTGATCACGGCGGGCTGATCGCCGAACGTACCCGTCGAATTGACAAAACCGGTGAGTTTTACGACGTGTTCGAGCTGATCAAGGTCGCCGCCACAGGCTGCTTTGACCTGGGCCAAAAGTGCAATTGCGCAAAGCTTGGCGGCGGCTGCGCCCTCTTCGACGCTCATGTCTTCGCCCAGCTTTCCGGTGACCATTCCGTCCGGTCCCATGGAAATCTGGCCGGACACAAAAACCGTGTTGCCCGTGCGCGTGTATGGGACGTAATTCGCGGCTGGCGCGGGCGCATCAGGAAGGGTGACGCCAAGCTCTGCGAGACGGGTTTCAAATTGGCCGGACATGATCTGCGCTCCTGCAATAGGTCGGAATTGAGATGACGCTACTGGGGCTCTGTGTGGCGCGCAACCGGGTTTTCAGCTCTCCCGGAAGGCCTTTTTGAAATAGTCGGTGAGCGGTTTGACCACGTAGGTCAGGGGCGCGCGCTCCCCGGTCTGGATGAAGGCATCGACCGGCATCCCAGGCACGAGGGCGACATCGCCGAGCCGTCCAATCTCGCCCTCGTTCAAGACCATTTCCACGCGGTAGTAAGACTGCCCGGTCGCCTGATCTGTAAACACATCCCCTGAAACGGTCGTGACCTTGCCAAAAACTTCGGGCGTCGTGCGGGTGTCGAATGCGCTGAAATGCAGTGTGACGTCCTGGCCGAGATAGACCTCGTCGACATGCACGGGGTCGATCTTGCCGGTGATAACAAGCGGGCGGTCTTGAGGAACGATGTAAAGCAGCGGGTCGGCGGGACGGATCACGGCGCGTTCGGCAAAAACTGTCAGGCCAAAAACCAGACCGGAGACCGGCGCGGTGATCACCAGCCGTGACAGCCTGTCTTGAAGGGACAAGCGCTGTTCCAGCAACTCTGCTGCGCGCGCTTCAAGGTCACGCAGCTGGGTGATTGCATCCTCTTCGCGCTGGGTGCGCAGGCGCAAAATCTCAAGATCGGCTTCCGTAATCCGCTCCTCACTTTCAGCCTTGAGGGCTGCGATTTCGCCCAAACGCCCTCTCAAACCGGCATCTTCTCGCCTGAGTGCGAGCACGCGGGCGGCCTGCGCGAGCCCTTTATCGAGCAAGTCTTGCTGAGTGATCAGCTCTTTGGCCAGCAAGTCCAGCTGGGCGGTCAATGCATCCCGTTGCGCGTCGAGCCCGTCGATTTGATTTGCGATTTGTGATTTGCGTTTTTCCAGCTGCTCGAGCGCCTGATTGTTGGCCTCAATACGCGTTCGGAAGAGCCGTTCCTGCCCCTGGGCAAGCGCGCCCAGGTTTGGTTCATCTTCTATCGCGCGGGCGAGGACGGGGTGCAGTGTGATGCTGTCGGTTCTATCCCGTTCTGCTTGCAAGCGACCTATGCGAGCAAGAATTTCAAACAGCTGCGCCTCGATCACTTTGAGCTGGGAGGTGAGCTGACGACCCTCGAGCCTGATTAAGGGGGCGCCGCGCTCGACCTGAGCCCCTTCGGAGACCATAACCTTCGCGACAACCCCGCCATCGGGGTGCTGAATGACCTGCCGGTTTTGCTCCACCTCGATCTTGCCCGACGCAACGATGGCCCCCGCAATATTGGCCATCACGCCCCAACTTCCAAAACCTGCGAGCAGCATGACCATGGCCAGAATGCCGATTGAGGCGGGCAGATGCGCGGGCCATTTCGAGGCAAGGTTTTGCGTGGTCGGAGCGGTCATGAAACCCCTCCGACCGCTGATGTCTTACGCAGCTGCCCATGGTTTTGAACGGTTGATTGCAGCACCTCGTCCCTTGGACCAAAGGCGCGTCGCAACCCGCCATCCAGCACAAGCAGCGTGTCGCATTCGCGAATGGCAGAAGGCCTGTGGGCCATTATGATCACCGAGCATCCTTCGTCTTTGAGGGTGCGGATCGCCGCATTCAGCGCGTTCGAGCCCTCGTTGTCGAGATTGGCATTGGGTTCGTCTAGCACCACGATCACAGGGTCCCCATAGAGCGCGCGGGCAAGACCAATGCGTTGCAACTCCCCGCCCGACAGTCTGCTTTGGGCTTGTGAATAGGGTGTATCATACCCCTCGGGCTGGCGCAGGATCAGCTCATGCGCGGCGGCCTTTTGTGCGGCGGCGACGATCTTCGCTGGGTCAGCCTGCGGGTCGAGCCGAGCAATGTTTTCGCCGATTGTGCCGTCGAACAGACTGACTTTTTGGGGCAGATATCCGATATGCGCCCCCAATATGTCTGGGTCATATTGGTCAATAGCGGCTCCATCGAGACGGATTTTTCCGCCTGCGACAGGCCAGACCCCAATGATCGCGCGCGCCAGGGTCGATTTGCCCGCGCCTGATGGCCCGATAACCCCCAAAGCCTGGCAGGGCTGCAAGTCAAAGCTGATCATGCGCAAGGTGGCCTGCGCTTCGCCCGGCGGGATGACGGTGACCTGATCGGCCGAAAGCTTGGCCTTTGGGAGAGGAAGCGGGGTGCGAACGGGTTGCTCACCGACTTCTGACAGAAGGGCGGTCAGACTTTGCCAGCCGAGCTGCGCGCGCTGGACCAGCGCCCATTGGCCAATGCTTTGCTCGACAGGGGCGAGCGCCCGGCCCAACAGGATTGAGCTGGCAATCATTGCGCCGGGCGTCAAATTACCGCGCAGCACAAGAAACGCGCCGAGCCCCAGCATGGCAGATTGCAAAAATAGCCGCAACGCTTTGGTGAGCGAGGTGATCGATCCGGCCCGATCACTGCGAATGAGCGCGTCCTTGAGGGACTGTTGCCGCACCCGCTGCCAACGATCAAAGCTCGCACGTCGCATGCCAAGCCCTTGGATTATCTCGGTCTGCGACATAATCGCGTCGCTTAGCCTATTGGCCTGCATCGCATTGATGCTTGCATCGAGCTGAGGTTGCTTGGTGATGCGCTGGTTGAGAAGCGTGAGCAGGATCAAAACCGTGCCGCCCCCCAAGGCCAAATAGCCCAGCCAGGGATGGAAAATGAAAATTGCCGCCAGAAACAGCGGCGTCCAGGGCATATCAAACAGGGCGAGCAGAGCCGGTGAGCCCAGGAAGGTCTGCACGGTTTCCAAATCGCGCAGGCCGGTTTTGCCGTCTTCCGCACTGCCTTGGGCAGATTTGCCGAGCATAGCGGCGAAAACGCGCCGGTCCAGCCGGTCCTGAAACCGCGCACCCGCCCGCATCATGAGGCGCCCGCGCGCATAATCGAGCACCCCCATCATCGCGTAGAGAAACACAACGAGAAGTGAGAGCGCGAGCAGTGTCGCCTCAGACCGGGAGCCAAGCACGCGGTCATAGACCTGCAGCATGTAAAGCGGGCCTGTAAGCATTAGCAGATTCACAAAAACGCTGAAAATAAAGGCAAGCCAGAACAAATGACGGCTTTCACGTCGTGCCGCGCGCAATTCGCTCTGGCCTTGATGCAGAGGATGTTGTCTCACGATACTGCCTTGTTGTCTTTGCCTCGCCAAGCGCCCTGACTGTCGTGCAAAAACCTTATTAAAGCGCTACCAGTCACAAATTTTGGTCGCGATTGGCGGCTCTGGTGCTTTTGGACGGGGCGGATTACAAGGTCCCAAAATTGGGTTTTTTGAATAGATTCGAGGGTGCCGTGCTCTGTGCGTTTGATTTTAAAATGAAAAAGTTGGCAGCGATTGCCGTGTTGGGCAGTGCAGTTGTGCTTGGTGCCTGCAGCCCGGCCCCGCGCGAAACTGGCATCAATGACCCGTATGAGGCGGGCAACCGGAAGGTTCATGCTTTTAACCGTGGCCTGGACCAAGCGATTGTCCGTCCGGTGGCTAACGCATACGGCACTGCAACGCCCAGCCCTGCGCGCCGTGCCGTGAGCAACGTGGCGGAAACCCTGGGACTGCCCGCGACGATCATGAACGATCTGTTGCAGTTCAACATCGGCGATGCGGGGGCGAACACCTTTCGTTTCCTGATAAACGCCACCTTTGGTCTTGCAGGTACGATTGATGTAGCGACCGAGGCCGGAATTGCTGAGAATTCGAGCAATTTTGGAGAGACACTATACACTTGGGGCGCGAAAGAGGGCGCATATGTCGAACTGCCCGTGCTTGGACCCAATACCGTGCGCTCGACCACCGGGCTGGTGGTTGATCTGATCACCAACCCGCTCAATTCGGTCTTCAGCGGCACAGACCGCGCAGCCGTCACCGGGGCCGGTGTTCTAGCCAAGGTAGATGATCGCTATGAAGCACGCGAATTGATCGACGAGGTGCTCTACGAGAGCGAAGACAGCTATTCACAAACGCGTTTGCTCTATTTGCAGAACCGCCGTTTCAAATTAACTGGTGAAGAGAACCTCGATCTCACGGACTTTTACGACGATATTTACGGAACTGAGTGATATGTTGAACCGCCGCCAATTTACCGCCTCTCTTGCCGCCTCAACGCTGGCTCTTTCAACCGCGCCGAGTTTCGCGCTTTCCGGCGGTCAGGCGGAGCAACTTGTGCAATCGGCCGTGAATGACATCAACAAGATTATTGGCTCCGGCAAGTCGCAGAACGCGATGATCCGCGACTTCGAGCGGGTGTTTAACCGCTATGCGGATGTCTATTTCATCGCGCTCGTGACGCTTGGCCCCGCGCGGCGGACAGCATCGAAAGCGGAGGTTGACGCCTATGTCGCCGCCTTCCGTGGGTACTTCACCCGGAAATATGGCAAGCGGTTCAACGAATTCGTGGGCGGCGAGATCAAGATCAACGGTTCAAAGAAGGTAAAGCGCGACATTCAGGTGAACACGACGGCGCAGCTGCGTGGGCAGTCACCTTTTAGCGTGACCTGGCTGGTGTCTGACCGCAGCGGTTCGGCCAAGATCTCCAACATCATCATTGAGGGGATCAACACCTTGACCTCCGAGCGGACCGAGATTGGCGCGATGCTTGATCGGCGCGGCGGCTCTGTTGCGCGCCTTACAGAGCATCTGCGCAAGCTGAGCTAGTTAATTCCCGAAAATACTGCGCAGGACGCCGATCAGCGCGTCCTCAAGCGTTTCCGGCTGGGGTTGGTTTGTTCTGTTGCCGCTGCCTGCCTGATATGTGCCGCCGCCTTGAGGAACAATTGGCTTTACGCGTGGCGGTTGCGCGGGCCGGGTCATGGGCAGTGGCTCGGGCGGCAAGCCTTCGGTTACACGTACCATTGTCTCACGCCAGATATCTGCAGGCAGGCCACCACCTGTCACGCCGCTCAGGGGCGTGTTGTCATCATACCCCATCCACACGCCGACAACATATTGCGCGGTGAAGCCGATAAACCAGGCGTCTTTGGCGGCACTCGTGGTGCCGGTTTTGCCCGCGACCTCTCTGTCCGAAAGACGTGCACGAGTGCCGGTGCCATCAGTGACAACACGGTGCATCATGTATGTGAGCTGTTGCGCTGCGGAGGGAGAGATCACGCGCTCCCCTATGCCGCCTTCTTTGCCCATGAGCGGCGCGCTGTCGCCTTTGAGCCGCAGTTCATTCAACCCATAAGGGGTTACCGCGTTGCCGCCATTGAGAATACCGGCAAAAGCCCCCGTCATTTCCAGTAGAGTACTCTCGGATGCGCCGAGCGCGAGCGCCGGGCCATCGGCGAGCTTGTTGTCGATGCCGAAGCGGGTTGCCACGTCGCGCACGTTTTCGCGCCCAACGGCCTCGGACACAGACACTGCGACCGTGTTGATTGAGGCGCGAAGCGCGTCGGTTAATGTCATCAACCCTTTGAAATCGCGCTCGTAGTTTTGGGGCGAGTAGGGGCCGGAGCCGGGGATGTTGATGGTGATCGGCGCATCCTCGACGGTGCTGTCATATTGAAAGCCGCGATCCATTGCGGTGGCGTAGACGAAGGGCTTGAAAGCAGAGCCTGTCTGGCGTTTGGCGTCCGTGGCGCGGTTGAAGCCTCCGGTGACCTTCTCCCGTCCGCCGACCATGGCGCGCACGGCCCCGTCGGCTGACATGATCACAATGGCCGCTTGGGCCTTGCTGCCTTCGCGGACTTTGGTCTGGAAGACATAATCGAGTGCGTCTTCGGCGGCCATTTGCAGGCGGTTGTCGAAGGTGGTGTGGATGACCACATCTTCAGTCGTGTCGCTGGTCAGGAAGTCAGGCGCTGTTTTCATCACCCAATCGACGAAGAACTCACCGGCGCGATCTTTGGCGGCAGATGACAGGCTTGCGGGGGAGGCGTTGGCAGCGGCTTCCTCAGCGGATGAAATATAGCCTTGTTCGCGCATCAGACGCAGAACGGTGGCGGCGCGTTCGCGGGAGCGCTCGATGTTTGACGTCGGTGCGAAGCGCGACGGGGCAACCAGAAGGCCCGCCATCATCGCGCTTTCGGGTACACTCACCTGAGCCGCGTTCTTGCCGAAATAAACCTGCGACGCAGCCTCAAACCCACGTGCGCCGGCGCCGAGATAAGCACGGTTCATGTAGATCGAAAGGATCTCATCCTTGGTGTATTTGGCTTCCATTGCGAGCGCAAAAATCGCTTCCTTCCCCTTACGGGTTAGGGTCGTGCGGCGGCAATCGGCCTCATACTCGGCTTCGTTCTTCCATTTGCTTGGGTCGTAGGCCACACCAAGGCAGAGCAGCTTCGCCGTCTGTTGGGTGATCGTTGAGCCGCCATGGCCCTGCCAGGGCTTGCGCCCTTCGCGCATGTTGATGCGCATGGCCGAGGCGATCCCGCGTGGTGAAACGCCGAAATGGCTGTAGAACCGCTTATCCTCGGTTGCGACGATGGCGTTTTTCAATGATGGCGCGACGGAGGTGGAGAGGATCGCGCCCCCAAATTGATCCCCGCGCCAAGCGAAAACGACATCCTCGCTGTCGAGCAAGGTGACCGAGCCGCGTGTACGACCATCCAGCTGCTCCTCAAACGCAGGTAGAGTTGTGTAGGTGTAGCCCACAGCAGCCAACAGCACGAGCAGAGCGACCGCCGCGGTGCGCGTTGTGATCACCCAGATCAGGCGGAAGAGCCATTTGAACGGCGCAAGGACCCAGGCCAACACGCCGCGTTTCTTGGGGCGCTTGCGCGATGGTGTGGTTTTGCGCTTCGGTGCCGCCTTTTTCTGCGCTTGTTTGGCATAGCGCTTGTCTGTGACCAGGGGTGGCTTGCGCCGACCGGAGTTACTCATCTGCTACCTGCTGCTCGTGCGAGTCTGTTTTGATTTTATCGCAGGATACAGTGAGCCGGGTGCCAGGTTTAGGGGGAATTTTAATCAATGATGAATCATCAACTGCATAAAAAATAAGCAATGACTAATAATTGTGCAAATAATATATCAGTTGCCCGTGGATTCACCAATCCAGCCCGGCGATTCCGTTGAAACTTTCCGTGATCACGCTGTTTGTTACCTCATCGCTCGCCCTTGCGAGGGGCTATTCGAAGGGAAAAACAGTGAAACTGATTATTGCTGCAATCAAACCATTCAAGCTGGAGGAGGTCCGCGAGGCGCTGACGACCATCGGCGTGCGCGGAATGATGGTGACGGAGATCAAGGGCTTCGGCTCCCAATCCGGCCACACCGAAATTTACCGCGGCGCGGAATACGCGGTGAACTTTGTGCCGAAGGTCAAGCTTGAGATCGTGGTCGCCGACGCCATGGCTGATCAAGTGGTTGAGACCATCGCCACCACGGCCAAAACCGACAAAATCGGTGACGGCAAGATTTTCGTCCTGGATGTCGCCCAAGCGGTGCGCGTGCGGACCGGCGAAACCAACGACGAAGCGCTGTAAGCGCGCTCACTGAGGGAAAGACTATGCGACTAAACAAACTTCTTCCACTCGCGGCGGCCGCCGCCTTGATCCCGAGCCTTGCGCTTGCGCAAGACGCACCGGGCTTCGACGAGATCGGCCCCTATATCATGACCACTCTGCTCTTCTGCATGGCAGGCTTCTTGGTTTTCTTCATGGCTGCAGGCTTTGCGATGCTCGAAGGTGGTCTGGTGCGTTCCAAGAACGTGACCATGCAGATGACCAAGAATATCGCGCTCTTTTCCATTGCGGCGATCATGTACTGGCTCGTGGGCTTCAACACCATGTATCCGGGCGATTTCAACGGCTACTTCGCTATTGGCGGACAAACCGTGCTGGACCCTGTGGGCGTTGCTGCTGCTGATGCGGCGCTGGATTATGCCTCGGTCGGTTCGGACTTCTTCTTCCAGCTGGTCTTCGTGGCGGCAACAGCTTCGATCGTGTCCGGCGCTTTGGCTGAACGGATCAAGCTGTGGCCGTTCCTGATCTTCGTGGTCGTGCTGACGGGCTTCATGTACCCAATCTCCGGCTCTTGGCAGTGGGGCGGCGGCTGGCTGTCTGAAATGGGCTTCTCCGACTTCGCTGGTTCGACTGTTGTGCACTCCGTAGGTGGCTGGGCTGCTCTGGCTGGTGCCATCGTGCTTGGTCCACGTCTGGGCAAATACAAGGACGGCAAGGTCAATCCGATGCCGGGCTCTAACCTCGCCCTTGCAACGCTTGGTACATTCATCCTGTGGCTCGGCTGGTTCGGCTTCAACGGCGGCTCCCAGATGGCAATGGGCACAGTGGGTGATGTCTCCGATGTGTCGCGGATCTTCGCCAACACCAACATGGCTGCTGCAGCTGGTGCTGTCACCGCGCTGATCCTGAGCAACGTGATGTACAAAAAGCCTGACCTGACGATGGTGCTGAACGGCGCACTGGCTGGCCTTGTTTCGATCACTGCTGAGCCGCTGGCTCCGACTCTGTTCGGCGCCCTGTGGATCGGTGCTGTTGGCGGTGTGATCGTGGTCTTCACGGTTCCGCTTCTCGACAAGTTCAAGATCGACGACGTGGTTGGCGCCATCCCGGTTCACCTGTTCGCAGGTATCTGGGGCACGATCGCGGTGATCTTCTACAACTCCGACGCCTCGCTCGGTACGCAGATCACGGGTATTCTTGCCTACGGCATTTTCACCTTCGTGGCCTCCCTGGTTGTCTGGTTTATCCTGAAAGCCGCGCTGGGCATCCGCGTCAGCGAAGAGGACGAGATCAACGGTCTCGACACTTCCGAGATGGGTATGGAAGCATATCCTGAGTTTTCCAAAGGCTGAACACCTCCCTACTAGCCTTTGACACTCAGCCCGGACCAGAAATGGTCCGGGCTTTTTGCTTTTCATGAAGGGGCCACAGTTTAAGTTTAATCTGGTGCGAATGTTGACTGGAGCTGTCCCTGCTTGACCGAGTTTGTTGAAGCCCCGATTGCGAGAATGATTTTCGTTTCCTGCTGCTCGCCACGTCGGAAAGAGCAACCCGCATGGCGTTGGATTACAGCACGTGACCCGGACCTTTTGCTGCTTCTGGGAGACAATATTTACGCAAAGAATGATGGCTGGGATCTTGCCGACATGGCGCAGAAGTACCGTGAGCGGTTGAGCGACCCTGAATTCCGCCACGCGATCGACCGCATCCCGACACTGGCCACCTGGGATGATCACGACATTGGCCCCAACAATATGGCGGGCGACAGCGCGGAGGCGCGGGTGATCGGCGAGACTGGGTTAGAACGGCGGGAGGAGGCGCGGCTGCAGTTTCTGAGCCATCTTTCTCCACGCGGCGTGCGTGCTGACCAGCTGACCCGGGTTAAGGGCGAGATTTACTGCAGCTACCTTTTAAACGGGGTTTTGGTGATCCTGCTCGACGGGCGCTTCCACCGGCAAAATATCCGGGAGGTCGGCGCGAATGGGCAATTTCTGGGCGAGGCGCAGGAGGCCTGGCTGTGGGGTCAATTGGAGCGGGCGCAATCCGAGAGTGTGGTGGCAACTGTCGTATGCTGCGGATCAACCATCGATTCCAGCAATCAACTGGGGGAAGATATCTCCCATTACCGCAGGTTTTACACTGAATTTGTGCCGCGTTTTAGGGCCTGTCCAAACCCGATTTTTCTATCAGGAGACATCCACCGCAACGCCTATGTGCGACACCGGGGGTTTGTCGAGGGGATATCCTCTGGGGTGGCCCAGATACGCAAGAGGATCGTGTCGGAAACCTTCCCCGACGGGCTTGAAGAGACGAACAACTACGGGATGCTGGAGATTTTCCCCGACCGCGCCCGTTTTACCTTTGGACCTACGGATTACGGCGTGAAGGAAGAGGTGTTTCCGATAAAAGGCGTTCAGATCTAAAAAGCCCCGCGCGCTGGCCCGGGGCTTTTCATTGGTGACGCAGGTGCGATCAGACGTTTTCGTCGATCCAGCCTTGCAGGGCGCCTTTTGGTGCAGCGCCTGTTTTGTTGGAGACTACTTCGCCGTCTTTGAACAGAAACAGCGCCGGAATACCGCGCACGCCCATTTGAGCCGGCGAGTTGGGGTTTTCATCGACGTTGACTTTAACGATCTTGACCTTGCCGTCATATTCGGCGGACAGCTCTTCCAGAGCGGGGCCAATTTGCTTACATGGTCCGCACCATTCTGCCCAGAAATCGACAACCACGGGGATGTCGGATTGGCGGACTTCGCTGTCAAAAGTGTCGTCGGTCACGGATACGGTGGCCATGTTGGAATCCCTTCAGGAGTGTTGTGTTGGCTCATTAGTTATGAAGGGGGCGAGGCTGCGTCAAGATATATGGGTGGTGAGCAGGGCGTTCCTCACGATCTCGTGCGGAAGCGGCATGAGCGTGGCGCTTTCTGTCCACAAGATCGCGGTTTCGATTTGTCTATTAGGGTAGATTTGGGCGAGCGCTGCGCCATAGGCCCCCATTTGCCGCAAAATACCGTCTGGCGTGTCCTCGGGCCGGGACGGGACGATGTGGTTCGTTTTGAAATCCACCGCGGTCACGGTGTCATCCGTGATGATCAGCCGGTCGATCGCACCGCGAATTTGGCGACCTTGCAGTTCTGTCAGATGCGCTGAGATGTCGACCTCGGCCAAAGCTGCTGGCGCAAACAGGTGCTGCAGATCGGGCGCATCAAGCAGGCGCATCGCGTAGGCGGCAAGGTCCTCTTCCAGCGGGTTGGCATAGCCATTGAGCAGACGGGCGGCCCGCGCCTCGCGATCCGGTTTGGGGCATTGTGCCAGATGTTCGAGCAAGCTGTGAATCATTGTGCCGCGGGCCTTGGCTTGTGTTTCGGTCAGCTCTTCGCCGGGGCCGGGAACTGTTTTCGAACCGTCAAGATTTGAGGGAGAAAGGGCGGACGGTGTGGGTTGAGCCGGCGGTGCGGGGCTCAGGGCCCAATCTGGCAGGTCTGGGATAGTCTCATCCGAGGTCTGGGTGTCAGCCGCCTCCAAATCCGCAGGCCAATCCCCACTGGTGAGCCGCAGGGCGACATCTGTTGCAGGGACCGCGCCGGCCGCGTTCATCCCGTGTTCGACAATCTCGTACCAGCTGTCGCCTTTTTCGGGCCGCTTGCCTGAGCCACAAATGATCAACTGGCTTTCCGCGCGGGTGAGGGCCACATAGAGCAACCGCATGTTTTCTTCTCGGTCGAGCTGTTTCATATCCTCCGAGATGGCGTCTTGTTGCGGGCTGGCATCCTCGGCCTTCGCCTTCCAAAGCGGTCCTGTGTCTGCCAGAAGAATGTCGTCACGCACGGTGACCCGGGTTGGGCCCGTTTGGGGTAGGATCACAATCGGGGCCTCCAGCCCTTTGGCGCCATGCACGGTCATGACCCGGATCATGTCGCCCTCGCTGTCGATCTGGCGCTTGATCGTGACCTCGTCGCTGGCCAGCCAGCTTAGAAAACCTGTGAGTGTCGGTGCCTCTGACTGCTCATACTGTAAGGCTTGGTCTAGAAGTGCCGCGATCCCTTCCTCTGCCTCAGGTCCCAACCGGGCCAAAAGCCGCGCGCGACCGTGATGTTCTGTCAACGCGCGCTCCAATAGGTCATAGGGGCGCAAAAAATCGGTTTTGTCGCGTAAATCGCTGAGCATCGCGTGAAGCTCGGGGTGCTCCTCTTTACGTCTGTCCAATTGCTCCCAAAGCGTCCCAGTTCGACCGTGGGCAAGGGTGAACAGGTCCTGCTCCGAAAGGCATCCAAGGGGGGACCGCATGATTTCGCCCAGGGCGAGATCGTCTTGCGGCGTCTCGAGAAAGGAGAGCAGCGAGATCAGGTCGCGCACGCCAAGCTCGCCACCGATGCGCAACCGATCCGCGCCCGCCATAGGCAGTCCGAGCGCTTTGCAGGCGCGGATGATTTCATGAAAAAGCCCGCCTTGCGCAGAACGAGATCGCACGAGGATCAGAAAATCGCCGGCGCGGATGCGACGGGTGGTCAGACGTTCCTCCCCGTTCACATGCTCAAGCTGGCTGATCTGGCCATGGGTGATCTGCTGCAGAATATGACCCGCGATTTTGTTGGCGAGCAGCACAGAGGGGTGGTCTTGCCCAATTGTGTCAACTGGGTTGTACCATTCCTTCTCATCCGGGCTTTCCTCGCCTTCGATCCAATCCCACAGATCGACCTTGCCCGGTAGGGCGCTTTGAAAGGCGCGATGTTCCAGCTTCTCGCCCATGCCGCGGCGCAGCTTCTCGGTGAAGACGGTATCGACGAGCTGCAAGATGGGCGGAGCGGAGCGGAAGGAGAACAGCAATTCCCGTGCCCCGAAGGCGAGCTGTGCCTCTTGGTGGCGGGCTTGGAAATAGGCCCTCATCCGGTCGAACTCCGCCGGGTCGGCGCCTTGGAAAGAGTAGATCGATTGCTTTTTGTCCCCCACGACAAAAAGCGTGCGTTGTTTTTCACGTGCGCCTGCGCCGGTGAAGAACTCTTCTGAGAGAAGCCGGATCACGTCCCATTGCGCGGGCGAGGTGTCTTGCGCCTCATCCACGAGAATGTGGTCGATCCCGCCATCGAGCCGGAACAACACCCAAGCTGCGACGCTTTGATCTGTCAAAAGGGCCCGGGCCTTGCGGATCAGGTCATCAAAATCGAGCCAGCCGCGCTGCTGCTTTGCCGCATCTAGCTGGGCTATGAAGGGCTGCGCGAATTGGGAAAGCGCGCGGCTGCGGGTATAGGCGCTGAGTGAAATCCTGGTGGTACGCGCCTCAGCGACCCGTTCTCGCCACGCGTTAAATGCGTCGCCCGCTGGGCCCATTGCAGCCAGCACCGGTTTGGTGGGTGGGAAGGATTTGGGCTGAAAGGGGGTCTTGGTTTTGGCGCCGGACAGGAAAACCGTTTCCAATGCCTTGATGTCGGTGATGCCTGGTCCAGCGAGCTCAGTCGCGCGCAGCGCGTGAGCGAGCTTCTGGTCGCTTCCCTTGCCTGCGTCCAAAGCGGGCAAGATGCTCTGGATGAGGTCCGGCTCGTCTCCCGTAAAGACCTGCGCCAGCAGCTTGGCCTCATTCATTTCAGGCGCAAGCCCGAACTGCGCACGCAGCTCGGCGTCCGACCGCGCGGTCTCGAAAGCGTCACGGTGGCGGATGATCTCTGACAGCAACCCATCTGGGTCCTCACCGGTGAAATGCGTGCTGAGCGTGGCGAGCTCTGTTGCGTGGGTCTCGGCCATCTGATCCAAAAGCTCGGCGCGCAGCTGTTTGCCCGCGCGATCGTCCATTTCCGCGAAGGCGGGCGACACCCCGGCCTCCAACGGGAATCGTCGCAAAAGTGCCGCGCAGAAGGAGTGGATCGTCTGAATTTTCAACCCGCCGAGCGTCTCGATGGCCTTGGCGAAGAGCACGCGCGCGTCTCGCAACGTCTCAGAGTTCAACCGCCCTGCTGCCACCCCAAGATCGCGCAACGATTGGGTGAGCGCGCCGTCCTCCATCATCGCCCATGCTCCGAGCCGTTTGAAGAGCCGGTTTTGCATCTCCGACGCCGCCGCCTTGGTATAGGTCAGGCATAAGATATGCTGTGGTGCGGTGCCCTCGAGCAGCAAAAGCGCCACCCGGTCGGTCAGCACCCGCGTTTTGCCCGAGCCCGCATTCGCCGACAACCATGTGGAGCGGCCTGGGTTTGCAGCGTCGATTTGCGCGCGTGTCGCTTCGTTGCTCACGGGCCCACCTTCTGCGGTGATGCCTCATCTGTCCGGCTCCATTCGCCCCAACGGGCGAGCAGGTCGTAATCCTGCGACCAGCGTTCCTCGTAGACTGCGCGACGGGAGGTGTAGCCCTTGTCCGGGTCGGAATAGTCGGTAATCAAGGCTTCGAACTTGGCCCAGATATCGTCAAGTTCTTCAGGGTCGGTCGGCAATGCAATCTCCGTTGGGTTGGCGCCGAGGCCGATATAGCTCACTTGTTTGACCTGCTGGGTTTTGAACCCCTCAAACCCGGCACTTGCCGCAATCGCGCCGAGCAGAGGGAGTTGTTTGTTGAAATGCTCCCGAATTTTGTCGGTCGGAAGCTGTCCTGTTTTGTAGTCATAGAGCACCAGTGCCCCGGCTTCGTCGCAGTCGATCCGGTCGGCGCGGCCATGAAGCACAAAGTCCAGCTTTTCGCTCGACCGTTTGCCGTCTGCCTCAAAAGCTGAGGGCAGTGCGAGGGTGCGGCGAATGCGCTCGGTTTGGATGAACCACGGGATGGCCCGGGCAAATTTCGCCACCCAAAGCGCGCGCGTGGCGGGCCAACTGATGTGTCGGGCGAAGAATTCTTCGACGCGGGCCAAAAGCAGGCGTTCCCCATTTTCGGGGAGATCGCCTGGGTATTCCGCCACGAAAGCCTGCAGGATCTTGTGAATGACGTCGCCGCGCATGGCGGCATCGGCCTGCGCCTGTAGCGGTTTGAGCGGTTTGAGCCCGAGGATATGGCGCGCGTAGACCGCATAAGGATCGCGGATCAGAGTCTCGATATGTGTGACCCACAGCTCCTTTGGGCGCGCTGCGACAGGCGGCTGAGGGGAGGGGCGCCGTGCAGGTTCCAACGTAATCCGCGGCGTGTCGTAGTCTTGCGCAAGCGCGAGCCAGTCTTGACCACGGGCGCGCATGGCGTCAAAGGCCGCTAAGCCCTCACCTTCCAGCCCTTGCATCAGATTAGACAGACGGTTGAGCCAGCGCGACGGCACGGTTTCCGCCTCGGCATCGCGCAGGGCACGTGTCAGCCAGACCTCGCCCGCCGCAAGCGCCTGTTGGAAATCATGCGCGGACAGCCCGATGCGTGCGTCCGGCAGGCGCAGCCCCGCTTCCTTGCGCATCTGACGGTTGAGCCACGGGTCAGGGTCAGGGAGTTGTGGCCATGTGCCGTCATTCAGCCCGGCGAGAATAACAAGATCGGCACCTTGAACCCGGGCCTCCAATGTGCCCCAAACCATGATGTCGGGGCGTGACAGGAAGGGCTCCCGCACTTCCTCCTTCGACATCAGTTTTGTCAGGAGCGTCGCGTAGTCAGAGGCGCTATGCGAGCCCGCAGCGGGGGCTGCGTTTTGGAGATTTCGCATCATCTTTAACGCGGCTTCGCCTGCGTCTTTTTCCCAGAGAAACTGCCCTTCCGCATTTGGACCTTGGGTGAGCTGCAGCGTCACCTTCGCGTGCAAGTCCGCCATGGTTTCGAGGTCACGCGTTTGGCATTGCGACAGTCTGTCGATACAATCCCAAAGCCAGGCCTGCCATGCGAGCGTGCCGGGGTCGTTGGCTTCGCGGACCTCGGCCCAGCCGAGCGTATCGGTGCGGCGGATGATGGGGCTTGCGCCGCGCAGCTTTTGTATTTCAAGATCGCGGACGCGCGGCAGATGCGCGCTGCGGTCTGCGGCACAGGTGAGCGGGTGTTTCAGAATGGCGAGCAGCTTTGCCGGTACCACGGGCTGGCCAATCAGCGCAGCCGTCAACCGTAGAAGCCGGCCGGGCGGGGACATATCAAGCCGGTCGCCCGCACTGTCGTCAGGTGTAATTCCCCAAGCGCTCAGCGCGGATTTAACCCGACGCGCGAGTGTTTGGTCAGTTGCAATAAGGGCCGCCTTTTGGCCCCGTTCGGCGGCTCGTCGCAGGCGTAATGCTATGGTGAGCACCTCTTGCCGCGGTGACGGAGCCTCGATCAGCGTAACGTCCTGCGTTGCTTCTTTCAGATTGCTGAGTTTTGGTCCTTCCTCCAACCAGGCGTTTGTCACTGGTGCGGGGCGCAACGCGAGGGAGACAAGCCTGTTGCGCGCCGGATGAAGTGGCTTGTCGTTGCTCCAGTCAAGGATGTCTTTGAGAGACAGGCCCAACTCTTCCATAAGATTGAAATAGCGGTATTGCGGATGATCCTCATGTGGGTTGTCGCCGCTGAGCTGGTCCCAGACCGGTTCGGCCATGTCGGCATCAAAACCGGGCAGCAAAACGGCCCCCTTCGGCAGGCGAGAGACGGCACGCATGAAAGCGCGCGTCGTCCCACGCGAGCCAGTGGAGCCTGCCACGAGGATTGGGTGATCGGGCGGTGTCTCCTGCCAGCGTTTTGCCAATTGTTCGACAGCGCGGCGCTGCTGCGTCTCGGTGTCGGGGGCGGCGTCGGGTCCGAGATAGCGTTGCACCAGCGCGATAAAACTTTGGCTACGCTGCCAATGCGCGGAGTGGCCGGCCACATCTAGCTTCTCGATTTGCTCTAGCGTCACGCCTTCGCTTTGCATTTCTTCCATCAGAGATGTGAGACTGTCAGCAAGGTCGAACGCTGCGTCGCTTGCCGCAAAATTCGCGTCACTGTCAATCAGTTTGCGTGTGAGTTGCGCGAGTTCCAACCTGCGCGCGAGCCCGTCAACGGGCGGGTCCAGGCCAAGTGCCGGGTCACTATGCAGGGCTGTTATCAGCTTGATCTGAGGCAAAAGAAGCGGACCTGCGTCGCCCAGAAGTTGGCGGATACGGCGCTGCATCCGGGCCGTATTGACGTAAATCTCGACGCGGGCTAGCTCCTCCGGCGGCGCGTCTTTCATGCGACCAACTAACCCCACGACCAACGCTTTGGGAAAATCGATCCCGGGCGCGAGCCCAAATACGCGAGGACGATCTTGCGGTTCAAACATTGCGCAACATCTCTTCAGCAAGCGTAATCCCTTCGGGCGTGCCGACATCCGCCCATTGGCCCGGGTAGCCCACGCCGAATGCGGTCTTGCGGGCGAGCAAGACCTCCCAGATTTTCCACAAGGAGAAGACGTCACCCTCCGTCTGCTCTACCACCTCCCGCCGTATTATCTGCGCGCCTGTATAGGCCAGGCCTGCGTCGTCCACGACCAGTGCGCCATCCTGATCTTGAACGAAGCTTCCGGGCCGGGTGTAGCCAACAGTACGGGCCAGCGGGATCAGTAGAAGCAGCGCCTCCATATGGTCTTGCCACGCATCGTTAAGGACCTGCAGCGGGTTGGGACCCGTAAAGACGGCGTCCGAGTTGAGGGCGAAAACGCTGGTGCCTCGCATCTGTGGCAAGGCCGCTTTCAACCCGCCGCCCGTGTCGAGGATTGCGGGGTGTTCGATGTGGATAACCACATCACCGGGCAGATGGTCTGCCAATTGCTCCGCCCGATAATGCGCGTTGACGTGGATTTCTCTGGTGTGGCCACGCGCCATTGCAACGGCGTGATCGATGAGTGTTACCCCGGCAACCTTGATGAGTGGTTTGGGCATGGCATCGGTAAGCGGCGCCATGCGCGTGCCGAAGCCCGCGGCAAAGATCATGATGTCGCGCTTGGGCTCAGACATGGGTGGTTTTGATCTTCTTAATGATCTTTGCGTCGGGTGCAGGCAGGTGTTTGGCGATAAGCGCTTGGAGTGGGGCGAGATCGGGGTGCTCCAGATCTCGCATTAGGTTGCCCCACACCCGCGGCATCAGATCTGGGTAGCTGGGTTTGCCGTCGCGGATGCTGAGCCGCGCGAAAACGCCCATGATCCGTAGATTGCGCTGCGCCGAACACAGAGACGATGCGCTTAGAAACTGGTCGCGGTTGGCGCCGGTCGCCGAGATGTAGCGTTCGAGGCATATGGTGCGCGTCTCCTCGCTCACATCGCGGCGGGCGTCATACAGGAGCGAGACAAGATCATAGGCCGGGTGGCTGAGCATCGCGTCCTGAAAATCGAGGAGGCCGACGCGTCGGTACCCGTGCCGCCCCGGCAACCAGATCAGATTTTCAGCGTGATAGTCCCGCAAGGCCATGACCGGCCTTGACGGTTGCGCCTTGTCCAACATGGTTTGAATGAGGTCGCGGAAGCTGGATCGGTCCGTTTGCGCGGCAGGCTGGCCGGCGAAACGCGCATACCAATCGAGCGAAAGACATGCGGCCTCTGCCATTTCAAATGGGCCGTAAGTCTTCAAACCCTCTCGCGGCTTTTGCGCGTGGAGATGGATCAGGACATCGGTGGCGGCGGTGTAAAGCGCTCCCTCCTGGCTTGGGTCGGCTTCCAGGACGCGGGCAAAGAGGTCATCACCCAGGTCTTCAAGCAGAAGGAACCCCTCACGCACGTCACGGGCGAGCAATGCCGGGGCGCTGAACCCGCGCCGTGTCAGATGCTCGGCGATGGCGATGAAAGGCGCGATATCCTCGCCTGTGTCCGGCGGCGCGTCCATCAGGACCGCTCGCGCCCCATCGATATTGGCCAAACGCAGGTAGCGTCGGTTGGAGGCGTCACCTGCCAGCGCGTGGCGTGAGGCTTGCCCCCAGCCAGCCAGCGTCAGAAAGGTTTTGAGCTGTGCCGCCCGGTTCGTCATGCGACCAGCACTTTTTTCAATTGGTCGAGCGTTTCTCGTGCTGCCCCTGTTGCGTTCAGCGTGGCCTCCCGCGCATCCTCGGCAACCCCATAGCTTAGCAGGATCCGTAGGTGTTCGGGCGTCTCCGCCCCAAGGCGGTCTGGCCATTCGACGAGGCAGAACGCCGTCTCGAAGGCAATGTCGAGCCCCAGCTCGACCAATTCAGAGGTGGAGGACAAGCGGTAGAGATCGGCATGCCAGGTTTCAAAGTCGGGTGTGTCGTAGGTTTGGACGATTGTGAAGGTAGGCGAGGGCACATCTTCTATTCTGCCCGCGCGAGACAGCAAGGTCTGTATGGCGTGGCGCGCGAGGGTCGTTTTGCCCGCGCCAACCGGCCCGTCGAGCAACACCACGAGCCCCGACTTAGCGCAATGTGCCAAGGCCTCTGCGAGCCGCAAAGTCGCGCCTCGGTCTTCAAGGGTCAGAGAAAGTGAGTGCGTTTCGAGCGGTGCGGCGTCCATCCGCGCGAGTTTACGCCAACGCGCGCCACCCGCAAGGCTGGATCAGAGCGCAGCCTGGGCGAATTCCATCGCCGGTCGGGTCACGACCTTTGCATCTGCAAAACTGGCAAGCGTAGCACCACCCGCGAGCGGCATCAGCTGGCAGACCAATTGCCGTCCGTCAACGAGATCGACGGTGCCAAACCATTCGGCGCGATCACCCGAATGGCCAACAAATTCGCGAATGTCGCCCCAAATAGGCGTGGGCAGGCTTTTGTCTTGCCATTGGCGCGTGGCCTCGACGATGCTGGCCTGCCCCAGCACGAGTTCCGGATCAATATCCCAAAGCGTGCAATAAGCGTCGTTTGAAAGAACCTGGTTGCCATCTGCGTCGAAGACCGCAATCGCGTCGGGCAGATTGTCGAGTAGCGATTGGCTCAATTCGAGCTCTCGGCGGAACTTGCGTGTAAGGGAAATCTCTGCGGAAATATCTTCGATCAGGAAAGCGACGGCGCCTTCGGGATGCGGGCGGCCTGTGACCTTGTAGGTCTGTCCGGTTGGCAGCACCCAGGTCTCGGCATAGGTGCCGTTGACCGCGAGCTTGTCGAGCTCGTTTATCTTTGCGCGCCAATCCCGAAAATCCTTGCGCTCCGGCAGCATGCGCTTTTCGCGCAACCGATTGATGAAATCGTAGAGCGTCGGGCGGGAAGCGAGCCATTCCGGCTCAAGCGTTGTCAAATCCAGCAATGCTGGGTTGAAAAGCTGAAGCTGGCGAGTCCGGTCAAAAATCGCCAAGCCAATAGGAAGGGAGGCAAAAGTCTGTGTCAGCGTCTGCATGAAGTTTCGCAGTGCCTCCTCCGCCTGAACGGTTTTGCTCGTATCGGTGGCGAAGTGAAGGGTGCTGTTTTTGTGCCCGAAGCTGGTCACGTCATACCAACGGGTCGCGCCATCGGCCAAGGTGATGGGGGACCGGCGCGGATGCGGGGCCTCCCCCGGCACGGTGATCGAAGCGCCTTCAAAGAGCCTGCTAGGCGGCCAGCCGGTTTGCGGCGTCTCGTCCAGCTTGTCGACAAGGGCCATGTAGGACGAGTTGACCCAATCAGTCTCCCCCAGACGGTTTTCGCGCCAGATGATCGACGGGGAAGTGGAAACAGTTCCACGCAGCACCGCAAGCTCGCGTTCATTTTCCTCCGAAACGGCGCGATCCAACAGGATACGGCTGGCAAGCAGGTCAGGCAGACCCTCAATCTTGAAGGCGCAGAGTCGCCCGTCGCAATTGACCGTTACTTTGATCGGGCCGGTGGTTGTCTTTTCTGTCAACTCGAAGCTTGTCCTTTCGCGTCGCGCGGCAGCAAAGGCCAGGGAAAACTGCGGGAACAACTCGCTCAAGCGTTGGGTGAGCCTTGGCAAAGGGCCGTCTTCCAGGTCCTCGGGCGACAGGGCTACGCGTGCCGAGGCGGAGGTGCTGACAAGCTGATCCCCTTCAAACACAAGTTCCTGCGGCGCGGTCTCAGACGTCGCAACCTCGCGCCGTCGGCGTCGCGCAGAAATGTATCTACATGACAGCCCGCCCATAACCAGCCCAATCAGAAATGTCGCCAAAACGGAGGTCAGGAGCAGTGCGGGCAAGGGCGCGTATCCTTCTGAAAAAGGTGCAGAAACGCCCGAAAGATTCCATATCTCGGTTAATGGCCCGTTAAATCTCGATCAACGTGTTTTCCCCCAGGCCCCGTGAGTCACCACTTTGGACCTCCGCCAAGAGCTCCTGTGTCTTCCATCGGACCTCCGCGATGGCACCGGTGCGAGCGACGCCATCTCCATCTTGGGAGAGTGACGAAGGGCTGGCATTGGCGAAGCTGACTTCAGCACCTGTGCGTTCGAGCAGAGTTTTAGCAATGAAGAGCCCGAGCCCCATTCCCTCATATTCGGGCCTTGCCGCACTGTCGCGCTTGCCTTTGCGCCGACGGATGAATGGATCACCTATACGGCCAAGCAGATCGACCGGGTATCCGCGCCCGTCATCCACCACGCGCACGGTGATGTGCTCGTCCGACCAAGCGGCGTCGATCCAGACCTGAGCTTCTGCGAAATCAACGGCATTCTGGATGAGGTTGCGCAAGCCGTGGATTACCTCTGGTTGACGGCGAACGATGGGCATTCTTGCCAGAGTGTCATCGCTGGAGCTGTAGTCAAATTTCACCACTTTCCCACGGTCGATATGAGGCTCTGCGGCCCCTTCGATCAGGGCACTTAAGGGGACGTTGCGCAAGTGGCGGTCGTCTTTCCCGGCACGTCCCATGGATTGCAGGATATCGCGGCAGCGCTCCGCCTGATCGCGAATGAGTTTGGCGTCGTCTTTTAAGTCGCCATCCTGTAGCTCCTCCATCAGCTCAGCGCTGACCAGTTTGATGGTGGCCAGCGGCGTGCCAAGCTCGTGCGCAGCTGCGGCGACCACACCGCCCAGATCCGTCAGCTTTTGCTCGCGCGCCAGCGCCATTTGCGTGGCCAGAAGCGCCTGGCTCATCGCATAGGTCTCCGAGGCAACGCGCCCTGCATAGATCGCTAGAAAGCCGATGCCGATCATAATCGCGACCCAGAAGCCTGCGAGAAAAACCAAGGGCATTTCCAGGATGGCCCCTTCCATCGTGCGTAGTGGGACGTGATAGAGGCCGAGAGCGCTGACCAAGACGACGGCCAGGCCGCAAATCAGAAGAGACGCGCGCCCGCGCACTGTCATCGCGGATACCGTCACGGGCGCCAACATCAGCAGTGCAAACGGGTTGTTGAGACCACCCGTCAAAAAGACAAGAAAGGCGAGCTGGGTGATATCAAAGATAAGAGTGAGAGACACCTCTTGTTCGGTCAACCGCCTGTTTTCAGGGTAGATTGCGATGGCAATGATGTTGGAAATGACCGAGGCGCCAACCGCCAACATGCAAGCCCCAATGGGTATGTCGAGCCGCAAAATCTCGCTTGCCACGTATATCGTGCCGCCTTGGCCCAAAATGGCCAGCCACCGCAAGATGATTAGCGTCCGCAAGCGAACAATGCCGTTGCGGGTCGATTTTTCGTTAAAACTGGTGCCGCTGAACAGCATCAGCGAAATGTGATTGGCAGCGACGTCATGGCCAATTGATACTGGAGCGGCGATGGTGGATCAACGCGTCAAATTGTGAGCGAATTTGCGCAAAAGGAGAACGATCATGGACAAGAAGCTGGTTTGGGTTGCTGCAGGTCTATTGGTCGCCATGCTTGCCGGGCTTTATACCTACACCGTGCTGAACGCACCTGAGGATGAGCAATTCGCGCAATGCCGCCAAGGTGCTGTCGCTGGGGGCGATATTGGTGGACCGTTTGAGTTGGTCTCCGGCACCGGCGAGACGGTGACCGACGCCGATGTGATTACCGAGCCAAGCCTTATCTATTTCGGCTACACCTACTGCCCCGATGTTTGCCCGCTAGACGTATACCGCAACGCAGAAGCTGTCGATGCGCTGGAGCAGAAAGGCGTGGCGGCTACACCGGTCTTTATCTCTATCGACCCAGAGCGGGACACGCCTGACGTGGTCGCCGAATTTGCCGATATCATGCATCCAAAGATGATCGGATTGACCGGCTCGCCTGAGCAAGTGAAAGCTGCCAGCCAGGCCTACCGCACCTTCTACCGCCGGCATGCGGGCGAGGGGGATGACTATCTGGTGGATCATTCGACCTTCACCTATCTGGTTCTGCCCGAGCATGGTTTCGTCGATTTTTTCAGGCGTGACGCATTGCCCGACCAAATGGCCGAAACCGTCGCGTGTTACGCGAATGCAGCCTCCTGACCGGCGATTTGACGCCGGAGGTCAAGGTGCTACGTTCCGGTTCACATCATAAAACGGAAGAGGCGTGGCGCGCATGAGCGAGACTTTGCTGGAGAAAATTGGCGACGACCGGTCATTGTTGATTGTCGATGATGACGAGCCATTTCTGCGCCGTCTTGCCCGCGCGATGGAGAAACGTGGGTTTGAGCCCGAAGCGGTTGAGAGCGTGGCTGCAGGCAAGGCCGTGGCGACCGCCCGCCCGCCTGCATATGCGGTTGTGGATTTGCGGCTTGACGATGGCAACGGGCTTGACGTGGTCGAGGTGTTGCGCGCGCGCCGCCCGGATGCACGCATCGTCGTGCTCACGGGCTATGGCGCGATTGCGACGGCCGTGGCTGCCGTGAAGATTGGCGCGACCGACTATCTGTCAAAACCCGCTGACGCCAATGACGTGACCAATGCGCTGCTGGCCGGTGATGACGCATTGCCCCCGCCGCCTGAAAATCCTATGTCGGCAGACCGGGTCAGATGGGAGCATATCCAACGCGTCTATGAGCTGTGCGACCGCAATGTGTCTGAAACCGCTCGGCGGTTGAACATGCACCGGCGCACCCTTCAACGTATCCTGGCGAAGCGTAGCCCGCGGTGAGGCTTTTAGGAGTCGCGGTGCCTTGTCTGCTATTGGTGGGCTGTGCCGCGCCAGAGCCGCGACTGGACCCCATTCCTTTTGCGCTCGATGCGAGCGGCATTCAGCTGTTGGACCGCCCACAACGTGTTGATTTTGGACGCACCGATCATTCTGCACTCTCAGCGACGGAGAAGCTGACGGGCGGTTCTGTGCGCAGGCAGGGCGTCTGCGCTAATGGAGGCAGCTATGCGCTGTTTGAAGGCGGTGTCGCGTTGCACTTTGTTGATGGAAATTTTGTAGGATGGGCCCGCGGGGAGACGAACGGACCCATCCAGCAGGCGGGGCGTGCCTGCGTGAAGGCCTAGCTGCTGAGCAGGCCTGCAATCAGGGCCGCAAATGCGACCACATGGATTAGCATGATCGCACGGTCATTCCAAAGCAGCCCGACGGCGAACCAGCCTAGAACACCAAGCAAAAACAGGTAGACGTTCCATGGCGTCACTTCGAACGCGGTGGCTGCGTAGCCAAGGATCTGGATCAGTGACGCCACCCACTTAAGGATGAAGGCCACCTGATCCTTTGTTTGCGCCTTGGCCGAAACATTTGCGGCAGCGCTCATAGGTATTTCCTTGGGCCAGTGATGCTACCCGCCTTTCGAGCACGCGGTGACGGTATCGTATCGCGTGGGTTGGCTTTGCGCTTCTCTTGGTCTTTCTCGAACAAGGCGCGGAGGATCTGGGGTGTCATGGCGGTTTCCTCTCAGCTTATTGAAAGTAGGAGTATGGGTTGTGGCGCCGTGCGTGGCTGTCCGCCCGGCGCCGCGCTTCTGGGATGAAATGGTCCGCGTGTTGCCGCGGATCGCGGTGTTTTTGGTCCTGACGTGTTGCGGTCATGAGTGCATCTGCGAGTATTGAAAGCATTTTGAGCTCCGGTTTGTTTGTTGGATTGCCTTGTTTTTAGACTGTTCGGCGGCAACAAGAGAGTCAGGAAGAATTTTGTAACATAAGTTTGGCTTACATATGGATTGGCGCAACGTCCCCTCCCTCTCCGCATTGCGTGCGTTCGACGCGATGGCGCGGCATGGCGGTTTTTCGAAAGCCGCGCGGGAGCTGAACGTGACCCATGCGGCGATCGCGCAGCATGTGCGCAGCTTGGAGGCGGAGCTTGGCCAGACCCTCGTGATGCGGGAGGGGCGCGGGATGGCACTGACAGAGGCGGGGCGCGTCTTGGCGGACGGCTTGCAATCAGGGTTCGTCGAGATTGCCCAAGGCGTCGAAGCGACCAAGCAGTTTGGGCAAGACAGACCCTTGCAGATTGCGACTACGCCCAGCTTTGCAGAGAACTGGCTGATGCCACGGATTGGCGCTTTCTGGAGCGAGCATCCTGAAATCAAGGTTGCAATTGTTCCGGGCTACGAGTTGGTCGATCTAACACGTGACGGGTTTGATATGGCGATCCGTTACGGGCGCGGCGGCTGGTCCGGGGTCGAGGAAACCTATCTCGTCAGCGCGGGCAATGTGATTGTCGCCACGCCTGAACGCGCAGCGGGGATCAAACCCGGTGACATTTCGGCGCTGCAAAAGCAAAAATGGCTTCTGGAGCCCGGGCGCAGGGAGCCGCGGGTCTGGGCGGCGGAGCAAGGGTTGGATCTGGATGCTGCCGATGTTGAGGAGTTCAGCGCCAATACGATGGTTCTTGCCGCGACCCGCGCGGGGTATGGGTTCTCACTCCAAGGACGGGCCTTGGTAGAGGCCGACATTGCCTCGGGACGCCTCGTTTGCCTTTTTGAAGCGGAACAATCTGAGCTTGGTTATTATATTCTGACGAGGCCGGGTCAGATGCAGGATCGCTTGCGGCAGTTCTGCCGCTGGTTGCAAAAGAGTGTCTAAAGCGGCAGGCGTTTATGGATGCGATCAACTGGCGTGCCGTCTTTTAGCGGTACAGAGTTGGTCACGCTGTGGTCTTTGAAACCCATCTTGGAATAATAGGCCAATCCGCCGGAGTTATCCGCGCGGATGGTCGCATCTATTTCGCCGTAGCCAGCGTCTTTCGCCGCGGTCTTGGTGGCAGAAAATAGTGCGGTGCCGATTCCACGTTGTACCGTGCCCGGGCGCGCAAAGGTTGCGATGGTGGCAAGGTCTTCACGTTCTGGGTTAGGGGAGATCCATTGAAACCCTTCCACATGGGAGCCTGTCACCGCGACATGGATAAATGTCCGCGGGTCAGCTGCGCGCACGAGACGCACAAAATAGGCAGCGTCAACCGGGTCTTGATAGGCAGTGGTCCCGCCTATTGCGATAACCTCATTCAGGATTTCGACCAGCTGAGGGATGTCTTCGTCGATGGCTTTTCGCGTGATCATCGGGTCAGCTCCTCAAACCTTTTGATGAAGTCTGCCTTCACGGCCATTGGCGGGCGCGGCTCAAGCTGGGTAGGGAGCGGCAGCTCATCCTTCGGTGCGCCAAAGAACTTGTCGGCTTCTTCCTTCGAGAAGCCCGCAATTTGCGTGGCCTCCAACCAGGCAGATACTTTGTCGGCCTTTTTTATCTGCTTTTTAACACTCACCGGGATAGATGCGGGTAAGCCAAAGCGCAGATGGATAGCGGCTGTGAGCCTGTCATCAAGCTCGGCATACCCGGGTCCGACGGCGGCCTTTACCGGCGAGATCATGTCGCCGATCACATATTCGGGCGCGTCATGCAGCAGCGCCGCCAACTGCCACTTTACAGGCGCCGATGGGTTGAGAGAGGAGAAGAGACGTTCCACCAACACAGAATGCTCTGCCACCGAATAAGGGAAGTCGCCAAAGGTTTGCCCGTTCCAACGCGCTACAAAGGCAAGCCCGTGGGCGATATCCTCAATCTCGATATCCATCGGGGTCGGATCCAACAAATCGAGCCTGCGTCCCGACAACATTCGTTGCCATGCGCGCGGTAGTTTTGCCATTTTCGGTTCCTCATGCTGCGGCACATTTTCTTCCACTTGTCACTCGCATTGTCGAGAGGGTGTGAAGCTGCTATGCGCAGGCAAATTTTAATCCCCAGGAGCAGGTCCATATGGCCAAAGACTATGTTGTAAAAGATATCGAGCTCGCGGCATTCGGCCGTAAGGAACTGGATATTGCCGAAACTGAAATGCCGGGCCTGATGGCGCTGCGCGACGAGTATGGCGAAAGCAAACCGCTTAAAGGCGCGCGGATCGTGGGATCGCTCCATATGACGATCCAAACGGCAGTGTTAATCGAGACGCTGGTCGAGCTTGGCGCTGATGTCCGTTGGGCGTCCTGCAATATCTTCTCGACCCAAGACCACGCCGCCGCCGCGATTGCTGCTGGTGGCACGCCGGTCTTTGCGGTTAAAGGCCAGTCACTCGAAGAGCATTGGGACTACCTCGATAGATCCTTTATGTTTGAAGAAGGCCCGAACCTGATCCTTGATGATGGTGGCGACGCCACGCTTTATATCTTGCTCGGCGCGCGCGCGGAAGCGGGCGAGGAGGTTCTGGCAGTGCCGACCTCCGAAGAGGAAGAAGTGATCAAGCAACAAATCGCCAAGCGCATGGCGGCTTCCCCGGGTTGGTTCACCAAGATGCGCGACCAGATCATCGGGGTTTCGGAGGAGACCACGACTGGCGTTCACCGCTTGTATGACCTTGTGAAGCAAGGGCAACTGCCGTTCCCTGCGATCAACGTGAACGATTCCGTCACCAAATCTAAATTCGACAACAAGTACGGTTGTAAAGAATCCCTCGTGGATGGCATCCGCCGTGCAACCGATACGATGATGGCCGGCAAAGTTGCAGTGGTCATGGGCTACGGTGATGTCGGCAAAGGATCCGCCGCTTCCTTGCGCGGTGCAGGCGCCCGCGTGAAAGTCACGGAAGTAGACCCGATTTGCGCGCTTCAGGCGGCTATGGACGGGTTTGAGGTTGTGATCTTGGAAGATGTACTGGGCGATGCCGACATCTTCATCACCACCACCGGCAACAAGGACGTGATCCGCATCGAGCATATGCGCGAGATGAAGGATATGGCGATTGTCGGAAATATCGGGCATTTCGACAACGAAATTCAGGTCGCCGCGCTCAAGAACCACAAATGGACCAATATTAAAGAGCAGGTGGACATGATCGAGATGCCGAATGGCAACCGGTTGATCCTGCTCTCGGAAGGCCGTTTGCTGAACCTTGGCAACGCGACTGGGCACCCGTCTTTTGTGATGTCGGCCTCTTTCACTAATCAGGTGTTGGCGCAGATGGAGTTGTGGACCAACTCTGACAATTACGAGAACAAGGTCTACATCCTGCCTAAGCATCTTGACGAGAAAGTTGCGCGTCTGCACCTTGATCGCATCGGCGTGAAGCTCACCAAACTGGACAAAGAGCAGGCCGATTATATCGGGGTTGCACCAGATGGGCCGTTCAAGCCGGAGCACTACCGCTACTAAAGCGAAAGCGCCTCTGGCGTTGCTGGCATTGGGACTGGGGTTTGCGACACACCCAGTCCTAGCCGCGCCAGAGGTCATCATCAAAAACAGGACCTACAAGGTTGATGCAGTAACGGCTAAGTCGCTTGTCGCGCAACTTAAACGCCGTGGGCCAGACGGGTTTTGGGCCTATACCCGTTGGCGCATAAACTGGACCAGAGACTGCGAAGTCCGGGTGCGCGTCACCTATACCATGCCGGTACACTCCGACCCGAAGGCCATGCCTGCGACATTGCGCAAAGACTGGGAGCGCATGATCACAGCTTTGCGCTTGCATGAAGAGCAGCATGGCGCACATGGCATCGCGGCGGCCCGAGAGATCAAGCAAGCCGGGTGCAAAAACACGCGACCGATCGTCAGAAAATACAATCGCGCCGATAAAGAGTTCGACCGCCGCACCAAGCACGGGGCAAAGACAGGGGTGACCTTAGGGTAGTGCAGGCGCTCCGGTTTCTTTATTTTTGCTTTCTTTTGATGATCTTGCTGGGAGCAGGGGTTCTTATGCTTCAGCATCCGACTTCCCCTGTCCCTCGGGCATGGAACCCGTTTGAGCCGCTCAATGTCACCGACGCGGTCAACCTTCTAACGCCCTACAAACTGGCGAAGGCTGTGCGGGAGCCAGAACAGTGTTTGGCGGCTTTAAACGATGCCGAAACGGGTTTTACGCCTTTGGCGGATTTGGTTGAGAGCCCCCAATGCGGGATCGCCAACCGGGTCGCGGTTACGCGTTTTGGCGCGTCAAGGGTCAGCGCAGTTGAGACGACCTGTGATGTCGCATTACGCATGGAGATGTGGGAGCGTCACAGTCTGCAACCACTGGCTCGCCAACACCTTGGTAGCGAGATCGTCGGTATCTCACATCTGTCTAGCTATAATTGCCGCCCGATCCGAGGCTCATCGACGCGGATGAGCCTGCACGCCACGGGTGAGGCGATTGACATTGTAGGGTTTGAACTGGCGGACGGGCGCAGCTTGCGCTTGTTGGAAGACTGGCGGCGAGAGCCTGCGTTTTTTGTGGCTGCACGCGATGCGGCATGCCTTTGGTTCGAAACCGTTTTGGGGCCTGACTATAACGCGCTGCATGCCAATCACTTCCATTTGCAGTCGCGCGGCTGGGGGACTTGCCGCTAAAGGTGCCGTTTTCTTAAATAATTTCCCCTTTTGTTTGCCTTTCCGACTCATTAACCTTTTTACCAAGCCCGGAAAGTCGAGGGCGAATGAAGCCTTAATCATTGGGGCAAAAACACTAAGAGGGAGACGCTCACATGGGCAAGAGAGACGACCTGATCGCGCAATACGCAGATGATCTGAAAAACAAATGCGGTATGACACCTGACATGGACCTGCTGACCAAGGTCACCATTGGCTGCGGCCCTTCAATTTACGACGCGGACGCGTCGACCGTGGCTGCGAGCCAACCTGCAGAGCTCGAAACCGTAAAAAACAACTTCCTGATCAAAAAGCTAGGCCTGTCCGACAGCCCAGAGCTAATGGATGCGATCAATTCTGTCATCGAGACTTATGGCAAATCCGAGCGCAACAAATACCGCGCCGTTGTCTACTACATGCTCACCAAGCACTTCGGCAAAGAAGCTGCCTACGGCTGAGCCTGTTTTTTATTAATTATCGTTGCGCCCGCCTGACCCGTTGGGCGGGCGTTCGTATTTGTATCGAAATTGAAAAGAATGGTTTGGGCAATTTCTTTGCTATTTGGCGCCAGACGGGCGTATGATCTTTGCAGGATAATTGCGCGGTGCGACCAAGCATGTGGGGTAGAACCGGGGCTCTGACCGCTGTCAGGGCCCCGTTCCAGTTTTCAGAGCCCGCCCATATCACAAATAATACGCCATTGCTGCTCGGTAACAGGTTGTACAGACAGGCGAGAGTTCTTGACTAGAACCATGTCTGACAAATCCTCACGCACTTTGATCTGATCTAGGTACACAGGTTTCGGCATCGCGCGCAGGGCCTTGATGTCAACGCATTCCCATCGGGGGTCATCTGTCGTGCTATCTGGGTGGGCTTCGGCAATGACTTCAACCAAACCGACGATCTCCCGATCTTTTTGTGAATGATAGAAAAAGCCTTGGTCGCCGCGTTTCATCTCCCGCATAAAATTGCGCGCCTGATAATTGCGCACGCCGTCCCACTCCTCGCCAGCCTCGCCCTTCGCCACCTGTTGGTCCCAAGACCATGTGGTTGTTTCGGATTTGAAGAGCCAATAGGCCATAGCAGGGCCTCCTTATTCTGAGGTGAGCGGGCGCGATAAGAGCTGCGCCAAAGCGTCCTGGATTGTGAGTTTTTCGGAGATTAAACTAGCGACGACAGAAGTAATCGGCATCTCGATGCCATGTTTGCGCGCCAGTTGTAACGTGGCTTCAGCCGTGGCACGGCCTTCAACGGTTTTGCCCTTCTCCGGAGCCTCGCCAGCGCCGAGTGCAAATCCGAAACTGAAATTGCGGGATTGAGGTGAAGTGCAGGTCAGCGCCAAGTCGCCAAAGCCTGAAAGCCCGCTCAAGGTTTCCGGTTTTGCGCCAAGCTTGAGCGACAGACGCGTCGTCTCAGCCATGCCCCGGGTCATGAGCGCGGCGCGTGCGCTTTCGCCCAGACCCGCTCCCATGCAGATGCCACAGGCAATGGCGATGACGTTTTTCAAAGCGCCGCCCAGCTCTGCGCCGACAGGGTCGTCAGAGAGGTACAGGCGTAACGTATCTGACGTGAGTGCCTCCTGCAGCTCTTGCCCGATGGTTTCGTCGGCGCAGGCCAGGGTTAGTGCTGTCGGCTTGCCTTGGCTGATGTCGCTCGCGAAACTTGGGCCGGTGAGCACGGCAGTCGGGCAGTCTAGTACCTCATGCAGAACCGCACTGGGGCCACGCATCGTTTCAAGCTCAATCCCTTTGCAACAGGCAATCGAAGCTTTCGGGCGAAATGGCTTGTCGGCCAGATAGCGCGCCAAGGCCTGCATTGGGATTACGGCCAAAAGCACGTCATCGGGGCCAATTTCCGGCGCAGGTTCCAGCGATATACGGTGCGGCAAAACAACGCCGGGCAGTTTTGGAGAAATGCGGCTGTCAACCAAACTGGACATATCGCGGGCGGTCAGCGTCAGAGGTTTCTCAATTGCAAGGGCTAGGGCCGTACCGAAAGCACCAGCACCAGCAATGAAAATTTTACTCATGCCTTTGCACCCTTTTTGCCTGACCCCAACATGGGTTGCGCCCGGGTGTCTAGGGGCCAGCGCGGGCGCGCTTCGAGCGACAAGTCATCCACTAGACCCAATCGAAAACGCTCAATACCGGCCCAGGCAATCATCGCTGCATTGTCTGTACAGAGCCGGAGTGGCGGTGCGATGAAGCTAGCGTCCGCACTTTCTGCAACGCGTTCCAGCGCGAAGCGGATCTGCATATTCGCAGCGACCCCACCAGCCACCGCGATGGCGGGCGCGTTGGACTGTGACAGTGCGTGGCGTGTCTTCTCCGCCAGGATATCGCTGACGGCCGATTGAAAACTTGCGGCAAGATCGCTTTGGTCCTGGCAGTAGAGCCCGCCCTGATCTGCTATAAGCGCGTCGCGGGCACGCAGGACAGCGGTTTTTAGTCCAGAAAAGGACATGTCGCACCCGTCGCGATTGAGAAGCGGGCGGGGTAGTTTGAACCGCTTTGGGTCCCCTGTTTTTGCAGCTTGCTCGATTGCAGGGCCGCCGGGTTGAGTGAGCCCCAACAGCTTGGCCGTTTTGTCGAACGCTTCTCCGGGGGCATCGTCTATTGTCCCTCCCAGACGCTCAAATTCAGTCGCGGAACGCACCATCAGAAACTGACAGTGCCCGCCAGAGACAAGCAGCATCAGATAAGGGTAGCTCAGATCATCTGTAAGCCGCGGCGTCAGCGCGTGACCTGCCAGGTGATTGACGCCGAGAAGCGGCTTGCCCGTTCCCGCAGCGAGCCCTTTCGCACACATCACGCCTGACATGACGCCACCGATGAGCCCCGGGCCAGCGGTCACAGCAATCGCATCGATCATTCCAAGGCTTTGACCGGATTTTTGCAGCGCCGCCTCAACCATATGGTCGAGCTTTTCCGCATGGGCGCGGGCAGCAATTTCTGGAACGACGCCACCAAAATCAGCGTGCAACTCGGCTTGGGCAAAAACCTCGGAACTTAAAATTTCCGCATGTTTTCCTGGCACATGCCGCACCACGGCGGCCGCTGTTTCATCGCAGCTGCTTTCAATGCCAAGCAGGGTTAGCGCCTGTGCCACCATATGCTCCGTTATTGCGTGTCTTGCCGGAGGGGGGTAACACCGTTGCTATGGTCCCTACAATGCTCTGCGCTGCTTCATGATCGTTTTGCTTACCCGTCCCGAGGCGCAGTCGCAGCGTTTTGCGCTCCAACTGAAGCGTGCCTACGGCGCTGATCTTGGCATTGTAATTGCGCCTCTTCTGGAACCCGAATTTCTCAATGTCGAGGTTGATTTCGAACGCTATGACGCGATCGTTCTGACCTCTCAAAATGGGGCGATTGCCTTTCGCCATCTAAACGGCCCAATCGGCATGCGCGCCTACTGTGTCGGCAACCGGACTGCTGAAGTGGCACGCAATGCAGGCACGAGACCCCTCTCAGCCAATGGAAACCTGGATGCGCTGAACGCGCTTTTAGATAAGGAAGCCAAAGGCGAGAAACTGCTGCATCTTAGCGGCGCAGCTGTCGCAGGCGCGGTTGAGGGCGCGGACCGTATTGTTGCCTATCGCCAACGCGAAGTGGCCTTCCCCGACCGTGTCACTGGGCTACTGTCGCAGGCGCAAGAGGTGATTGTCCCGCTTTTTTCCCCGCGAACTGCAAAGCTATTTGAACGCAACCTCTTTTCGGGTGCACAGGCCAACCTACATGCAGTCTGCCTGAGCCCTGCGGTAAGGGATGCTTTGGAGGCGGAGCGCTACAGTTCGCTGCGCGTTTGCAAAGCGCCGAACGCGGCGTCGATGGTGGATAAGCTGTCTAGTTTAGTTGACAGCTTGCGCGCTTGAGGCCAGTTTGTGATGTGGTCTATGCTGAGTGGGGGCTTTTTCCCGACTCGCTTGTGTTTTTGAGAATGGAGGCCTGACTTGGCCAAGACGCCGAAATCATCTGCCAAAAAACAGTCCAAGTCGCCGAAAAAAGAGACGGAGATCGAGGACGCAACACTGGTGGATGCGACCAAAAACGCTGATGCGGAGCCGAATGAAGCTTCGTTTAACGAACCTGATACCGGCGAAGTCGAAGACGCAAGCGCCAAAACTGAAGAGCCGAAAGACGGTGCCGCTGAGAATATCGAGGCATCTTCCGCTGAGAAAACTGATACAACTACAATTGACACTGTTGTCGATGAAGACAAAGCGTCACAAAGCTCAGAGCCAGAGCCAGAGCCAGAGCCAGAGCCAGAGCCAGAGCCGGTTCAGGCTTCGCAACCCACGCAGGCTCCACAGTCGGCCGGTATTTTTGGTTCCGTAATTGGAGGAGCGATTGCTGGCGGCATAGGCTTCCTCATTTGTATGATGATTTTCCCACAGGGCTGGCAGGAACGTGAAAACTCCGCACTGAATGCGTTGCAAAGCGATGTCGCAGCACAAGGTGACAGCCTTGCAGAAGCCAACTCACAGTTGACTGCGCTCAATGAAGGCCTGACTGCTGAGCTTGCATCGGCGCAAAGCACGATTGAGGCGCAACAAAGCGACCTAGACGCTTTGATCGAGCGTTTTGAGGCATTGACCCGCGGTGACGGAATTACTGACCTGCCTGACGACGTGAAAATCTTGCTCAACACCCAACGGGACGAACTTGCCTCGCTTAGATCGCAAGTGGAAGGCATGACCGCTGATGCACAAGCGCGTATCGAAGCTGCCGCCGCACAGCAACTGAGCGCTGAAGAAGCAGAAGCGCGGGTCAAAGCGCGCGGTGCGTTGCAGCGCGTGCGTCTGGCCCTGGTCAATGGTGACCCCTTTGCAGATGCCATTGATGAGATCGCAGGCGCTGTCGAAGTGCCTGAAGGCCTGATCACTGTGGCAAGTGACGGTGCCCCTACGGCCGAGGATGTGCAGAGCAGCTACCCTGCTGCGGCGCGCGAAGCGCTTGGACAGGCATTCCGGGCCGAGGCCAGCAGCGATACTCAAGGCCGGCTACGGCTGTTCTTGCAGGATCAGCTCAAGGCGCGCTCTTTGACTCCTCAAGAAGGAGACAGCGGCGATGCGATCCTGTCGCGCGCAGAGGCGGCCGTAAAAGCTGAGGATTATGCAGGGGCGCTGGCTGAGCTGGATGGCCTGCCCGACGCCGCGAAAGCCGAAATGGAAGCTTGGATGGCCCGGGCGCAGGCACGGCTGGATGCCGTCGCCGGATATGAAGCGGTCTCCGCCGCGTTGAACGATACTTAGGATGCGTTGAATGATTTGGTCTTTTGTCAAAATTCTGGTTTTCGTTCTGGTCGTGATTGGTGCGACCTTTGGCGTTATTCAACTGCTCGAGACAAGTGGCGAGGTTCGCATCTCTGTCGCAAATACCGAGTTCACACTGACACCATTGGTGACAATCGTGGGCCTCGCGCTTCTTATGTTTGCCTTCTGGGTCACCTTGAAGCTGATCAATTTGTTGATTGCCGTGTTCCGCTTCCTCAATGGCGATGAGACCGCCATTTCAAGGTATTTCGACCGGTCGCGTGAGCGCAAAGGGTTTGAGGCGTTGGCGGATGGGATGATGGCTTTGGCCTCGGGCGAAAGCAAGACTGCGATGGCCAAGGCCTCGCGCGCTGAAAAGTACCTCAAGCGCCCCGAACTCACCAACCTGATCGCCGCGCAGGCTGCCGAGCAGTCAGGCGACACGCGCAAAGCGCAAGAAGTCTACAAAAGGCTGTTGAAGGATGAGCGGACCCGGTTCGTTGGTGTTCGTGGCATCATGAAACAGCGGCTTGAGGAGGGCGATACCGACACCGCACTGAAGCTTGCCGAGAAGGCCTTCGCGATAAAGCCCAAACATGAGAATACCCAAGACGTTCTGCTGAAGCTTCAAGCGGACAAAGAGGATTGGACAGGCTCCCGCAAAACGCTGAATGCCAAGCTGAAATATGGTACCTTGCCGCGCGACGTTCACAAGCGACGCGATGCGGTCCTGGCACTGGCAGAAGGCAAAGACCTGATGAAAGCGGGTGAAGACGCGAAGGCGCGCCAGCATTTCATTGAGGCGAACCGACTTTCGCCGGACCTGATCCCTGCCGCAGCAATGGCGGCGCGCGCGCATATCGCTGATGGGTCGCCACGTTACGCGACCAAGGCAATCAAGAAAGCATGGGACGTACAACCGCATCCCGACCTGGCCGCCGCATTTGCAGAGATTGATCCATCTGAGACGCCACAAGCTCGCATCAAGCGCTTTGGCACTTTGACGCGAAGCAACCCGCAGCATCCTGAAAGCCGTATGCTGATGGCTGAGCTCAATATTGCCGCTGAGGATTTCCCGGCCGCGAGACGGGCGCTTGGCGATTTGGTCGAAACCGATCCAACGGTACGGTCTTTGACCATTATGGCGGCCATTGAGCGTGGCGAAGGCTCAGATGACGCCGTGGTGCGCGGCTGGCTGGCCAAGGCAGTGACAGCCAAACGCGGACCGCAATGGATTTGCGACGTGACGGGCAAGGTCTACCCCGAATGGGTGCCAAGCACAGAAGGCGGGTTTGACACTTTGAGCTGGGTCGAACCGAAGGAAGAGGTCACGGCCTCAGGTGGGGCTGAGATGCTGCCACTTATTGTTGGTGCGCTTGAAGACAAGTCTGATAGCACCGAAGATGGTGATGACATTGTGATCGAGGCCGAAACCGTCGATGCGGACGTCACTCCAGAGGCTGCAAAAACCTGATCCAAGGCTTCTAATTTTTAATTTTTGTCACTTTCCCCGCCCGCTTGCGGGTGGTAAAGACCGCGCCGGAGCCGCTGTAGCTCAGATGGTAGAGCACGTCATTCGTAATGATGGGGTCGTAGGTTCGAGTCCTATCAGCGGCACCACTTCATCCTAGCGCGGTTGAAAAACTTCCCTTGCCTGCTTCAGGTTCCCCGCGCATGCAAGCGCGTCTTTCCTAGTGCCGAGCTCCGGCTTTTGGGCTGTCCAAAATTTCAGCCAGTTGGCGGAAGTTATGTTCGATTGTGTTCAGGTCTTTTGACGGCCGGCTTCCCAAGAAGCTCTCAAGTTTTGGTCTGAGTTCTATGGCCCTGTCGACACGCGGGTCGCTTCCGGCCTTGTAGAGCCCTGCCTGGATCATCATTTCCGTCTCGTCATAAAGCGCCATAAGCTCTTTCGCGCGCTGGATCGTTTCCTGTTGTGCCGCGTCGAGAGCCTTAGTGAAGCTTCTTGAAACGGATCTCAAAGCGTCAATGGCTGGGAAGCGTCCGCGTTCTGCGATGGAACGGTCCAGCACGACGTGCCCATCCAGCACACCGCGTACCAGATCTGCGATAGGCTCTTCCATATCTGAGCCTGCGACAAGCACCGAGAAAACCGCTGTAATATCCCCTTGATCTTCGGACCCCGGGCCAGCCCGCTCGCATAGCTCCATAACAGTTTGCGCGGTGGAGGGCGGGTAGCCCCCAAGAGCCGCTGTCTCGCCGGAAGAAACCGCGATTTCGCGATGTGCGTCACAGAAACGCGTCACAGAATCTGAGAGAAACAGGACATGGGCGCTTGAGTCTCTCAAAAACTCAGCGACAGTCATGGCCGTCCAAGCGGCGCGCCGACGCTCAATTGGGGACCTGTCCGATGTTGCGGCAATCACGACTGACCTTGCCAGGCCTTCCGTTCCCAAGGTGTCTTCGACAAACTCGCGGAGTTCTCGCCCACGTTCCCCGATCAGCGCGATCACGATAAAATCGGCTTCGATGGTTTTGGCAAATTGCGCCAGCAAGGTGGATTTGCCGACACCCGATCCGGCAAAAAGGCCTATCCGCTGGCCCCGAACGATCGGCAGAAATGTGTTAAAGGCTGTCATCCCAGTTTCGACCGGCGCGCCAAGCCGTTTGCGCAAAGTTGCGGTTGGTGGTGGCGACATCAAGGCGCGTACTTCGACTCCTCTAGCCAGCGGCACACCGTCAAGTGGCCGACCATAGGCATCCAAGATGCGCCCGACCCAGGATGTGTCCGGGCGAATTCCACCTTCGCCCAGATAGAGCACATAGTCGCCAATCGCGACGCCTTTCAACCCTTCAGATGGAAGCACGGTGACGACGCCCTCGCTGAGCGAAAGAACCTCCCCGAGCTTGTTTTTTCCTTTGATGTTGAGTGAAACCAAATCGCCGACTCGGGCGTGTGAGGATAGCCCGCTCACTTCGATCAAGCCTGAGCGTGTGCCCGTGACCCGCCCAAAATGCTGCGTGGCTTTTATCTCTTCGATTTCGCTTATTAAGGGGGCAAAGCTAGTCGCTTGCATGCGCAATGTTTCCTTTTTGGTCCCTCAATTACCGTTTCTAAAGGAATCACCCTTAATTCAAAGTTGAAGTTAATCGAGGGAGAAGCCCCGATGTTTACATCGTTAGACGTTTTTCAATCTGCGCAATCAATGGCGCGGCACGCAGCGAAACAGCAATCAGTTGTTGCGACTAATATTGCCCACGTAAATACCCCCAATTTCAAAGCAATGACCTTGCCTGATCGCGTGGTTGAAGGTGAGGGAATGGCAATGCGCGCCCGATCCAGTGGAATGCGCGAGCAACACTTCGATTTGGCCGGCTCCACTCAAGTTCCTGATGCCGTTATCGATGAAAATGCCCAGATGTCACCGAATGGAAATAGCGTTTCACTTGAAGGCGAGATGCTCAAATCCATCGAGGCTGAACGCAGCCACAAACGCGCCATGACAGTATATCAGAGCGCTTTGACCATATTACGCACCAGCATTGGCCGCTGAGGACAGCTATGAGTGATTTGAGTAAATCGTTGATGATGGCGGCCAGCGGAATGAAGGCACAATCTGCCAGACTGCGTCTGGTTTCCGAGAATATGGCCAATGCGGACACCCCAGGGTATCGCCGAAAAGCAGCTAGCTTTGAGCAAGAGATGCGGATGGCTGAGCGCAAAGGCGCTGTCACCCAAGGCAAAGTCAGGCTGGATCAGACAGAATTGAGTCGTATCTATGATCCCTCTCACCCGATGGCCGATGGCGAAGGGTATTACGACGGTTCTAATGTCAACATTATCATCGAAATTGCGGACGCCCGAGAGGCGCAGCGCAGCTATGAGGCCAATTTAAAGATGTTTGAGCAGACCCGGAAGATGTCTTCCGCCGTTCTTGAGCTGCTCCGTAAGTAGGAGGTATTATGGACATTACATCCCAATTTGCAGCACAGCGCTACGGCGCTCTTAAGCAAGCAACCGCACCAGGCGAAAGCACAGCGCTTGGCGAGGCGGTCGGTAGCTTTGCTGCTGTTTTGCAGCAAGGCGAAATAGCAGCAGAGAAAGCGGTCACCAGTGGCGTTGATCCGCATACTTTGGTTGAAGCCCTCGCGCAAACCGAATTGGCCGTTCAGACAGCTGTAGCCGTTCGCGACAAGGTTGTGGAGGCCTATCAAGAAATCCTCAGGATGCCAGTATGATGCGTGAGGCGGAGTATTTCGACATCTTGCGGCAAGGGCTCTGGATTTCGGTTGTCATTTCGACGCCCATCCTTGCGACCGCGCTTGTCGTTGGCTTGTTGATCGGCCTGTTCCAGGCCTTAACTTCCATCCAGGAAATGACACTGACCTTTGTTCCCAAAGTCGCAGCGATGCTCGCCGTGTTTTGGGTGTCCATGAGTTTTATGACCCAATCTCTTACCAGTTATTGGACCGACAATATTGTTCCCTTGGTTATGGGGGGCTGAGCCTTGGCTAATACAGTCTATACCTCTCTCACCAGACAATCCGGCTTGATGCGGGAAATGCAAACAGTCGCGAATAATATCGCGAATATGGCCACGACTGGGTATCGCGGTGAGAATGTGATTTTTTCTGAGACGGTGAAATCTGTTGGCGCAGATCAACCTTCAGGTTGTGTCTCGAAAGTGGTGGAAATTATTCCATGGCGTTTCCGAGCGGCTTATTGTTTGGCTTTGTTATGCTGCGAGGTCAAGGATTTCGTTGAGCGGCTGATCGAGGGTTTCCCAGCCATCGACCTTGCGCATCTGGATTTGGCCCGATGCCATCAATGCCCAGAACAGCATTGGC
>JAPORH010000237.1 GCA_026710325.1 Litoreibacter sp. | reverse complement strand
AAGCTTCAATTCGAATCCTTTTCGCTCCTCGTTTCAAGTAGCGTCGTGTACTATGGTGGTTCGCATATACAGATCGTTGATTGGCTCAAAGAACATGCCAAGTCCAACGAGCTCGTCCAAGTCATTGAAGTTGGTTGCGGTGATGGGCGCGCTCTGGCCACCATGGCCGAACGCATACCAAACGTCCAAAGCTGGACCGGCGTCGACATCAATGCAGAAATTATCGCTCGTAACCAGGAAACCTTCGCGGGCCGCCGGGAACTCGAATTCGTCACAGCCGACGCCACCGATTGGCTGACGGAACATGTTGGGGCCGGAACCCTTCTGATGACCTATGGCGGGGTGATGGAATATATAGCCCCCGAGACACTTAAGCTCTGGTTCACGCTTATCGCCCAGAACCGCGGAGCAGGGGTCCTTCTTGTAGAGCCGGTTGACCCAAATCACGATCTTGCCGCCGATCCAGAATCCCATTTTTTCGGATGGGAACAATCGTATTCACACAATCACCGCAGCCTCCTGGAAAGGTCGGGTTTGCGCATCCTCAGATCGGAGGAAGAATATTTCACAGACTACCGCTTCGTATTGATGCTGGCAGCTCCCGCGGGGCAGAACACCGCCGCCGCTAATCCAAAAATTCCTTAAAGTTTCTCGATAAACCCCGATCAGGCTGAATCAGGGTCGCAAGCACCATGACCGAGTTCTCACAAAATTCCAGATCATACTCACTCAACCTTGGGGAAAGCCGGTACCGTAATAGTCATGAGTCCGCGTGCTGCGAGTGAATTGTCGGACGGTATTTGTCCAACCAACAGTTGCAGAATCTTGCTTGCGACACGAGCTGTGGATCTACGCAACAAAACCGCGATGAGTCGATTTGGCTACGCCCGCGAAAACGCTGTACGCTTTTTCGCAAGGAACAAACGGTCCGCTGACGTGCACCTGGCATTCCCCTACTTAGAATTGAACTCGATCCAAAAAATTCGTGACTAGCAGCCTTGAAACGTAAGCTTGAAGCGGCAGAAAACGGGACAGGTCGACGATCTTCGAGTGTCGACTTTTGGCCTATCGGAAACTTGCGTTCATAGATCGTGCTGCGCCTACCTAAGATTTTGGCATTAGGTGCTCCTTTGCCTGTTGCTGTTTTTACTGGGGTTCCGTATGTCCGGCGGCGGGACACCCTTCCCCAACGAAGGGCATATATCTGTGAGGATACCATCGATGGCACTTGACGCTCCGGCTACGCGGCCGGCGAATCCGCGTTTTTCTTCTGGCCCCTGCGCCAAACCCCCCACATTTGAATTGAACAAGCTGGCTGACGCGCCTTTGGGTCGCTCGCATCGCGCAGCACCTGGCAAGGCGAAGCTAAAAGAGGCAATTGATCACACGCGCGACGTTTTGGGCGTTCCCGATGACTACCTGATCGGCATCGTGCCCGCTTCCGACACGGGCGCCTATGAAATGGCAATGTGGAACCTGCTAGGCGCGCGACCCGTCGAGATGCTGGCATGGGAAAGCTTCGGCTCCGGTTGGGTGACGGATGCAGTCAAACAGCTCAAGCTCGACGCGGAAGTTAAAACCGCCGAGTACGGCGAGATCGTTGATTTCAGCACAGTCGATTTTGATAAGGACGTTTGCTTCACTTGGAACGGCACCACATCTGGCGTGCGCGTGCCGTCCAAAGATATGATTCCGACTGAGCGTGCTGGCTTGACGCTCTGCGATGCGACTTCCGCCGCATTTGCAATGGATCTGCCCTGGGACCGTTTGGACGCGACCACCTTCAGCTGGCAGAAGGTACTTGGTGGCGAAGCCGCACATGGGGTTTTGATCCTGTCACCGCGCGCTGTTGAGCGGTTGGAAAACTACACACCTGCTTGGCCTCTGCCAAAAATTTTTCGTCTAACCAAGGGCGGCAAACTCATCGATGGCATCTTCACTGGCGCGACGATCAATACGCCTTCGATGCTTTGCGTTGAGGACTACATTTTTGCGCTGAACTGGGCCAAATCCGTTGGCAGCTTAAACGGTCTGATCGCGCGTGCGGATGCCAATGCGAAGGCCGTCAACGATTTTGCCGACTCGACGCCTTGGTTGGAAAACCTAGCCTCCGACCCGGCGACGCGTTCCAATACCTCGGTCTGCCTGAAATTCACCGACGCGCGCATCACCGACGGCGCGGCATTCGCTAAGGCAGTTGCCAAGCGGCTCGATGAAGCTGGCGTGGCCTATGATATCGGCGCGTATCGCGACGCCCCCCCCGGCCTGCGCATCTGGTGCGGCGCTACAGTTGAAACGGCAGATATCGAGGCGCTGATGCCTTGGATCGCACATGCGTTCGACGCCGAAATTTCCCAATAACAGACCCTATTTTTAAAGAAGGAGCCTAGACCATGGCCCCCAAAGTTCTCGTCTCTGACAAGCTGTCGGAAACCGCCGTTCAAATCTTCCGCGACCGTGGCATCGACGTCGATTTCATGCCCGAGGTCGGAAAAGACAAAGCCAAACTGCAGGAGATCATCGGTCAGTATGACGGCCTCGCGATCCGGTCCGCCACCAAAGCCACGGAAAAGCTGATCGCTGCCGCCGACAACCTGAAGGTGATTGGCCGCGCAGGCATCGGGGTCGACAATGTCGATATTCCGGCCGCGTCCAAGAAGGGCATCATCGTGATGAACACACCCTTCGGCAACATGATCACCACGGCCGAGCACGCGATTGCGATGATGTTCGCCGTCGCTCGTCAAATCCCCGAGGCCAGCGCCTCCACCCATGCGGGCAAATGGGAGAAATCCAAATTCATGGGTGTCGAGCTGACCGGCAAAACACTCGGTGTAATCGGTGCGGGCAATATCGGCGGGATCGTCTGCGAGCGCGGCGTCGGCCTGCGCATGAAAGTCGTCGCCTATGACCCCTTCCTCAGCGAAGAGCGCGCCGACAAGCTGGGCGTCACCAAGGTTGAACTCGACGAGCTGTTCGCACGTTCCGACTTCATCACGCTGCACGTTCCCGCAACGGACAAGACGCGCGGCATGATCTCTGCTGAGAACATCGCCAAGATGAAAAAGGGCGTGCGCATCGTGAACTGTGCACGGGGTGGTCTGGTCGACGAGGAAGCCTTGGCCGAAGCGCTTAAATCCGGCGATGTCGCTGGCGCTGCTTTCGACGTTTTCGCCGTGGAACCCGCGACTGAAAGCCCGCTTTTCAACCTGCCCAACGTCGTCGTCACCCCGCACTTGGGCGCGGCCACCACTGAGGCACAGGAGAACGTGGCGCTGCAAGTTGCCGAGCAGATGTCAGATTATCTTCTGACCGGCGCGGTCACCAACGCGCTGAACATGCCTTCGGTGACTGCCGAGGAGGCAAAGGTCATGGGGCCTTGGGTCAAGTTGGCCGAGCATCTGGGCGCCTTTATTGGCCAGATGACGGACGAGGTGCTGAAAGAGATTCAGATCACCTATAACGGCTCGGTTTCGCAAATGAACCTCGAGGCGCTGAATTGTGCAGGGGTCGCGGGCATCATGAAAGCCACCAATCCGGATGTGAACATGGTGTCCGCACCCGTCATCGCGAAAGAGCGCGGCGTGAAGATCTCCACAACGACGCAAGATAAGTCCGGCGTGTTTGACGGCTATATCAAGATCAACGCCGTCACGACTGAGCGGGAACGGTCCATCGCAGGCACGGTCTTCTCGGACGGCAAACCACGCTTCATCCAGATCAAAGGCATCAACATCGACGCCGAGATTGGGCAGCATATGGTCTACACTACCAACGAAGACATGCCGGGGATTATCGGTACGCTTGGGCAGACCATGGGCGCAAACAACGTCAATATCGCGAACTTTACCTTGGGGCGTGCGGGCGCGGGCAAGGAAGCGATTGCGCTTCTTTATGTCGACGCACCAGTCCCAACGCCTATCTTGAAACAGCTTGAAGACACAGGGATGTTTCAGCAGGTCAAAACACTGCAATTTGACGTTTCATAGACACTTTATTGACCGCCGGGCACACCTCCGGCGGTCAATCCTGACGGATAAGACTTGTAATCGCTGCGGCCCCCAGAGCTGTTACAATCCACCCAATTGCGGCCGCAATCCAGCGCACCCACCAACCCACTTGGCCCCACCATGATCGAGACGTGGAGGGCGCCCAGGCGGCCTCCTGCCCTAGTGAAATAATTGGAACGACAAGGTCGGCTGCATAGGCGAATGAGTTGAACGTCTCGTAATCCTGACCGGCTTGCCCTGGCGCAGACCAAAACGCTGCCGGGTTCTTTGGATGCGTGACCGTCGCGTCAATCCAACCTTTTGAAACGAGGATCGGTGCCGCATTGGGGGCCATGTCGCCAGCCTTCCACGTTTGATCAAAAAACAAACCAAGGCCCGCGACGAGCACCACTGCCACCATCACGGCTCTGCCCGGCCTGAACCCGTAGCCGATCGAGTAGCGCAAAATGCCATCGATCAACCAAGACAGCGCGCGCCATCCCCAAAATACGCCGCGCACCTTGGCAAGACGGCGGTCCTCTTGCTTCAACAACCGTTCCTTGTGCATCAAAACGGTGCGCGCATCGTTGCGATGGCCCATCCGACCCAAAACGTAGGCCAGTTGCTCATAAGGCTGGGCGACGAAAGGCATTGTTTCGGGTCGTCTCGCAAGCCAGTCGAGACGGGCTTGTATATTGGTCTCAGCATGTCGCGAAAAGTCGGTGTAGGTGAAACCATCGAGACGGATAGGATAGGCGGCACCGGGGCCCACTGGCTCGTCCTTCAACCTTTCGGCGTGAGCGCCCGCCAGACTGACGACCCCACGAGAGATCTGATTGTCTTTCAGTGACAAGATTCCACCGATTTTCGCGCGCGCAAGGCTGATAGCGATGTCAGAGCCATGCTCCTCCGTCGCGCCGAATACAGCACCTGCAAGCGCGGCATCATTGAGGTTTATCGCCGTGTTAGAGACGAAAAGGTCGTGTTCGACCCGCGCGGAGGACAAAAAGATTTGGCCAGAGGTTACCAAATTGGTTTCCCCATCTGCATAGGGGTAATTTCCCAGAAAAAGGGAGCCACCGACCCGCAGTGAAGGCGCGAAGATCGCGTCCTGCGTCGGGGAGGTAATTTCCGCGTCACAAATCTGCACGTCACCTGCGACGGACGCGCCCGCTAGGCTGACCTCCCCTCCCACGAAGGTCCCGGCCCTGAGGTAGATCGAGCCGGAGAAGCTCGCATTATCCGCAATCAACCCCCCCAAGCGACATCCGGAGATGTGAAATCCGCGCAAATTGGCATTGGTTAAATTCACCGGCTCGGGCAAATTGCAGGCCGTCAGTGTAGTATCGCGCGCGCAGTCGCAGCCCTGTAGGTCCAGCGCACCCTTGATCCATGCCCCGCGGAGCCTGATGCCCTTGTCATTGAGCGGCGCCGACAAGAGCAAGTTCCGAATGAGGTCAGCCCTGATCGTCACATCATCCTCCGCCGCTTCGGGCAAAGCGCCGTCGGCAAAGGAGGTGCGTTCGAGACTAAGAGCATCCTCGACAAGCTTGTTTTCCGCCGAGCTCAGGGGTGCAAAATGGTCAGGTAAAGTCATACGAAGAACAAGACCATGGCAGCTTTGATGCCGCAAGCGTTCAAGAACGCAGCGTTACAACTGGCAGTACGGTCTCAACCCGTTAAGCTACCTCCAAATTGAAAGGATCTCACAATGAGCGACATAGTCATTCTGGGCGGCGCCCGTACAGCAATTGGGACGTTTGGCGGTGCTTTAGCGGGCACGACGCCTATCGATCTGGGGGCCACGGCCGCCAAGGCGGCGCTTGAGAGGTCCGGGGTCGAAGGCGCTCAGGTTGGCCAGGTTGCCTTTGGCCATGTCATCAACACCGAGCCACGCGACATGTACTTGTCGCGCGTCGCGTCCATGAATGCGGGCGTGCCCGACACGACACCTGCGATGAATGTGAACCGGCTTTGCGGGTCAGGCGTGCAAGCGATAGTATCGGTCGTGCAATCGTTGATGCTTGGAGATGCGGATTTTGGCCTCGCCGGAGGCGCTGAGAATATGAGCCGTTCGCCCTACATCCTGCCGCAAGCCCGTTGGGGGCAGAAAATGGGTGATGCGGGTTCGCAAGACATGATGCTCGGCGCGCTGAACTGTCCTTTTGGAACCGGACATATGGGTGTGACGGCAGAGAATGTTGCACGCGAGCATGAGATCACACGGGAGGCGCAAGATGCCTTCGCGCTGGAAAGCCAGGACCGCGCGGCAAAAGCGATTGAACAGGGTCTATTCAAGAAGCAAATCACCCCCGTCCAAGTTCGCGTGAAACGCGACATGGTCGATTTCGTTCAGGACGAACACCCAAAGCCATCAACTCTGGAAAAACTCGGCGGGCTGCGCGCTGTGTTTCAGAAAGACGGCACTGTTACCGCTGGCAACGCGTCTGGAATCAATGATGGTGCCGCTGCATTGGTGTTTGCCCGTGCCGAGGCGGCGGAGCGTGCGGGCCTAACCCCGAAAGCACGTGTTATTGGCTACGCGCATGCTGGCGTGCGGCCTGAGGTTATGGGCATCGGGCCTGTTCCAGCGGTTGAAAATCTTTTGGCGAAAACAGGTCTCAGCGTCACCGATTTCGACGTCATCGAATCCAATGAAGCTTTTGCTGCACAGGCCTTGGCGGTGAATAAAGGTCTTGGTCTCGACCCCGCAAAGGTAAATCCCATCGGCGGGGCTATTGCGCTAGGCCATCCTGTCGGCGCGACCGGGGCAATTATCACGGTGAAAGCGCTTTACGAATTGGAGCGTGTCCAAGGCAGCAAGGCCCTGATTACCATGTGTATTGGCGGTGGTCAGGGCATCGCGCTGGCGATCGAAAGAGTCTAGTTCCAATTTTAGGTGAATTGCCCACATTAAGCTGCCTTTCACCCTAATCGGCTTATACGTCCCCAATTGAACGGTACCACCATGTTCGGGACGGATGGACAGCAGCCAACTTGAAGCAGAGCTTGCAGCGGAGCGGCGAAAAAGGCTCGCCGCTGAACGCTTGCTCAAACAAAAGAGTGATGACCTGATAGCCGCCAATAAGCAGCTTTCAGAGCACGCTTTGTCGCTTTCTGGCCAGATTATCGATCAACGGAAAGTGGTGGACACGCTTCAGGGTGAAAACTCCAAATTCAGCGAGGATTTGGAGCGCGCTACAGTTAAGGCTGTAGAAATGGAGCGCCTGTTGTGGGCCGCGCTTGAATCTATCCCTGACGGGTTTGCAATCTTTGATCCTGACGAGCGGCTAATTGCAGCTAACAGACCCTATTTAAGGGTTTTCGAAGACGCAGGTGGCATTGAGGCAGGGGATAGCTATCAAACCATCGTCGAACATTGCATTGATGACGGCCTCGTCGATCTTGGTGATATGTCCGAAGATGACTGGTACGACATGATGCTCGACCGTTGGGAGCATGGTGAAATCACGCCGATCACGCTGCGCTTTTGGAATGGGATGTATGTGCGTTTGAACGACCGGCGCACCTCGGATGGCGGTGTTGTCTCGCTGGTTTTGAACATTACCAGCGATATGCGCCGCGAACGCGAGCTGACGCAGGCCCGCGACAAAGCCCAGGCGGCCGATCGAGCAAAATCAGCCTTCCTTGCAAAGATGAGCCACGAGCTACGGACACCGATGAATGGGGTTGTGGGGATGGCAGACCTCTTACTCGAGGGCGACCAGGACGAGGAAGCGCAGCTCTACACCGAGACAATCAAAAACTCTGGTCAGGCCTTGCTGGAGATCATCAACAACATCCTCGATTTCTCCAAGATCGAAGTATCCGTCTTGGTCAAGTTGGTTTTGGCGACCATTTTCGCTTCGCTTTGATAAGTGCGTTTGCAAGCTCGAGGAG
>JAPORH010000195.1 GCA_026710325.1 Litoreibacter sp. | reverse complement strand
ATGTCTGGGTTGAACCTGACAGCGACCAGGGCAGGCATGTAAAGCGCGTCGCGCTGAGCTTGCTGGCGGCCATCGATATCCTGCCCGTCGAAGATGTGGCGAATGTCGTCTCCCTCGGTGAGCTTTCTCTCGACGGCTCGCTGGTCTCTGTGCTCGGCACTCTACCAGCTGCGCTCGCAGCGGCGGAAGAAAACTGCACACTCTTGTGCCCCGCCACCTGCGGCCCAGAGGCCGCTTGGGTCGACAGCACGCAAGTCCTGGGCGCACCCTCTTTGCATGCGTGCATCCAACATTTCACCGGGCAAATGCCCCTCACCGCCGCGGAGCCCGGCACCGTGACAAGCGCCCCCCACGCCAAATGCATGCGCGACGTCAAAGGCCAGGAGCGCGCCAAACGCGCCATGGAAATCGCCGCCGCCGGTCGCCACCACTTGTTGATGGTCGGCACTCCGGGGTCTGGCAAATCCATGCTTGCCGCACGCCTGCCCGGCATCATGCCGCCGCTCGCGCCCGAAGAAGCTTTGGAAACCTCGATGATCCATTCGCTCGCCGGGCTTCTGGAGGAAGGTGGCATCTCCCGCGACCGTCCTTTTCGCACGCCGCATCATACCGCCTCTATGGCTGCCATTGTGGGCGGCGGGCGCGGCGCAAAACCCGGGGAAATCTCCCTAGCGCATAACGGTGTCCTGTTTATGGACGAATTCCCGGAATACCCCCGTGCGGTGCTGGAAACCCTGCGACAACCGATTGAAACCGGCGACGTCGTCGTCGCCCGCGCCAATGCGCATGTGAAATACCCATGCAAATTCATGCTGATCGCCGCTGCCAACCCGTGCCGTTGCGGCTACCTTTCCGACCCCGAGCGCGCCTGCGCGCGGGTGCCAGCCTGCGGGGAGGACTACATGGGCAAGATTTCCGGCCCTCTCATGGATCGGTTCGACCTGCGCATCGATGTGCCGACAGTTGCCTTTGTCGATCTGGACCTGCCGGCCGCCGGCGAAACATCAGAGGCCGTTGCCGCTCGCGTGGCGGCGGCGCGCTCGCTCCAGCAGACACGCTATTCAGAGTTCCCAGACCTGCGCGTCAATGCCGATCTCGAAGGCGAGTTTCTAAAAGAAGTGGCGGCCCCTGATGCGGAAGGAGCGACCCTCCTCACAAAAGCCGCAGAGCATTTCCGCCTGTCTGCCCGCAGCTATCACCGCATCTTGCGCGTTGCGCGCACAATAGCGGATCTTGATGGTTCTGATGATGTAAAATCAAACCATGTCGCCGAGGCCGTCAGCTTCCGCGTTGCCGCGTAAAGGTTAATTTTCTCGCCGTTTTGGCCTGTTGCCAACAAGCAAGCGCTCAGTTCCGACGCCCCGGATTCAACGGCTTAGCCGATTTTTTTTCGCATGCGCAAATCGTGAATTTGCGTTGAATGTTGACGCTCTAGCCGCACTTGGCCTCGATTGCCTCCCAGATTTTGGCGGTCACATTCACCCCGTCAAAGCGCTCAAGCTCCTGCAAACCCGTGGGCGATGTCACGTTGATCTCGGTCAGCCAGCCGCCAATCACATCGATACCCACGAATATCTGACCATGGTCTTTCAAATCCTGACCGATCCGCGCACAAATCTCCAACTCGCGTTCGCTCAGCTTGGTGGGCTCTGGCCGCCCGCCCACATGCATGTTTGACCGCGTCTCACCCTTGGCCGGTACCCGGTTAATGCCGCCGACAGGTTCCCCATCGATCAGGATGACCCGTTTATCGCCTTGGGCCACATCAGGCAGGAATTTCTGCATGATCAGCGGCTCGCGATTGATGCCCGTGAAAAGCTCATGAAGCGAATTGATATTGCTGTCATCCGCCGCCAGCTTGAACACGCCCGCCCCGCCATTGCCGTAAAGCGGCTTTAGGATCACTGTGCCATGCGCCGCGCGAAACGCTTTGAGCGTGTCCAGGTCCCGCGCGATTGCCGTGGGTGGCGTCAGGTTTGGGTAATCGAGAACCTTTAATTTTTCGGGCCAATTGCGTACCCAAGTTGGGTCATTGACGACAAGCGTCGAGGGATGGATGCGGTCGAGCAGATGGGTGGTCGTGATATAGCCCATGTCAAAAGGCGGATCTTGTCGCAGCCAAACCACGTCCCAATCGGCAAGGTCGATTTCCTGATGATCGCCAAGCGAAAAGTGATCGCCCTTTTCGCGGCGAACGGTCAGCGGCCAGCCTTTGGCCAAAACCCGCCCTTCACGGTAGGAAAGCTGGTCTGGCGTGTAGAAAAACAACTCGTGACCACGCGCCTGCGCCTCCTCGGCAATTCGAAAACTGCTATCGGCGTCGATATCAATCGCGTCGATCGGGTCCATTTGAATGGCGACTTTAAGGGCCATGGCGTTGCCTCCTGCGTCTCAACAAGCCCTAAATGGCGTGAAGTCGATGCCGTGGCAATGCGCGATCAGCGCGCAAACAGTCTGCACTGCTAAGCAGCGAGCACGTTTTCCAAGATGTCGACCCGCCCGGCACCATCGACCAAAGCCACATCAAAGCGGCTGTTTGTGTCCTGACCATTGGGCATACTGGCTAGGAATTCAGACGCTGTCGCAAAAAGGCGCGCGATCTGGCGCGGCAGCAGGCGGGCGGCAGCGGCTGCATGCGTTTTGCTTTTCTTGACCTCAATAAACACCAACTCGCCGTCACGTTCGGCAATTAGGTCGATCTCACCGCCCGATCCACGATAGCGGTTCGCCGCGATGCGATAGCCGGCTTCCATGTAGCGATTGCCAACGCTTTGTTCCGCGCTTAAACCCGCATGATAACCAACGCTGCCACTCATCACTCTTTCTCCAATGTGAGCGCCATTTGGTACACATCCCGACGCTTCCACCCTGTGTCTTGCACAATAGAGCTTACAGCATCTTTAACACTGTGAGATTTAAGGGCGTCTTTCAGCATATTTCGAACAGCCTCTTCATCAAGGGCCGCTTCCTCGCCGCGCGCCACAAGCAACACGACCTCGCCTTTCAGCTTTCTTTCAGACATCTGGAGGGCCAGCTCGCCAAGCTGTGCGCGACAAACTTCTTCAAACTTTTTGGTGAGCTCACGCGCCATCACCGCTTCGCGCTCCGGTCCGAAGACCTTAACCATATCTGCAAGCGATTTGGCCACCCGGTTGGGACTTTCATAAAAGACAAGCGTGCCCGGAACTTCTGCCAATCCGCGAAAAAAGCTCTGTCTCTGACCCGACGCGTTCGGCGCAAAGCCTGCAAAGAAAAAACTATCCGTGGCCAGCCCGCTCACGGTCAGCGCGCTCAGGAGCGCTGACGGGCCGGGCGCGGCTGTGACCAGATGCCCGGCCTCCCGCGCGACCCGTCCAAGCTGGTAACCCGGATCAGCGATCAAGGGCGTGCCTGCCTCAGAGGCATAGGCAACCGATTTGCCCTGCTCCAAGGCCGCGATGAGCGCCGGGCGCGTCTTGGCGCCGTTGTGATCGTGATAGGAGATAAGCGGCCGCCCGTCGAGGGCGACGCCGTGAATATCCATTAGCTTTCGCAAAGACCTTGTGTCCTCAGCCGCCAGCACATCCGCCGAAGCCAGGATGTCCAGCGCGCGCAGCGTGATGTCGCGGGCCGTGCCTATTGGGGTGGCCAGAAAATAGAGCCCGGGCGCAAGAGCTACGCGATTTGCCGCTGTCATGGGAATTTTACCCGATCCTTCACATTTACTTGACCGTTCGATACGCATATTTTGCCGCATAGTCCCAAAAAGGGATGTCAGGGCGGGCACTATGTGCGCCTTCGGGGAGCAAGGAGATTTCGACAATGTTCAACCTTTTCAAAGCGGCGCGCAAGGGCTTGCGCGGGCTCGCGGCTTTGGCCGGGCTTGCAGCAATGGCCGCCTGCGACCTGCCCGCGCCTACAACCGCTCCGGTGACCACGTCTGGCGCTGACAGAATGGTGGCACTTTTGGTGCCCTACGGCTCCCCAAATGCAGGTGATGACGGCATCGCGCGAGGACTTGAAAACGCGGCACGGCTCGCAGCCGCCGATCTGGGTGGTTCCATCGAGATCAAGGTTTATCCAACGGCTGGTCAACCCGCCCAGGCGGCCAGCGCCGCGCAGAGGGCCATAGCTGACGGGGCTGACGTGATCCTCGGGCCGCTGCGCTCTGACGCGGCAAACGCAGCGGCGCTGGTTGCGCAGAACGAAGGGGTGAACGTCCTCGCATTCTCCAACAACACAGCTATTGCCGGGGGCAACCTTTTCGTGCTCGGCAACACGTTCGAGAACACCGCGAACCGTATCGTCCGCTACGCCGCACGGCAGGGACGCAACCGATTGGTCATCGTGCATCCCACCACGCCCGCAGGTCAGGTGGCGCGCAGCGCTGTTGCGCAAGCGGCAGTTCAGGCAGGCGTCCAAGTTGTTGGCGATGGCTCCTTTGAATTTTCGCAGGAAGGCATTGCCTCGGCGATGCCCAAAGTCACCGCCAGCGTGCGCGACAATGCCGCCAATGCGGTCATGATCACCGACGGTAGCGCGGGCGCTCTTCCATTTCTCGCTGAATTGCTGCCGAGCCAAGGCATCAACCCAAATACGGTCAAATATTTGGGTTTGACGCCCTGGAACATCCCGCCGCAGACCTTGTCCTTGAGCGGTTTGCAAGGTGGTTGGTTCACGCTTCCAGACCCAAACCTAACGTCGCGTTTTGAAGCACGCTACCTCGCCTCATACGGAAGCGCTCCGAACGCAATTGCCGGGCTTGGCTATGATGGTGTGGCTGCGATTGGCGCTTTGGCCGCCAAAGACCTGCCCCCAACCGTCGCAAACCTGACGCAATCCTCTGGTTTTGCGGGGGTGAACGGGGTATTTCGCTTCAAAGCGGATGGCACGAATGAGCGTGCTCTGGCCGTGGCCCAAGTAACTGACGCACAGGTCCAGATCATTGACCCAGCTCCAAAATCCTTCAGCACTGGCGGCTTCTAATCCCCTTGCGCTGATGGCGACACAACCTGACCCGGGCAATCTGATTTGCCCGGCTGAGGACATTTTCGCCCCCGCTGCGCTGTATCAAAGCTTGGAACTGGCTCTTGCAGACGCAAGCGACGCAAAGGCGATACGCGCCGCCACAGTCGCCGTTTTGAAAGACGCGGCGGCAACAGGCCGCGCGCAGATTGCGCAAGCTTTTGAGGCAGAGCCATTGGCTGCCTACCCGCTGACCCACTCTTACACCTACCTGACCGACGGGCTGGTGCGGGCGGCTTTGCATGTTGCGCAAACCCATCTGCACCCACTACCAAACCCGACGGAAGCTGAACGGCTCTCCTTGGTGGCGGTCGGCGGCTATGGCCGTGGTGAAATGGCGCCATTCTCCGATGTCGATCTGCTGTTTTTGACGCCCTACAAGATCACGCCTTGGGCGGAGAGCGTGATCGAGTCGATGCTCTACATCCTTTGGGACCTGAAACTGAAAGTGGGACACGCGTCGCGCACCGTTAAAGACTGCTTGCGGCTTGGCGCCGAAGATTTCACGATCCGAACGGCACTTCTCGAGAACAGATATATCGCGGGCGACGCGGCTTTGGCGGCGGAGCTGGACGCCACGCTTTGGAGCAAGCTTTTCTCCAAAACAAAACGCGATTTCGTCGAGGCCAAACTCTCGGAGCGCTCTGAGAGGCTGCAGCGCCATGGCGGGCAGCGCTACCTTGTCGAGCCAAATGTCAAAGAGGGCAAAGGCGGGTTGCGCGACCTGCAATCGCTGTTCTGGATTGCCAAATATACGCGTCGGGTCAAAACCGTGGCCGGGTTGGTCGACGCCAAGGTGTTCACCGCCGAGGAGCGCGACGATTTTGCCGCGGCCGAGAATTTCCTTTGGGCAACACGGTCGCATCTGCATCTGATCACCGGGCGTGCCAATGAGAAGCTGAGCTTCGACATGCAGGTGGAGGTTGCCTCCCGCATGGGCTACCGCGACCATGGTGGCCGGCGCGCGGTCGAGCATTTTATGCAGGACTACTTCCGCCATGCGACCCGAGTGGGCGAACTCACGCGCATCATCCTCACCGATCTTGAGGCGCAGCACGTCAAGCAAGCGCCCGCTTTCATCTCGATGATCCGAAACGCCCGGCGCAAGAAGCTAAAGCCGGGCTATAAGCTACGCGGCAACCGGCTCGATGTCGCGGGTCCCAAAACTTTCCTGCGCGACCCGCTGAACATCCTGCGCGCGTTTCAGGAGGCTTTGCGCACGGGCTACCTGATCCACCCCGACCTGATGCGGCTGATTGATGCAAACCTGCATTTACTAGATGAGAAAACCCGGTGGAACAGGGATGCCTCTAAGGTGTTCCTCGATACGCTATTGAAATTCGGCAACCCGGAGCGCGCGCTGAGGCGGATGAACGAGCTGGGTGTCTTGGGGGCCTTCATCCCCGAGTTTGGCCGCATTATCGCGATGATGCAGTTCAACATGTATCACAGCTACACTGTCGACGAGCACACGATCCAGACGATCTCCGTGCTAGCACAGATCGAGCGGGAGGAGCTGATCGAAGAGCTGCCCGTGGCCTCCTCAATATTGAAGGAAGGCATAAACCGGCGCGTGCTGTATGTCGCCCTGCTGTTGCATGATCTGGGCAAGGGGCAGGACGAAGATCACTCGATTTTGGGCGCAAAGATCGCGCGTAACGTGGCGCCGCGCCTAGGGCTGAACGCGGAGGAATGCGAAACTGTTGAATGGCTGGTCCGCTACCATTTGCTGATGTCAGACATGGCCCAAAAGCGCGACATTGCCGACCCGCGCACGGTGCGCGACTTTGCAAAGGCGGTCAAAACGGTCAAGCGGCTGGACCTGCTCTGCGTCTTGACGGTCTGCGACATTCGCGGCGTGGGCCCTGACACATGGAACAACTGGAAAGCCTCGCTCATTCGGGCGCTTTACCGCCAGACCAAGCGCGGGTTGGAAGATGGCATGGAAGCGCTGAACCGCGAAGCGCGCGGATCGGAGGCAAAACGTAACCTGCGCGAGGCGCTGCCCGCATGGGACAGCAAAGATATGCGCCGCGAAACTGGGCGCCACTACCCGCCTTATTGGCAGGGCCTGCATGTCACGGCTCATATCGATTTCGCGGAACTTCTGCTCGGTCTCGACACGGACGAGATACGCACCCGCCTGACCCCGGACGAGGATCGCGACGCCACGCGCATCTGCTTTGCAATGGCCGATCACCCCGGCATCTTCTCCCGCATTTGCGGCGCTCTGGCGCTGGTGGGCGCCAATGTGGTCGACGCGCGGACCTACACGACAAAGGACGGATTTGTGACCTCCGCCTTCTGGGTACAAGACGCCGAAGGGCACCCTTACGAGGCGGGCAAGCTGCCGCGCCTGAAAGGCATGATCGACAAGACCTTGAAGGGCGAGGTGGTTGCCCGCGACGCGCTGGTGACACGCGACAAGGTCAAGAAACGCGAAAGCCAATTCCGCGTGCCCACCTCGATTACCTTCGACAATGAGGGCTCGGAGATTTACACGATCATCGAAGTCGACACACGTGACCGGGCCGGGCTTTTGTTTGATCTCACCCGTACCCTGGCGGCCGCAAATATCCAGATCGCCTCAGCCGTGATAGCCACTTACGGCGAACAGGTCGTCGACACATTCTACGTGAAGGATATTTACGGGCTGAAATTCCATTCAAAGGAAAAACAACGCGGCATCGAAAGAAAATTGCGTGAAGCCATTAGCCAGGGCGTTGAAAGGGCCAATCCGTGAGCAAGCCGATCCGCCTGATGCGCGGGTTTGCGACGGTTGGGCTCTGGACGCTTCTGTCGCGTATTTTGGGCTTTGTGCGCGACGTGCTGATTGCGGGTTTCTTGGGTTCTGGCCCCGTGGCAGAGGCGTTTCTGATCGCCTTTTCCCTGCCCAACATGTTCCGCCGCTTCTTCGCCGAGGGCGCGTTTAACATGGCCTTCGTGCCGATGTTTTCAAAAAAGGTGGAGGCAGGCGAAGGATCGCATGAATTTGCGCGCGACGCCTTTACCGGGCTCGCCACGATCCTGATCTTTTTCACCGCATTGGCGCAGCTCTTTATGCCCGCTTTGGTGCTTTTGATGGCGTCAGGCTTTGCCGCCGATGATCGGTTGGATCTGGCAACACTCTTTGGTCGGATCGCATTTCCCTATATTTTGTTCATTTCCCTCGCAGCCTTGCTGTCAGGCGTCTTGAACGCCACGGGCCGGTTTGTCGCCGCCGCTGCTGCGCCTGTTTTGCTGAACGTGCTGTTTATCGCGGCGGTGACGGGGGCCTATTACCTGGGCTTCGATCTCGGGCTGACACTGGCCTGGACGGTGCCTGTGGCGGGTATCGCGCAGTTGGCGCTGGTCTGGGTGGCGGCGTCGCGGGCGGGCTACCGGCTGATTCCGACGCGCCCGCGCTGGACGCCAGAATTGAAGCGACTTGCAATCATCGCAGCCCCCGCAGCTCTTGCGGGTGGTGTCGTGCAAATCAACCTGCTGGTGGGCCGCAACGTGGCCAGCTGGACCGAGGGGGCCATCGCTTGGGTCAATTACGCCGACAGGCTCTATCAGCTGCCTTTGGGCGTGGTCGCGATTGCCATTGGCGTGGTGCTTTTGCCGGAACTGTCGCGCCGCTTGCAAGCAGGCGACGAAGCCGGCGGGCAAGAAGCTTTGAGCCGAGCGGGCGAGGTCGCCTTGGCCCTCACCCTGCCCTGCGCCCTGGCGCTGATGGTGGTGCCCTTGCCGATCATCTCAGTCCTGTTTGAGCGCGGCGCGTTTACATCTGATGACGCTGCAGCCACGGCCTTGGCGGTGGCGGTTTACGGGCTCGGGCTGCCCGCGTTTGTCTTGCAGAAGATATACCAACCGATTTTCTTTGCGCGGGAGGACACGAAGCGGCCGTTCTATTTTGCGGTGGTGGCTATGGTGGTGAACGCGGTCATAGCCGTTGGCCTCTGGCCCTATCTTGACTATCTTGCGGCGGCTTTGGCGACGAGCTTGGCCGGTTGGACAATGGCATGGCTTCTATGGCGCGCGGCCCGGAAATTTGGGACAGCGGCCCACATGGACGCCCGGTTCAAAAAACGCATACCGCGCATCGTCGTGGCCTCGCTCTTGATGGGCGGCATGCTCTATCTGTTGCAGGTGTTTCTGCTGCAGGCTTTGGGTTCGCCCGGCGTGCGCTACCCGGCGCTCGCAATCTTGCTGATAGGCGGAGGGATGTTTTACGTGATTATTGGCAAGGCCATTGGAGCATTTCAGCCCAGCGAAATCAAAGCCGCATTAAGACGGTAACTTCTGGAGCCATATCGAAGGATGGCGCTGAGACATCTCCTCGATGACATTTATGAAGCAGCGTGTCGGGCCCGCGCGCGGTCCCTGGTTTTCGAAGATCAGCCGTCAGATTCTGCTGCCCACTTTACGGGCTAGCAAAGGCGCGGCTCGAAACAGATATGGAGTTCTTGGCCGGGTCTTTCGCATTCGCGAAGCAGTAGCCGTCAGCTTGGTGAATAGAGCCAAATGTCAGCCCTTTCCTTTTTGCATCGCGGCAAAACGCTTCGACGTCTTCAACATCGAAAACCAGTTTGACCAGCGTCTGACCATCCTTTCGGCCTGCTGACATCGGATGCAAAAGTATGCTGCTGCCAGCGCCTTGGCTGACCAATTCCACTATGCGGTCGCTTTCAAGGCGCAAAGCCTCAAAGTCAAAATATTTGCAGTAAAACTCGGCAACTTCGTCAAGTTTCTTGGTGTAAATGATGATGCGGCCGAGTGGTGCAGACATGGTGACCCCAAGTTTCTAAAACACCAAGTCTACTTGGAATGAAGCAAATCGCAAATGTCGGGCGCGCTTTGCAAACTGGGCCCAGTTCGCGCGCAAAACACTACCGCTTCCGCAGCTTCGCCAAAACCCGTGCCCATCCGCCGGGGCTCACAATGAAAGACAATAGGAAGCCACTGATAAAACCCGCCAGGTCCGCAATCCAATCGAGCCCGCCGCCAAAAATCATTGCAAAAACCAGTTGAATGCCGAGCAAAACGCCCACCAACGTAAAGGCACTTTTTCCGTCCTGGCCAAGCTGCGTCAACTGCACCCAAAGCAGGAAGGTGAAGCCGCCGATCAACCCATAAGCGCCAGGATAAGCGCCAACCAAAGGCGACGCGCTATCAGTGATCAGCGCCATAACCAGCGCACCGAAAATGGCCGACACGAAGAACATCGCGAGAAAAGCGAAGGTTGAGAACACCTCTCCCACCACCTTGCCGATGGCCAGCACGATCACCACCGCGAAGGCCGCATGGGTGAAAGAGCCGTGGATGAAAGGGTAGGTCACAAAGCGCATCATATGCTCAAGCGGGAAGAGGCCCTGTTGCAGCATTGCGTCCCATAGGGCGGGGATGAAGGCATAGTCCTGCATTGCATCGATCCGCCAGCCAATCGCGCCCGGCCCGCCGACCAAGCCGCTTTCGCCCGCTTGCAGCACAATCTCGACCGCGCTGATCACCATGGCGAGTGCAATCACCACCGTCGGCAGCGGGTTGAACGGGCTTTCGTCGGCATTTGGGTTATACATTGGGCCTGCTCCGGTTGACCTGCGTTTTGGCAATAGCTAAGCGATGGCGTTGAGTTTATCCAGACAGGGGGCCGATCATGGCCACAACATTCACGCCACGCGTCTTTTCCGGTATCCAGCCTTCTGGCGGGTTAACGCTGGGCAACTACCTTGGAGCAATCAAGCGCTTCGTGGATATGCAGGCCGACGATTTCGAGACGATCTACTGCATGGTGGACCTGCATGCGATCACTGTCTGGCAAGACCCGGCCGATTTGCAAAAGAACACCCGCGAGCTTTGCGCGGGCTTCATAGCGAGTGGCATAGACCCGGAGCAATCCATTCTGATCAACCAATCCCAAGTGCCAGAGCACACCCAATTGGGCTGGATTTTCAACACGGTGGCCCGGATGGGCTGGTTGAACCGAATGACGCAATTCAAGGACAAGGCGGGCAAAAACCGGGAGAATGTCTCCGTCGGGCTGTTCGCCTACCCCGCGTTGATGGCGGCCGATATTTTGCTCTACCACGCGACCCATGTGCCTGTGGGCGAGGATCAGAAACAGCATTTGGAGCTGACCCGCGACATCGCCGCAAAGTTCAATCATGACTACGGTGTCGACTTCTTCCCGCTCACCGAGCCGGTGATTGAGGGGACAGCAACGCGGGTGATGTCGCTGCGGGATGGGTCGAAGAAAATGTCGAAATCCGACCCGTCCGACATGAGCCGGATCAACATGACCGACGATGCCGACACGATAGCGCAGAAAATTCGCAAAGCCCGCACCGACCCAGAGGCCCTGCCTTCGGAGGCCGCGGGGCTCGCGGATCGGGCTGAGGCGCGCAATCTCGTCAATATCTACGCCGCTTTGGACGGCAAAACCGTAGATCAGGTGCTGGCAGAGGTCGGCGGCAAGCAATTTTCAGAGTTCAAGCCGATGCTGTCGGAACTGGCCGTCGAGAAGCTGTCGCCCATCTCAGGCGAAATGGCCCGGCTGATGGAGCATCCCGACGAGATCGACAAAATCCTTGCCCGCGGCTCGGAACGCGCCCGCGAAATCGCAGCGCCAATCCTGAAACGGACTTATGAAATTGTGGGGATGGTTGGGGCTTCATCCTGACGCAGCCATGCCAAGATGGTCTCAGCCGCCTCCGTCGCCGAAAGCTCGGTTATATCGAGACGCAAAAGCCGGTCGCCGTCGCGGTCAATCAGAAGCCGGTCGTCCTCACCCTGGCGGAACATAGTAGGGTCGCGGGGTTTGCGCTTTTCGTCCCGGTCGGGTGAGGTGATCCGCCGGGCGTTCTCCTTCCGTGAGCATTCGAGTATGACAACCACATGCGGGCGTCCGGTCACCCGCGCCAGGGCAACTGCTTCATCCCAACACGCATTGCCCCAGTCAGAATCCTGTGCATGTGCGTTGGTGAGGATAACAGGGATCTCAACCGGCAAGGTTTTCACGATCTGATAAGCAACCGATCGAACCTCTTTCACCGCGTCATAAAAAGCCTCAGATTTGAACTCGGTAAGGGCGAAAGCCACGTTATAGATTGTGTGATTGTCCAGAAACTTTGCCCCAAGTTCATCTGCCAGCAACCGGCCAATGGTAAGTTTGCCGACGCCTGGATAGCTGTTGATATGAATGAGCATAGATCGTGCCAGCTTGTATCGGGATGGCGTAAGTAGGCCGTGATTTGAGACAATTTGACAAGTACAAGCTTTCTGCTGTCGCCACAGTGCGGGATGCGACATGTCATACACCCGATTCAAAACTGACATCGGAACGACTCCGAATCTGTCTATCGGTGACACAGTGAGTCGTGCAGCGCGATTATCTCCCCAAATTGGGGGGCCGCCCCCGCCTCCGTTTCGCTGCATTGATCTATGCCCCCGGTGCGTCCCCGCCGGGGGCATTTTTCTGCACAGTCTCGGTGCGTATGCGGGGCTTTTGTGCGGATGGACGAAGCTTAATCTATGCTTTGTAAGGAGCAAAGCATGACACATTTCCCGAAACTGAGCATTGGGCATGTCCATTTGAAAGTTGCGGACCTCGACAGGTCGATTGCGTTCTACACACAAGCGATCGGGCTGGAGGTGATGCAACGGATGGGCGACCGCGCGGCGTTCTTATCGTCAGACGGTTATCATCACCATTTGGGCCTGAACACCTGGCACAGCCTTGGCCAGCCACGCGCGCCGAAACACGCTCCGGGCCTGTTCCATACCGCATTTCTTTACCCTGACCGCGAAGGCTTGGCGCGCGCTTACAAACGCGCGCTCGACCACGGGGTCCAGATCGAAGGCGCGGCCGACCACGGCGTCAGCGAGGCAATTTACTTTTCCGATCCCGACGGGAACGGCATCGAGATCTATCGCGACCGTGAGCGGAAATTCTGGCCCCTTGGGGATGATGGCACGCTTGAAATGGTCAACAGCCCTCTGGATCTGGACCTTTTGCTGGCGGAAGCGGGCTAGACGGCGCGCCAAGCGCGGCATAGCCTTCCGCCCGAAAGCGACGGAGGAACGCCATGGCCACGGGCACCAATATCAAGACGTATTTCGAGGGCAGCTGGCATGAAAGCGACCTGTCGATTATCCGCGCCGCAGACCATGGTGCCTGGCTCGGAAGCTCGGTCTTTGACGGCGCGCGCTATTTTGAGGGCGTGACGCCAGACCTGGAGGCGCATTGCGCGCGGGTGAACCGATCTGCCGAAGCTCTGATGATCACCCCCACAATGACGACCGAAGATATGGTTGCCGCGGTGCATGAAGGTCTGAAGCTCTACGACAAATCCGCCACCGTCTATATCCGGCCGATGTACTGGGCGCTGGATGGCGGCGACCTGGGCGTGGACCCGAAACCCGGCGCCACGGGGTTTACGATTTGCCTTGAAGAAATTCCAATGGCGCCAGCGGACAAGACCACGACGCTGACCACCACCCGCTTCCGCCGGCCCGTAATGGAAGATGCCGTGGTCAACGCCAAGGCGGGCTGTCTTTACCCCAATAACGCCCGCATGCTGATTGAGGCACGCAACAAGGGATATGGCAACGCGCTGGTAGCCGACGCTCTGGGCAATGTTGCCGAAAGCGCCACCGCCAATGTCTTTATGGTCAAGGATGGAGAAGTCTTCACGCCTACCCCCAACGGCACCTTCCTAGCAGGGATCACCCGCGCCCGCCACATCAAGAACCTGCGGGAGAATGGCATGAAAGTGCATGAATCCGTGCTCAGCTTTGATGATTTCCGCGCCGCAGACGAAGTCTTCATGTCCGGCAACATGATGAAGGTGACGCCGGTGACCGAATTCGACGGTAGCCACTATCAACACGGCCCCATCACAAAGCAGGTGCGCGAAATGTACTGGGATTGGGCTTTGTCTGAGAGGGTGGCTTAAATCAGACCGCACATCCCCTTCATTGCTTTGGGAAATATCCCAGGGGAGGTGCGCCAGCACCGGGGGCAGAGCCCCCTAAACCAGAAATAGATGCGCGCGCCGAAGGCGCGCTCCGCTTGATCCCAGCAATCCAGGTTGCGCCCCCATACGCCATCCGCCATCATCACCAAAACAGGAGCAAATATGCGCAAATTTCTCGTCGTGCTGGACGACAGCAAGGAATGCTTGAACGCGATGCGCTTTGCATCAATGCGGGCGGCACGCACAGGTGGCGGTGTTGAGGTTCTCGCCGTGATCCCGCCAGAGGAGTTCAACCACTGGATCGGCGTTGGCGACATTATGCGCCAGGAGGCACGTGAAAGGATCGAGGCGCATTTCGAGGTCTTCGCCAAATGGATGCGCGACAAACAAGGCGTTGAACCCGAGCTTGTGATCCGCGAGGGAGAACCCGTGCGCGAGATTATTGCGCAAGTCCAGGATGACCCGGAGGTGGGCGTTTTGGTTCTTGGGGCCGGTACAGATGGGGGCCCGGGCCCCCTAGTCACGGAGCTGTCACGCAACTCTGGCGCACTCCCCATGCCGATCACGATCGTTCCAGGCGATATGAGCAAGGAGCGGCTCGAGGCCGTAAGCTAGCTCGCCGACCCCCAGTTAGAATAATTCTAAACTCTTGACCTTTCGCCTCCGCGCCCGCATATTTGAAGCCTGAGAAAAAAGGTGGGTATCCCATGTTCATTCAAACCGAATCCACGCCGAATCCGGCGACTCTGAAATTCTTGCCGGGGCAGGACGTGCTGGAGGTGGGAACCGCAGATTTTCCAACACCTGACAGCGCGGGCAGCTCACCGCTTGCGACCCGCATTTTTGGGGTCGAAGGCGTGACGGGCGTGTTCATGGGCCTTGATTTCGTCACTGTCACAAAGGCGGAAGCGGTCGAGTGGGACCATATCAAACCAGCGATCCTCGGCGCGATCATGGAGCACTACCAATCCGGCGCAAAAGCGGTTGAGGGTGAAGCCTCATCAGGCCATGCGGAACATACGGGCGAGGACGGGGAAATCGTCGGGCAGATCAAAGAGCTTCTGGACACCCGCGTGCGCCCTGCCGTGGCGCAAGATGGCGGCGACATCACGTTCCACGGCTTCGACCGCGGTATCGTGTATCTGCACATGCAAGGCGCCTGTGCCGGTTGCCCATCATCTACGCTGACCCTGAAAATGGGCATTGAGAACCTGCTGCGCCACTACATCCCCGAGGTCGTCGAGGTTCGGCCCGTCGCCGCCTGATGGCGCGCAAAGCGCGCTGCTATTGCGGCGCGTCTCATCTCTCTTTTTCTCAAGAGCCGCTCCAAGTGGTTTATTGCCATTGCGATGACTGCAGGCGTTGGACCGGTGCGGCAGCTGCGGTGCTTGCTGCATTTGATGATGACTCTGTGCGAGGTGTCGAAACAATTGGCGCGCCAAGATCATTCGCTGAAGGTGTGCAGCGTTGGAACTGCCCCGAATGCGGCTCGCCGATGATGGGGCGGTTTGACTATGTGCCGGGGCAATCCTGGGTGCCGCTCGGGGTGATTGAGGATGCTAGCGACCTCACACCAGAATTTCACTGCTTCGCCGACAGACGCCACCCTTGGGTCGATGATGCGGGTTTGCCAGGTTCGAACGGGTCTGGGCGCGACACGCTCAACGCGGCCGCCCAAAAATGATCCTCGGCTTCGATACATCTGGCCCCTATTGCAGCGTTGCCGTGCTCTCTGGTGACGCTGTCTTGACCGCACGACATGTCGAGATGGAAAAGGGCCAGGCCGAGCATCTCATGCCACTTATCCAAGACTGTCTTTCCGAGGCCGGGGCCGATTTCGGTGACCTGAAACGCATCGGTGTTGGCACAGGGCCCGGCAATTTTACCGGTATCCGCATTTCGGTCTCAGCCGCGCGCGGGCTGGCTTTGGCGCTTGGCATTCCAGCTTTGGGCGTGACCCTTTTTGAGGCGCTTCGATATGAGGCCTCTTTGCCAGCGCTTGCCTCCCTCCCAGCAACGAAACAAACGATTTACATCGCAGAGTTGACGGAAGACGGCACGAGCGCGCCGGTTCAGTGTACGCTCGAGGAGGTCTCAGCCCCGAGCTTTACGGAATTCGCCTGCATTGGGTATAGGGCGGAGGAGATCGCAGCAAAATTTGGGCTCGCCTACCATGAAGCATCCCTGAAACCCGGTGAAGCGATCGCCCGGGTCGCGGCGATGCTTGATGCGACGAATGCCCCAAGACCCGCCCCCTATTACCTAAGACCCGCCGACGCCGCCCCGCCGCGCGATCCGGCTCCTATTATCTTGGACCCTTGACCCTTAGCTTGGACGAGATGGCGGCACTACATGCGCGCTGCTTCACCGTTCTGCGGCCCTGGTCACAGGACGAATTCGCCACGATTTTAGAAGGCGGCGGCGCGATTGATCTACGAAAGCAGCAGGGTTTTCTCGTCGGGCGGGTCATCGCAGATGAAGCAGAGCTTTTGACCGTCGCAGTCGCGCCCGACGCACGGCGACAAGGCGTCGGAGCGCATTTGACCCAGACATTTCTGGACCACGCCCGCAAGATGGGCGCGGCAACGGCCTTCCTCGAGGTTGCAGCGGACAACGAAGCGGCCTGCGCGCTCTATGGTGGACTGGGGTTCGTGAGGGCTGGTGTTCGAAAGGGCTACTACGCCGGAGGAGACGCGATCATCATGTCGCGTTCGCTCAGCGCTGAAAAAACAGACTGACCATGGGTCAGTTCCGGGCAGAGCTCTGATCATAGTTAAGAATCGGTTGCCCTCCCCCCGGCGATACCCCTTAATACCCAGATGATCCGAGAGAGATCTCTGCTCACGAAATACCGGGGGGACGGTCCCCGGGCCTGCCGAAAACAAGGCGGGGAACAAAACATCTGGGAGACCCTAATGACCCTCATGAAATCACTTATGGGCGCCGCGGCCAGCATCGCTTTGAGCGCGGGCGCCGTAATGGCCGACCCGGCCATCGTTTTTGACCTTGGCGGCAAGTTCGACAAGTCCTTTAACGAAGCCGCATATAACGGCGCGCAGAAATGGGCCGAAGAAAACGGTGGCTCTTACCGCGAGATTGAGATGCAGTCCGAGGCGCAGCGCGAGCAGGCCCTGCGTCGTCTGGCCGAAACTGGCTCCAACCCCGTTGTCATGACCGGCTTTGCCTTCGGCAACGTGCTGGGCGAAGTAGCCCCTGACTACCCTGACACGAACTTTGTGATCATCGATATGGTCGTGGACGCGCCAAACGTGACATCCGTGGTGTTCACCGAGCATGAAGGCTCTTACCTGGTGGGCTACATGGCCGCGCAGGCCTCCAAGAACAACACGGTTGGCTTTGTCGGCGGCATGGACATCCCGCTGATCCGACGTTTTGCCTGTGGCTACGCGCAGGGTGCGAAAGCAGCGAACCCTGATACCAAGATCATCGCCAATATGACCGGCACGACCCCTGCGGCCTGGAATGACCGCGTGACCGGTGCCGAGCTGACCAAGGCGCAGATCAGCCAGGGTGCTGATGTCGTCTACCACGCTGCTGGCGGCACGGGCGTTGGCGTTTTGCAGGCGGCAGCGGATGCTGGCATCTTGGGCATTGGCGTCGACAGCAACCAAAACGGTATGCACCCAGGCTCCATCCTGACCTCCATGCTCAAGCGTGTGGACGTCGCCGTATATGACGCCTTCACCGCTGGCACTGAACAGCCAGGCGGCGTGAAGGTTCTCAACCTCGCCGCAGAGGGCGTAGGTTACGCGATGGATGAGAACAACGCAGACCTCGTCTCCGCCGAAATGCAGGCCACTGTGGACGCGATTGCGGACAAGATCATCGCCGGCGAGATCGCAGTGCACGACTATATGTCCGACGAGAGCTGCCCATCTTTGACCTTCTAAGTCATTGAAACAAAACCTATCCGGGCTGGATCACCGGCCCGGATAGCGCAATTCAAAGCGGAGCTAGGGGGGCCTATGACCGCTTCACTCGAGACATTTTTCGACGCTTGGGGGATGGCAGATGACGCGGCACGCGCCGACGCGATAGCATCCGTCTATGCTCAAACTGGGACATATGCCGACCCACGCAGCGAGGGCGTTTTGATCGGGCCAGCCGCGATTGCGGGCTACGTCAATATGTTCAGCGCCAACGCACCGGGATGGACAGCGAAAGTCGTGAAAACGGATGAGACGGCAGGCAGCCTGCGTGCCACCGTCGCGTTTGGTGGTATGGGCCCAGATGGCCCCGAGATGGTGCAACACGGTCAGTATTTCGCCGATTTCGACGGGGAGAGAATCACCCGCATGATCGGCTTTGTGGGCACAGGGGCCCCTGAATGACTGCACCTGCCATTGAGTTAAAGGGCATTTCAAAAGCCTTTGGGCCTGTTCAGGCCAATAAAGATATTTCCATCCGCGTTATGCCCGGCACGATCCACGGGATCATTGGTGAGAATGGTGCGGGCAAATCGACACTGATGTCGATCCTCTATGGGTTTTACAAAGCCGATAGTGGGGAGATTTACATCTCCGGCAAAAAGACCGCGATCCCCGACAGCCAGGCCGCGATTGCAGCGGGCATCGGGATGGTGTTCCAGCATTTCAAGCTGGTTGAGAACTTTACCGTGCTGGAAAACGTGATCCTTGGCGCGGAGGACGGCGCGCGGTTGGGGCCGTCGCTGAGCAAGGCACGCAAAGAGCTGACGCAGCTGGCCAAGGAATATGAGCTGAATGTCGATCCGGACGCGCTGATCGAGAATATCGGCGTGGGGATGCAGCAGCGGGTGGAGATCTTGAAAGCGCTCTACCGGCAGGCCGATATTTTGATCCTGGACGAGCCGACGGGCGTGCTGACACCGGCCGAGGCGGACCACCTCTTCCGCATTCTCGAAGGGCTGAAGGCGCAGGGCAAGACCATCATCCTCATCACCCACAAACTGCGGGAGATCATGGAGGTGACGGACACGGTGTCCGTCATGCGACGTGGTCAGATGACGGCGACGGTGAAGACTTCGGAGACCTCTCCGCAGGAGCTCGCAGAGCTGATGGTAGGTCGCAAAGTGCTGCTGCGCGTCGACAAGAAACCAGCACAACCGGGCAACAAAGTGCTGGAAGTCGAAAACCTGGAAGTTGTTGATGAAAAAGGCGTAAAGCGGCTTAAGGGCATCGATCTGAACGTGCGCGCAGGTGAGATCTTGGGCATTGCTGGCGTAGCCGGGAATGGCCAGTCAGAGCTTTTGGAAGTGCTGGGCGGCACGCAGACCGCAACCGGCACCGTGCGCGTCAATGGGCAAGAGATTGACCTGACTGGCGCACTATCAGACGCGCGGTCTCGCCGTGCACGTGGCATTGCGCATGTGCCTGAAGATCGCCAGCGCGAAGGTCTGATTATGGACTTCAAAGCCTGGGAAAACGTGGCCTTCGGCTATCACCATGAGGAAGAATTCAACGCGGGCCTTCTGATGGATCAAGCCGCGATTAAGGAAGACGCAGTGGGTAAGTTCAAGCGCTTCGACGTGCGGCCCGACAACCCCATGCTGGAGGCGAAAAGCTTCTCCGGGGGCAACCAGCAGAAGATCGTCTTGGCGCGGGAAATTGAGCGCAACCCGGAGCTGCTGCTTATCGGCCAGCCAACGCGCGGCGTCGATATCGGCGCGATTGAGTTTATCCACCAGAGGATCGTGGAGCTGCGTGACGCTGGCAAAGCTATTTTGCTTGTCTCGGTCGAGTTGGAAGAAATCCTGTCCCTCGCCGACCGCATCGCCGTGATCTTCGACGGGCAAATGATGGGCGAACGGCTTCCGACTGAGACGGATGAGAAAGAACTGGGACTGTTGATGGCAGGGATGACCGGGCAAGAGAGGGAGGCCTCCTGACGATGCAAACCATGCCGAAATGGGCTGACATCCTACTGATTCCGCTCATTAATTTGATGCTTGCCTTCTTGATCTCTGGCCTCGTGATCCTAGCGATTGGGGAGGACCCTATCGCGGCGCTGAGCCTGATGGTCGATGGCGCATTGGGCTCGAGCTATGGCTGGGGTTTCACACTCTACTACGCGACCAACTTTATCTTTACCGGGCTCGCCGTCGCGGTGGCGTTCCATGCGGCGCTTTTCAATATCGGCGGTGAGGGACAAGCGGCACTTGGCGGGCTTGGTGTCGCGCTGATTTGCCTGTTTTTCCCTTGGCCGCATTGGACGATTGCACTGCTCGCGGCCTCATTGGGCGCTGCAGCTTTTGGCGCGCTTTGGGCCACGATCCCGGCCTATCTGCAAGCCAAGCGCGGCAGCCATATCGTCATCACCACGATTATGTTCAACTTCATCGCGGCTTCGCTGTTGAACTATGTGCTGGTCGAGATTTTGCGCCCACCCGGGCGGATGGACCCCTCCTCGGCTGGGTTTCCCGAAGCCACGCATTTGCCAACAATCAGCGACATGTTGAACGCGGTCGGCATTCCGTTTGCCGCGCGCACGCCCGCCAATGTGACCTTGATCATCGCACTGATTGCCTGCGTGGCGGTCTATTTCCTGATCTGGCGGACCAAGCTGGGCTACCAAATCCGCGCCTTCGGTAAATCTGAACCGGCGGCGAAATATGCTGGCATCTCGTCGGTCAAAATCACCATGATCGCGATGGCAATCTCCGGTGGGCTGGCCGGTATGATGGCGATTAACAACGTGATGGGGGAAGCCGAGCGGCTTGTTCTGAACTCCGTCGAAGGCGCCGGGTTTATCGGCATCGCTGTTGCGCTCATGGGGCGCAGCCATCCGTTTGGGGTGTTGCTGGCCTCGCTTCTGTTCGGATTCCTGTACCAAGGCGGGGCGGAGCTGGCGCTTTGGACCTCGATCCCGCGCGATCTGATCGTTGTGATCCAAGCTTTGGTGATTCTATTTACCGGCGCGCTGGACGGGATGGTGCGACGGCCGGTCGAGCAGATGTTCCTGATGATGCGAAAGCGCGGGGGCTAAGAACATGGATTTTCTGACCCTTCTGCAAATTCTGGACTCATCTTTGCGGCTGGCGACACCGCTGCTTTTCGCCTGTCTGGCTGGGCTGTTTTCCGAAAGAGCCGGGATTTTTGATATCGGGCTGGAAGGGAAGATGCTGGCCGCGGCGTTCTTGTCGGCGGCAATTGCGGCAGTTTACGGCTCTGTCTGGCTAGGGCTTTTCGCGGGGTTAATGGCCTCCCTCTCCCTTTCGGCACTGCACGGGGTGGCCTCGATCACGTTTCGGGGCAATCAGCTGATATCAGGTGTCGCGATCAACTTCCTTGCCTCCGGCATGACGGTTCTGGTCGCGCAAAGCTGGTTCAGTCAGGGCGGGCGCACACCACCTTTGCAAGGCTCGGGCCGGTTTCAGGAAATCACCCTGCCCTTTGCAGACGCGCTAAGCGACGTGCCGATCATCGGGCAATTCTACGCGGAGGTGATCTCCGGCCACTCTGCTTTGGTCTATATCGCGCTGCTGGCGGTGCCGCTAAGCTGGTACGTGCTGTTTCGCACCCGCTTCGGCCTCCGCCTGCGCGCCGTGGGGGAGAACCCAGCGGCGGTGGATACGGCAGGCGTGTCCGTGATCGCTCTGCGTTTTGCAGCCGTCGGGATTTGCGGCGTGCTGTGCGGCATGGGCGGCGTTTACCTGTCCACGGGTCTCGATGCGGGCTTCGGACGGGAGATGACGGCAGGGCGCGGCTTTATCGCCCTGGCCGCGTTGATCTTCGCGAAATGGCGACCTTGGCACGCACTTTACGCCACGCTTCTCTTTGGGTTCTTGCAGGCCATCGCGCTGCGCCCGGACGTGATCGAGGCGTTGCTGGGCTTCAAAGTGCAGGTGCAACTGCTTAAGGCGTTGCCTTACATCCTGACCGTTGTGATCCTTGCCGGCTTTGTCGGCAAGGCGATTCCGCCGCGTGCAGGCGGGGAGCCCTACGTCAAAGAACGGTAATTTCGTCCCATTTTCACGTTTTGCGCTGCGTTGCAGCAATTTGTGGCATCTGGACCTATAAAAGGCCATTGCCCCCTTGCCCTGCGCGGGTCTAAGGGGGGCCATGCATATCTACCTCCCCATAGCCGAGGTTTCGGTCAACGCCTTCCTGCTTTTGGGATTGGGCGGTTTGGTGGGCATCTTGTCTGGCATGTTTGGGGTGGGCGGCGGCTTTTTGATGACGCCACTTTTGTTCTTCATAGGCATCCCGCCTGCGGTGGCGGTGGCGACAGAGGCGAACCAGATCGTGGCCTCCTCCTTCTCGGGCGTGTTGGCGCATCTCAAGCGCAAAACGGTGGACCTGAGGATGGGCACGGTGCTGCTGATCGGCGGGCTCGCCGGAGCCGCAATTGGCGTTCAGGTCTTCGCAATGCTGCGGGAGATGGGCCAGGTCGATCTGCTGGTGAAGCTTTGCTACGTCGTCTTCCTAGGCATCATCGGCGGGCTGATGTTTTTCGAAAGCCTGAAGGCGATCCGTCGCTCTAAAGGCGGGCATCAAGTGCGGACGCGCAAGAAGCACGGGCTGGTTCATGCCCTGCCCTTCAAGATGAAATTCCGCACCTCGGGGCTTTATATTTCGGTCATTCCGCCGGTTTTGGTCGGTGTTTTCGTAGGCATTTTAGCCGCGATCATGGGGGTCGGCGGCGGGTTCATAATGGTGCCTGCAATGATCTACTTGCTGGGGATGCCGACCAAAGTGGTCGTTGGCACCTCGCTCTTTCAGATCATTTTTGTTACCGGTTTTACCACGTTGATGCATGCGACGACGAACTACACGGTCGACATGGCTTTGGCCGTGCTGCTGCTTGTGGGCGGCGTTGTGGGTGCGCAGGTGGGGACCCGGATAGGGGCGAAGCTGCCTGCGGAACAGTTGCGCATTCTACTGTCGATCATGGTGTTGGCGGTCTGCGCCAAGCTCGCGCTGGACCTACTTATCATGCCGTCAGAGCTCTATTCGCTTGGAGCGGCGGGGCACTGATGCGCGCGCTGGTCATCATATGCGCTTTGCTTGCGGGCTTACCGGTTTGGGCGGAGCAGGTCGTGGCCGACATGTCCTTGCGGGACGTGGAAATCACCGCGAACTTTGACGGCTCCGATATCCTCATCTACGGCGCGATCAAAGGTGCGCGGGAGGAAGAAAACCTTGCTCCGTTAGAGGTTGTGATCGCCATTTCAGGGCCGCAAGGACCGATTACGGTCCGGCGTAAAGAGAAACACTTCGGGATTTGGGTGAATACTGACGCCATCAAAGTGGACCGCGCGCCAAGCTTTTACGCCGTCGCGTCCTCTGGCGCTTTGGAAGACACGCTGACCTATACCGAAGATCTGCGCTATCAGGTCTCAATCCCACGCGCCATTTACGCCGTCGGCACCCCCGCCGAGATTGAGGACCCCGAGAGCTTCACCGAGGCCCTGATCCGCATCCGCAAAGGGCAAAACCTGTATCAGCAGCTCGACAATACGGTCGAGGTGCAACAGCAGTCGTTGTTTTCGACGACGATAGACCTGCCTGCAAATCTGGTAGAAGGCGTCTACCCGACCCGGATTTTCATTACCCGCGAGGGGGAGGTTGTCGGCAAGCTCACGACTTTCATCGACGTACGCAAAGTCGGATTGGAGCGTTGGATTTACGATCTGGCGCATGACCGGCCGCTGATTTACGGGGTCCTGTCGCTGACAATAGCGATCGCAGCCGGGTGGTTGGCCTCAGCGTTTTTTCGGTTTTTGCGATTTTAACTTTCCTCTGAGACTGCCTCTAGCGCCAGCGGCGCAGGTGCGATGGCCGCAAGATCGCTCGTGTCCAATGCAGAGTTTGGTCGGCTCAAGCGGTTGCGCGTGATCCAAAGCAGCCGGTTCTCTGCCCGCGTGATCGCCACATAGGCGAGCCGTTTCCAGACAGGTTGTCCAGCCTCCGACCGGCCCGAGCGGGCGGCGGCATAAAGATCAGGGGCGAAAACCTGAACCGTCTCCCATTGGGAGCCTTGCGCCTTGTGGATCGTCACGGCCGCGCCGTGCAGAAAAGATGCACCCATGCGAGCGGCGAAGGGAATGAACGGTTCTTCCTCGTCCGGGGCCTCGATCTTGATGATCGATGCGGCGGAGACCTGCGGGTCCTCTGCGCCCACCACGTGCAGCCGCGAAAAGCCCGGTTTCTTGCCGGGGCCCATATAGACGACCTGCGCGCCTTTCACGAGGCCGCGTGCCTCCAGATCGATGCGTTTCTTGCGGTGTTTCACCGGCAGCTCGATCCCGTCGCAGATCAGCGGCTCGCCGGGGAGAAGCGTGTCGACGGTTGCGCCATAAGCCCCGCGCCAGGCTTGGATCAGCCGAATGCGGGTCGCGTTGCGCCAAACCAAAACGGGGGAGCGGGCCATCAGGTCCGCCTCCACCCGCTCGGCAAAAACGACCCGGTCATCTTTTTGGGCGGCCTCGCGGACCAGATTTTCGAAGCGATAAAAATCGACCTCCGGGTCGGCCAGGGCATGCGCCAGATCTAGGATCGGATTGTCGGCGTCTTGGCGGTGGACGCGCGACAGCTCATAGCGGCGACCGTCTTTGAGCTGGTCGAAGACCATGTCGCCGTTGGAGCCAACAGGAGCGAGCTGCGCGGGGTCGCCAAAAAGGACCAATGTCGGAAAAATCTCTTGCAGGTCTTCGAACTGCTTTTCGTCGAGCATCGAGCTTTCATCAACGAAGCCAATATCGAGCGGGTCTTCGCGACGCTTCCAGCCTTGAATGAAGTCCGACCCTCGCAAACCTGCGGCGGCAAGCGCACCGGGGATCGATTTGTGCGCATCGTAAAACTGCTTGGCGCGATCAAGGGCCTCCTCCGTGATGCCCTCAACCTCAGGGCGGTCACCCTGCCCTGCAAGCCAATCAGCGATCAGCTCATAGTCAGGGTCATAAAGAGGGGTGTAGAGAATACGGTGAATTGTGGTCGCCGGCACGCCGCGATTGCGCAAAACGGAGGCCGCTTTGTTGGTTGGCGCGAGGACAGCAAGGGTGCGACGATCTTTGCGGGCCTTGCCTTCGTAGTCGCCGGAGACGAGATCGACGCCCGATGCGGTCACGGCTTTCACAAGCTCAGACAGGAGTAGTGTCTTGCCAGAACCAGCCTTGCCAACGATGGCCATGACCTGTTCGCGCGCCTCCTGCAAAGGCATCGTGTCGCCGGAGGTGATGTCGATACCCGCCCGCCCCAAGACATCCGCAACCGCGTCAAAGGCCACGGCCTGATCGTCGGAATAGGTGATTTGGGAGAGCGCAGCCATGGGCGCGACCCTACCTGTCCAGAGGCAGGGCCGCCAGCGAGAATGCCCTGCGATTAGGCGGGGATCTGCATATATTGCTCAGCCGCGACAAGCTGGTAGGGGTGATTGAAGGAGTGGCGGAACCACGCCTCAGCTTGTGCCTTATCAAACTTCGCGCGGGCTTCCACACGTGGCCGGGCGGACTGGTCGAAATTCCAAAGGCCGACACCAATTTCCTCGTCGCCTTCACCGGCGCGACCGATCACCTCAGGCTTGACGCCGAGCAGTGAGTAAATGCGCTCCATGCGGGGATCAAAGACGCCCACAAATTGCATCAACGCGAAATTTTCCATCAGCTCGGACGCGCCCAGAACCAGCGCAGCTGTCACGCGGCGCTCGGCATCGGGTGCGAGGCAAAAGCGAGTGCATTCCCAGATCAGTGGGGAACGGATATCGACCCCGTCCATCAAGTGGGAGAAATGATCATTGACCATTGTGTCGCCTGTGGTGGGCAGGAAGCGCATGGAGCCGCCATGAGTGCCGTCAGCATTTTCCCAGATCACGTAGAGCGGGTTGATGGCGTCATATTCGTCACGTTCGTGGCCTTTGGCGTCCACAGTGACATCCCAGTTCAAACGATCGCGGAATTGCGTGGTCCGGTCGCGGAACATGGTGTCTTTGAGAAGCGGGTATTGGTCGAGATCGGTGGCGTAGATGAAGCGAAGCATGGGCGATTACCTCTTTGGATGTGCTGCCAATCAGGCTGTGCCAAAGCGGTAATCAAAGGCTAAACGCGAATAACGGCGCGCTCAGTTTCCGTTAACTTTTCGAATCGCATCGTCGTTCGGCCCTTGAAAAGAAGGGGTCAAACGACGATCTGACCAGCTGCCAAGGCACGCGCCACCGCATGTGTTGTGTTAAGCGCACCCATCTTGTGACGCGCGGATTCGACGTATACGCGTAATGTATTCTCCGAAATCTCAAGCTCCTGAGCGGCTTGCGCTCGGTTCTTTCCCTTCGCCAGCAGGGTCAGTGTAGATCGTTCGCGCGGTGAAAGCTGTGCCGCTTCTGTGTTAAACACCCGTTCCTCAAGCTCCAACGCTTTTGTGTTAAATGCGTGGGAGACGACGATCAGGTCCCTTTTCCTTTCTTCAATCAGCGCTTCCCAAGCATCGTCCGGACGGCTGTCAGACAGTGTGAATATCGCGTATTGCCCTTTTGGACCCCGGATCGGGATGGAAAACCCTTGCGGCCCGACCCCGAAAGACGCCGCATCCTTCAGCATCTCCCGTGCGCCTTTGCTGCTCCAATCAAGTTGTTTCCAATTCACCGGGTCAAACCGGTTGAAACACCCCAGAATGACCGGGTCTATATAGAGATAGTCTTTCTCGAGATATCGATCGACCCATTCGGAGCTGTATGTCCCGCAGCCAAAGCGTTCGCCCACGCTGTTGACCCAGTGATACACCACATGGTCGACCCTATAGTCATCCCTGATTTGTTCTGATAGGCGCTGCAATTCCTCAAGGGTTGTTGCCCGTGAGAGCGCGCCCTGCATGTCTACGATCTTGTTCAACGTCACTCATCCCTGCCCCAGCCAATGGCAGCGATTGAGCTATGTCGATCTCTCGCGCTGCCACCTGGATCGTGTCGTCCAAACGATCCGCAAGAAGGTCCAAAGAGTTGGACGCAGAAAACTTCCGCAGATCAGTGAGTACGTCAATAATCCAGTCGTTTGTCATGGTGAGTGTCCTTCTGAACAGTTAATCAAACGTTAAGTAAAAGAATATCCGACCCGGACTTTTCGCGAAATTCGCGTTTTTTACCTCACCATAAATGGTGAGGCGGCGATCTGTAAGCGCTTGAAAATTCTGTAACCACCTAAAATAGCAAAGAAAAACCCCCGAAATACGTAGATTTCGGGGGTTTTAGAATCAGATTCGTCAAGTAAGGGATTTATGCCTGACGGCTTGCTTCCAATGTATCCTCAAAGGTCGAAAGCCCTGTACGCGGCGCTGTGACAAGAACAGCCATGTTGCCCGGCTTATGCTCATTGCGCAGCATCTTGGTGTGGGCTTGCGGGATTTCGTTCCAAGGGAAGACTTCGGACATGCAAGGGTCCAAACGGCGTTCCACCATCAGTTGGTTTGCCGCAGAGGCCTGCTTGAGGTGGGCAAAGTGCGAGCCCTGAACGCGTTTTTGATGCATCCAGAGGTAACGCGCATCCATTGTAAGGTTGTAGCCCGTGGTGCCCGCGCAGATCACAACCATGCCACCTTTTTTACAGACGAAGACGGAAGCAGGCATTGTGCTTTCGCCCGGGTGCTCGAACACCATGTCGACATTCACGCCTTTTCCGGTGATGTCCCAAATCGCTTTGCCGAATTTACGCACCTCAGCGAACCACTCCTTATACTCTGAAGAGTTCACAACGGGCATTTGGCCCCAGCAGTTGAAATCCTTGCGGTTGAGCACGCCTTTGGCGCCAAGGCCCATAACAAAGTCACGTTTGCTTTCGTCCGAGATCACGCCGATCGCATTTGCACCGGCCGTATTAGCCAGCTGGATCGCGTAAGAACCTAGACCGCCTGACGCGCCCCAGACCAGAACGTTCTGACCTGGTTTCAGCTCATGCGGGTGATGGCCGAAGAGCATGCGGTAAGCAGTGGCCAGCGTCAGCGTGTAACATGCGCTTTCCTCCCAGCTCAGGTGCTGAGGGCGCGGCATAAGCTGCTGGCTTTGGACCGTGGTGAACTGCGCGAAGGAGCCGTCGGGGGTCTCATAACCCCAAATCCGTTGGCTGTCGGAAAACATCGGGTCGCCGCCGTTGCAATGCTCGTCGTCGCCATCGTCTTGGTTGCAGTGAATGACAACCTCGTCGCCCACTTTCCACCGCGTGACTTTCTCGCCCACAGCCCAGACGATGCCGGACGCGTCGGAGCCCGCAATATGGTAGTCTGCCTTGTGCACGTCGAACGGGCTCAATGGCACGCCGAGGCCAGCCCAGACACCGTTGTAATTCACGCCAGCGGCCATCACGAGGACGACGACTTCATGGCTGTCAGGTTGTTTGACGTCAACAATCTCGGACATGAAGGCCTGCTCAGGCTCGCCATGGCGCTCCCGGCGGATCGCCCATGCGTACATTTGTTTCGGGACATGGCCCAGTGGCGGGATTTCACCAACCTCGTAGAGGTCTTTAACGGGGGCGTCGTATTCCATGACAGTCTCTCTCGTATCCAAGGCCATGACCTGTTCCTCACTCTTTCATGCTGTTGCGCAGAATCAAATGCTGCGCTGCGAATAAGGGAGCACTACAGAGGCAAAAGTAACTTTACAACTCTAAATGACATTATTTTGTAATTTTATGTCGCGACACTTTCATCGTCGCAACTGGGGACCAAATGCGCGATTGAGTTCGCATAATAAGGAATGAGTTCGGCATACTTTCCCGTCAGACGTAGCATGTCGCCGTCTTCAGAGATCATGCCGCGCGCCTCAAACATACGAAGCGCAGCGTCGAGCCCTTTATGAGCGCCCGAGGCCGGAAGACAGATATCAGTGCCACGCAATTGCATCTCCGCGACGGTCCGATCAAAACGTGCCGTCAGCTCCAAGCGCTCAATCGCGCCCCCTGACTGAGACAAATGCCAGGCGACAATCGGAACCGGCAAAGCCGGGACGGAACTTGCGACGCGCGCCATCAGCGCCTCCCCTAAGGCTTCGGTCGTATCAGGGTGCACCTCCCCCAAAAACGTCTTGAGCGACAGCGGAGACCCATAGGAGACAGCCGCAAAGCCTAAGCGATGAAAGCGACCGGTGATCCGTTGAAAGACATGCCGGCCGACATATCGAAACACCATGGAGATGCGGAACTTGAACCGTTTGCGGTTATTTCCCGCTGCGGCGACCAACACACGGTCCTCAAGCACCCTGTCATAGTTCACACCTACGGGCACGAAGACGACGTCGCGGTCTCCGTTTGGATCGAACCCTTCGAGAATGTAGCTAATCAGCCCCAACTTAGGCGCGCCTAGCCCACCATCACGCGACAAACCACCTTCCGGAAAGACAGCCTGCGCAACCCCTTCGCGCGTTGAAAGCTGCACGTAGCGCGCGAGAACGCGACGGTAGAGCGGATTGAGCGATTTGCGGCGGATAAAGTAGCCGCCCATCATTTTGATGAGCGGACGTAGAGGCCAGCTTTGCGCCCATTCCCCAACTGCATAAGACAAAGAGGTGTCATTGGCCGCCAGATAGGTGACCAAGACGTAATCCATATTGGAGCGGTGATTGATGATGTAGACGACGGTGGCGTCCGGATCGATCGAAGCGATTTCAGCGTCGTTCTGATTGACAACCCGCACACGGTACAGGCTGCGTGATAGCCATTTCGCCAGCCGGGTGCCCCAGCCAAAATAGACCGTCGCACTGAAGGAAGGAACGATTTCGCGCGCGTACCTCTCCGCCGTCTCAAAGGCGACATTATCGGGGATACCTTGTTTCTTGGCATATTCATTGACCGCGCGGATGACGTCGGGGTCATAGAGAACATTCTGGATCATGTCGTGGCGCTGCGCGAGCTTGAAGGGCTGGATTGGCCGCTTAAGCTTTTGGTTGAGGCGTGCCACCACGCGCTCCGCTCTGCGCCGAAAAAACCAGCGCACGGATGGGAAAAGTAGGTGCGAGGCTGCCGTCACCGCCGCCAGAAGCCCCATCAGGATCAGCGCCCAGATGGGCAATTCCACGGTCTGAAACATGACCGCAACCTGTCAGGGATTGGGGGCAGGGTAAATGGGCGCTCGTTTTTTCATCAATTGAGTGGCATCCTGCACAACGCAGCTTGATCGAACTTTCTGCGATGCGGCGAATTGACAAAGCCATATTATTCCCCGTATCAACCCTTGTGCGAAATAAAATTACCCATCCGACTCACGCGAGGTGACACATGGCCCACGAAAAACCAGAAGTCAAAAAAGACCGTCCCTGGTTGTTCCGCACCTATGCCGGGCACTCGACCGCGCGCGCGTCCAACGCTTTGTACAAAGGCAACCTGGCCAAAGGGCAGACCGGCCTTTCGGTGGCCTTCGACCTGCCGACGCAAACTGGCTATGACAGCGATCACGAGTTGGCGCGTGGAGAGGTGGGCAAGGTTGGCGTACCCGTCGCGCATTTGGGCGACATGCGGACCTTGTTTGACGAGATCCCGCTAGATCAAATGAACACATCGATGACGATCAACGCGACGGCGCCATGGTTGCTGGCGCTTTATATCGCTGTGGCCCAGGAGCAAGGCGCGGACATCTCGGCCCTTCAAGGCACCGTGCAGAACGATATCATCAAGGAATACCTATCCCGCGGGACATATATTTGTCCGCCAGAGCCATCGTTGCGCATGATCACGGATGTCGCCGCATACACGCGCGAGCATCTTCCCAAATGGAACCCGATGAATGTGTGCTCCTATCATCTGCAAGAGGCCGGTGCCACGCCGGAGCAGGAGCTTGCTTTCGCTTTGGCAACAGCCACTGCCGTCCTGGACGATCTTCAAGGAAAAGTCCCGGCAGAGCATTTCCCCGCGATGGTCGGACGCATCTCCTTCTTCGTGAATGCGGGCATCCGCTTCGTGACCGAGATGTGCAAGATGCGCGCCTTTGTTGACCTCTGGGACGAAATTTGCCGGGAGCGCTACGGCGTCGAGGACCCGAAATTTCGCCGCTTTCGCTATGGGGTTCAGGTCAACTCCCTCGGCCTGACGGAGCAACAGCCCGAAAACAATGTCTACCGTATCCTGATCGAGATGCTGGCCGTGACGCTTAGCAAAAAAGCCCGCGCCCGCGCCGTGCAGCTGCCCGCCTGGAACGAGGCTTTGGGCCTGCCGCGCCCGTGGGACCAGCAATGGTCGCTGCGCATGCAGCAGATCATGGCGTTCGAAACCGACCTTCTGGAATATGAGGACCTGTTTGACGGCAACCCTGCCGTGGACCGCAAGGTTGAGGCGCTCAAAGAAGGGGCACGCGCCGAGCTCGCAACCATCGACGCCATGGGCGGGGCCAATGAGGCAATTGAATATATGAAATCGCGGCTGGTCGAAAGCAATGCCAACCGCATCACCGGCATCGAGGGCGGGGAAACCACCGTCGTCGGCGTCAATAAATTCCAACAGGCCGAGGAAAGCCCGCTCACAGCGGGTGACGAGGCCATCATGGTCGCGGACGCAGATGCGGAAGCAGACCAAATCGCCCGGCTCGCCGCGTGGAGGGAGGCCCGCGACGACCGGGCGGTTGAACAGGCTTTGACCGATCTACGCGAGGCCGCACAGAGTGGCGCGAATATCATGCCCGCATCCATCGCCGCTGCAAAAGCCGGGGCCACCACTGGCGAATGGGGTGACATGGTGCGCCAGGCCTTCGGGCAATATCGCGGCCCAACCGGCGTGTCGCGCAACCCCTCCAACCGCACCGAAGGCCTGGAAGAGATCCGCACCCGCGTTGATGCTATCTCCGACCGGCTTGGTCGCCGTCTCAAATTTCTTGTCGGCAAGCCTGGGTTGGACGGGCATTCCAATGGCGCCGAACAGATCGCCGCCCGCGCCCGCGATTGCGGGATGGATATAACCTATGAGGGCATCCGCCTGACGCCTGACGAGATTGTGGAGGCCGCGAAAAATGACAGGGCGCATGTGGTCGGACTGTCGATCCTGTCAGGCTCGCATATCGAACTGATCAAGGACCTGATGGCGAAGATGAATACGGCTGGTCTGGGGCATATTCCAGTCGTTGTCGGTGGCATCATCCCGGATGAGGATGCCAACCGCCTGCGCGCTATGGGCGTGAGCAAGGTTTATACGCCCAAGGATTTTGAGCTGAACCGGATCATGGATGATCTTGTGACGCTCGTAGACCCGCAGGGAGTCGCAGCGGAGTAGTTTCGCCGCGCTTGCGCGCACCGACCGGCTGGGGGCTCTGCCCCCAGACCCCCGGGATATTTGCAAAGCAATGAAGCTGGCGGGCTTGACGCAGATCAAGGACCGGTAGGCTTTGTCCCGGCATCCTGAGCGGAAATAGCTCCGGAGGGCCCTATGCCAGACATCAAAGAAAAGCCTGAAGACAAAAATGCCCGCTCCGCCGAAATTATCGGCTTTGAGCAAGGTGATTATCCTTACGCCGAAAAACTTAAGAGAGACCAATATGAAGCCGAAAAGGCTGTGCTGCAGGTCGAGCTTTTAAAGGTACAGCACTGGGTACAAGAAACGCAGCAGAAATTCGTCATGCTGTTCGAGGGCCGCGACGCGGCGGGCAAAGGTGGCACCATTAAACGTTTTACCGAGCACCTGAACCCACGCGCGGCGCGCGTAGTCGCGCTCAACAAACCCACAGATGAGGAACGCGGTCAGTGGTTTTTCCAGCGTTATGTAAAGCATCTGCCCACCAGCGGTGAAATCGTGCTTTACGACCGCTCTTGGTACAATCGCGCGGGCGTCGAGCGGGTGATGAATTTCTGCGCACCGAATGACTATTTGGAATTCATGCGCCAGACCCCCGAATTCGAGCGGATGCTGGTCCGCTCCGGTATCAAGCTGTTCAAATACTGGTTCTCGGTCACACAAGAGGAACAGAAACGCCGCTTCACCTCCCGCGAGACAGACCCGCTGAAGCGCTGGAAGCTGTCGCCTATCGACCGCGCCAGCCTGGATAAGTGGGACGACTACACCGAGGCCAAAGAGGCCATGTTTTTCTACACCGATACGGCGGACGCGCCCTGGACGGTGATCCGCTCAAACGACAAGAAGCGCGCGCGCTTGAATTGCATGCGGCATTTCCTGGCCCAACTCGATTATCCCGGTAAGGATGAGAGCGTCGCCACCGCGCCTGACCCGAAGATCGTGCTGCAAGCCGGCACTGTGGTGGGCGCGGCTGAGCATATTTTCGCCACCTCGCTGCATCCGGAAACCCGAAAACACGCGCGCTAGGGATTGCGGGCGCGGTGTTGGTGCAATATTGTCTCGTTAGGCGTAACCCCGCCTAAACACGTGATATTTTGTACCTTTCGCCGAAGGTTCGGCACATTTGAGACCGTGCATGAAACCGACGCCGCCCGAGACCCTTTCTGACGCGCAGCCCTTCACGCAGAAGCAGTCCGACTACGCCTATATTAGCGCGGAGGAGGCCCGAGCACTCGCGCGGCGTCTCAAAAAGTACAAAGACCCCATACCAGCGCGCACCTGGTGGGAAATTGCGCAGACTGTCATCCCATTCGCTATGAGTTGGGCTGCCGCCTTGTGGGCCCTGACCATTAGCTACCCGCTCGCGTTGTTTTTCGGCCTGACCACTGGCGTCTTCACGATCCGGATGTTCTTGCTGCAACATGACGTAGGTCATGGCGCGTTGTTTCGCACGGCGCGGGCGAATGACATGTTCGGCCGAGTCCTTGGTGTCATCACCCTGACGCCCTATTACATGTGGCGCAAAATGCATGCGAACCATCACAAGAATCTCGGCAATTTGGCCGACCGCGACATCGGCGAGGTGCATACATACACCCTCCGCGAATACCGCGCCCTGCCCGCCTGGCACCGCTTTGCCTACCGCATTTACCGCAACCCGTTCTTTCTGTTCGTCATTGGTCCGATATGGCTGTTTTTCATCCAGCACCGGCTGCCCTTTGGAATGTGGACCAAGGGTTGGATATATTGGCGCTCCGCCATGGGGACAAATCTGGCCATTCTAGGTGTGCTGGCCGCGCTTTACGCTTACGGGGGCTGGGCCGCCATTTGGCTGATCTGGTTCCCCTCCGTCTGGGTGGGCGCAAGTGCGGGGGTTTGGACCTTCTACGTTCAGCACCAGTTTGAGGAGGCACAGTTCGATTGGCCCCCGGATTGGACGATCCACCAAAAGGCGTTGCATAGCTCTTCACAATATGTGCTGCCCAAGCCGCTGATGTGGGTGACGGCCAATATGGGCATCCACCATATCCACCATCTCTACGCGCGCATCCCGTTCTACCGGCTTCCAGAGGCGCTAGAAAACGAGCCACTCTTGCAAGACGCTTACAAGATGACGCTGCGCAGCTCGGTCAAATGCATCTGGATGCAGCTCTGGGATGAGGACAGCCGGCGGATGATCTCCTTTGCCGAGGAGCGCGCGATGCGTCGCGACGCTACGGCCTTGCAACCTGCCGAGTAACGCGACAATCCTACGCCAGTCCCCGAAAAAATAGGAGCTCGCGACATGACCATCCATATAGGTGCGAAACCCGGCGAGATCGCAGAAACCGTACTGATGCCTGGCGATCCCTACCGTGCCAAATGGGCAGCAGCGACTTTTTTGGACGACGCGAAGTTGGTCAATGAGGTGCGAGGCATGCTCGGGTTTACTGGCACTTGGAAAGGCAACCGCGTGACCATCCACGGCTCCGGCATGGGTATGACCTCCCTGTCGATCTACGCCAATGAGCTGATCCGGGATTTTGGTGCGAAAACCCTCATCCGCATCGGCTCCTGCGGCGGGATGCAGCCACATGTTCGCATTCGCGACGTGATCCTGGCGATGACATCCACGACGTTGAACACGCCCTCTTCTGGCATTTTTAAAGAGCTTAACTATGCGCCTTGTGCGGATTGGGGGCTCCTGCATGCAGCCTTTAAAACATCCGAGGCAAAGGGTACAAAAACCCATGTTGGCGGCATCTATTCCTCGGACGTGTTCTATGACGAGCGCCCCGATCTCAACGATCAAATGACCCGCCACGGCATCCTCGGCGTCGAAATGGAAGCGGCCGAGCTTTACACGCTCGCGGCCCGCCACAAGGTCAGAGCACTTGCGGTGCTCACCGTCTCAGACCACCTGCAAACTGGCGAGGCCCTGCCCTCTGAGGATCGTGAGAAAAGCTTCGGAGATATGGTCGAGATCGCGCTGGAAGCCGCTTTCGCCTAACGTGCTTTCCATTTGATCATAAATACTCTCGGGGGGAGGCCCTCGCGGCGGGGCGTGAAACGCCCCAAGAGCGAAAATTATGGTGGCGCGCGCCAGCGCGGCCTTTGGATCAGAGCCCGTGTGTCCGGTCGTAGCCGTTTACGGCGGGCGATGACCATCCATCCAAAGCCCCATCCGCAGGCGCGAAAGTCTCTACGAGTAGCGGGTAACACGCCGCTGCATCGCTTGAATGCGTGCTCGAACAATCGCCGCCGGGGCAAGCACTAAGGACACCCAGCAAGTCTATTTCAGCAAAAAACTCGATGAAATCACCAGGCCGCACTGGGCTGGCCTTCATGAAATATTGCCCGGTGTCGCGGGTGAACCCTGTGCACATAAAGACGTTCAACACGTCATGAACAGCAAGCTCTGCCGCCTCCAGCGCCATACCGGTCTCCAAATGAAGCGCGCGCGTCAGATTGGAGTGGCAACAATGATGATACTGTTCGCCTGACAGCAAATGATGCGTATGCGGGTCACAGCGCGTCCCGATCACATCGTGGACAGAGCCACCAAACTCGTCGATCCCGTACCAGCAAAGCGTATCGTGAGAGATTGTCGCCATGGGGCGCAGATATGGGAAATTCGACCACATCTGCTCACCGGTCGTGATGTGGGTCCCATGCAGCGCGCGGGTTTTGCCGGAGTAAAACCGCTCACCCAGGTTATGTGCGTTGAAGAGGTTCAGATCGCCAACCTGCGGCCCCTCGATCGAGGTAATCCGAAAGAAGCTCCCAGCCGGGACACGAAACGCCCCTGCCTCGCGCGGAGCGACCACCACCTCGCCCGTCTTGGTCAAGCACGTCCGCACCCTTTCATACAACGACATATCGGGGCGCGGCAGCGTCTCAACGGGGTAGCAGATCACCGGCTCTACAGCTTTACGGGCAGCAGCGTCTTCTGGGCGTGTCATGTTGCAAGAGGTCCTGGCTATTTCTGAAAGGGCTCGAGAAAATATGAAAGGTTCCCTATGGCGCGGCAAGCTCTTATGCACGCGCCGTTGCGTTCAATCCGCCAGGCAATTGTTTTCAAAAAGGGAGCCAAGCTCAACGGGCCTTAAATTCGCCTAAGACCGTAGTTAGCTATATGTCATGCGTATTTTGATAACGCTTTATGTCTTGCTAACATCCTACGTCCCTTTTCCGATGCGGCTTGTTCTTAGGGGAGCCACTATTATCTGCGCTTATTTTGCAGCGCTCCCTTACACAACTATGCTGAGCGCGATCGGCTCCAGCCCAATGAACTTTGCAATCACGGCCGGGCTAGTCTCGTTTTTTCTGACCGGGGCTGGGGCAACCTATCGCAGATATGCCCAGTCCGATGCCAAGACAGTAACCCTACTTACGGTTGCCACTGCCATAGGGGTCTCATCGAGCGTTTCGTTGACTTTGCCCTTTGATTTGCTGGCGCTTTGCGTCATCCCGTTTGCCTATGCGATATATGCGCTTGGATTTTGGGCGATGCTTTGTATTGACCCTGAAAGTCTGACCCGCATGACATGGGACGCAAGGACCTGGGACGAGCCGGGTCAAAGGAATGCTGCACATTGGCATGTACTGCGCGGATTGGCGGCCTCAGTCGCTGCCACTTGGCTCGCTTTCAACACCAACGGGCTAAGCTGGATTATCGGTTATGCGGCGCTGCCGTTTGCACTTCACTACATTTACTGGTGGACGGTTTATGCGACGCATCCAATAGAGGACGCGCCGCCTGACCCATAGTTAATGGGCGCGCTCGACCATCATCTTCTTGATCTCACCAATTGCCTTGGCCGGGTTAAGGCCTTTGGGGCAGGTCTTGGTGCAGTTCATGATCGTGTGGCAGCGGTAAAGCTTGAACGGATCCTCAAGCTGATCCAGCCGCTCCCCCGTCGCCTCATCGCGCGAGTCGATGATCCAGCGATAGGCATGCAGCAGCGCTGCGGGCCCAAGGTATTTGTCGCCGTTCCACCAGTAAGATGGGCATGAAGTCGAGCAGGAGGCGCACATCACGCATTCATAAAGCCCGTCGAGCTTTTTACGGTCCTCAATAGACTGGCGCCACTCTTTCTGCGGGCGGTTTGTCGCCGTTTCCAACCATGGCATGATCGAGGCATGCTGGGCGTAGAAATGGGTCAGATCGGGGATAAGGTCCTTGACCACCGGCATATGGGGCAGCGGGTAGATTTTCACATCGCCCTTGATTTCATCCATCCCGTAGATGCAGGCCAGCGTGTTGATCCCGTCGATATTCATCGCGCAGGACCCGCAAATCCCCTCCCGGCAGGAGCGGCGGAAGGTCAGGGTCGGGTCGATCTCATTCTTGATCTTGATCAGCGCGTCCAGCACCATCGGTCCGCATTTGTCCATATCCACGAAATACGTGTCGGCCTGCGGGTTTTTGCCATCATCCGGGTTCCAGCGGTAGATCTGGAACTTGCGCACATTCTTGGCCCCGTCCGGCTTGGGCCAGGTCTTGCCCGTCATGATGCGGGAGTTTTTGGGCAGGTTGAATTGAACCATGGCGAGGGGCTCCTTACACGTTCAGGAACGGGGACAGCCCGTCCTTCACAAGACATTTCAAAGTTTCTTCGCGGGTGGCGATCCGCACGACCAGCTCGGCATCAGTCTGGGAGATGGTGGAGGTCGCGCCCGCCTTGGCAAGCTGGAAAATCTCTCCAGCCGAGGCATTGTCGATCACGCAATTGGTGGCAGGCTCCAGCGGCGCACCCGGGAAGCGCTCGGACACCACCGGGTTCACCACCTTCCGCGCCTGATCCCGCGCGATCTCATCAGCGAAATTGTTCTCGCCGCATCCCGCGACCAAAGCGCAGGCAAAGAGAACGCCAAATACGCGCATCAATAGACGCGCGCCTTCGGTGCGATTTTCTTAAGGTCGATGCCGCCCTCATTGTGGGTGGTCAGCGGGTCGAGGTGGACGCCACGATAGCCCAGATCGGCTTGGTTGCCTTTGAACCAAGTCAGCGAGTGCTTGCGCCAGTTCTCGTCGTCGCGGTCGGGGTAGTCCTCATGCGCATGCGCGCCGCGGCTTTCCTTGCGCGCCTCGGCGGAGACCACGGTTGCGATGGCGTTTGGCATCAGGTTGGCCAGTTCCAACGTCTCCATCAGGTCCGAATTCCAGACGAGCGAGCGGTCGGACACTTCGAGATCGTCCAGCTTCTCGGCCACGCCTTCCATCTTCTTGACGCCTTCGGCCAAGGTTTTGTCGGTGCGGAACACGGCGGCGTCGGCTTGCATTGTGGTCTGCATCTCCAACCGCAGCTCGGCGGTCGGGACTTGGCCTTTGGCGTAGCGCAGATTGTCGAACCGGTCCAAGGCGCGTTGAAGGGAGATTTTGTTGATACCCGGGTTAGGCGCTTCTGGGTCGACCACTTTTGCGGCACGGATCGCTGCCGCGCGACCGAAGACGACAAGGTCGATGAGTGAGTTCGACCCAAGACGGTTCGCCCCATGGACGGAGGCGCAGCCCGCTTCACCAACGGCCATCAGGCCAGGCGATACGCGGTCGGGGTCGTCTTTTGTCGGTGCGAGCACTTCGCCCCAATAGTTCGTCGGGATGCCGCCCATGTTATAATGCACCGTCGGCAGCACCGGGATCGGCTCTTTCGTCAGGTCGACACCTGCGAAGATGCGTGCGGACTCAGAAATACCCGGCAGGCGTAGAGCCAAAGTCTCCGGAGGCAGGTGGTTTAGGTGCAGGTGAATGTGGTCGCCATTCTCGCCCACACCACGGCCTTCACGAATCTCCATCGTCATGCAGCGGGAGACCACGTCACGCGAGGCGAGGTCCTTATAGGTCGGCGCGTAGCGTTCCATGAACCGCTCGCCTTCGGAATTGGTGAGGTAGCCCCCCTCCCCGCGCGCGCCTTCGGTGATCAGGCAGCCCGCGCCGTAAATACCCGTTGGGTGGAATTGCACGAACTCCATATCCTGCAAGGGCAAGCCAGCCCGCGCGACCATGCCGCCGCCGTCGCCAGTGCAGGTATGGGCGGAGGTCGCGGAGAAATAAGCCCGGCCATAGCCGCCCGTCGCCAATACGACCATCTTCGCAGAAAACAGATGCAGCGTGCCATCGTCGAGCTTCCAGCACAGCACGCCTTGGCAAACGCCATCATCCGACATGATCAGATCAATTGCGAAATACTCGATGTAGAACTCGGCCTTTTCCTTAAGGGATTGGCCGTAAAGCGTGTGCAGGATCGCGTGGCCGGTCCGGTCAGCGGCGGCGCAGGTGCGCTGCACCGGCGGGCCTTCGCCAAACTCGGTCGTGTGGCCGCCGAAGGGACGTTGGTAAATCTTACCTTCTTCCGTGCGGGAAAACGGCACGCCGTAATGCTCCAGCTCATAAACCGCCTTGGGCGCTTCGCGGGCGAGATATTCCATCGCATCCGTGTCGCCCAGCCAGTCGGAGCCTTTGACCGTGTCATACATGTGCCACTGCCAGCTGTCGGGGCCCATATTGCCAAGGGAGGCCGCGATGCCACCTTGCGCGGCAACTGTGTGCGACCGGGTCGGGAAAACCTTGGTCACACAAGCCGTGCGAAGGCCCTGTTCCGCCATGCCCAGCGTCGCGCGCAGACCGGCGCCGCCGGCGCCCACAACAACGACGTCATATTCATGGGTCTCATATTCGTATTCAGCAGCCATGTGTTTGCTCCCGATTTAAAGTGCGATGCGCGCGATGGCGAAGAGGCCAGCGCCGATCAGCAGGTAAGAGAAGACTTGCAGCCCGATCAGGGTCAGCTTTTGCGCGGTGCCGTGGACATAATCCTCCACCGCCTCATTCGCCTCATGGGTGAAATGGGTGACTGTCACGATTAGGGTCAGGGCCGCTACAATCGCCGGGAAGGGCTTTCCGAAATAGGCCAGCACTTCTTCGTAAGAACCGCCTAGCCCGTAGCCAAAGGTAAAGACAAAGATAGGTGCCAACACAGCCAGTGCGACGGAGCTGACCATCATTTGCCAATGGTGATGCGTGCCTTGGCGGCCCGAGCCTGCGCCCTGAGCGCGTTTGCGATCTGTCAAAAAGCTCATGTGATCCTCCCTTAGACCGCGACGAATGTGATGAGGGCGAGGATGGTCGCCAAGGCGAACATGCCAATGGCCATCTTTTCTGCCGTCTCTATCTCGATCGCGTAGCCCAGGTCCCAGATCACGTGCCGGATCCGGCCAAGGATGTGGTAAAAGATCGCCCAGGTCGACAAAGCCATAATCAAATCGCCAAACCAGCTCGTCAGGAGTCCGTTCACCACCGCGAAATATTCGGGCGACGTCGCTGCCGCGATAAACCACCAGACGATCAGGAAAGCTGTGCCCAAAAGGGCGATACCCGTAATGCGAACCATAATCGACGAGATCGAGGTCAGCTGTGGGCGATAAATCATGAGATGTGGGGAAAGTGGCCGGTTCCCCCGGTTGACGTCTGCCATGAGCGCGTCCTTCGTGTTGGCTACGATATATCAATTGCTGAGACAGGTTTATCCGATTTCACGCAAGAGTCACGCGCGCAGTCGCCGTTTTCAGGGGAATTTCTGCGGCATTTGGACCTAATCCAACACTTTGTGATCACTGTTTTTTAACTCGTGATCACCAATCTCACCTCAAGCTTTCCAAATCGAGATATGAAAGCTGTTTTGTGATTTCGCGCAGAAGCTTTCGCCGGATCGTATCGGGATACTCGGAGAAATCAGCTGCCCGCATTGCAAATGCGCCGGGTCCTGTGATCACTTCGGCGCGGAAGTAATCCGTGAGCCCTTTGTCATAGGCTTCAATCGCCAGCGCGTTGACGGTGATGTCTGCGGCATTCAACGTTGAATGCAACTCGGGCGGGCGCACCCCTTCATTGGAGCGCCCGTCGCCTGAGACATCGATCACGCGACGGCTGCATTCAGGAACCGCTTCGAATTGCTGTATTGCAAAGCTCAGCGCCTCACCCAGAGCCGTCGAAAAATTACGCCAGATGCGGATATCGGCACCAATCACGTCAGCCAGCCGGTCCGTATCTTCAAAGTTGCGGATATGCGTCCAGGGCACCGAGACGCGATGCCGCCCGCGGCCCGTCCATTGGATGACCTGTACGGCAGCTTCTTTGAGTACAAGCGCCTCGGAGATCACGCCGTCACGCAAGGCCTCAGCTAGCCCCTGCATTTGAATGTCATATTCATTGCTATCGACGGAGCCAGAGACATCGACAGCTAAGATCAGTGCCAATTCGCATGCGCGCGCCTGCGGGGCCGACCACGCCAGTCCCAATGCAATTGCCATGCCCATCACCCGTTTCATGATGTGAGCCTAGCCGCTCTTTGGAATATTGCGAGTGTGTTTTCGCGGCGATACGCAAGCGTGATCAGGTGGCGATCAATTTGCACACAGTTGGGTGGATACCGCGTCTCGTTTGGCCGATTTCGAAAAAAATCGTGCGAAACCCGACCTCATCAAAGCGCTGAAGGGTCAGCCAAGCCTCCCGCGCGGCATCGAGCTCGGCTTCGTTTTCGGCGGTCTCAACGGGCAGCGGGTTGAAACCAATCACCACTGTCTTGCGTGCAATCCGGCAGAACTCCCGCACCGTATCAAGCCAGCCGTCTGGCCCGGTATAGGCCTCTATCGCCTGAAAGCAGCAGACGAGATCGAAGTATCCGTCTTGGTCAAGTTGGTTTTGGCGACCATTTTCGCTTCGCTTTGATAAGTGCGTTTGCAAGCTCGAGGAG
>JAPORH010000059.1 GCA_026710325.1 Litoreibacter sp. | reverse complement strand
AAGCTTCAATTCGAATCCTTTTCGCTCCTCGTTTCAAGTAGCGTCGTGTACTATGGGCGGCGATGCAAAGCCTCAGACCTTGCTGAACACGAAAACACCCCAGAGCAAGCTGATTGCGAGCGGCCACCAAAGCGGCTGCCCGATGAGCCCGAGCCAGGCCAGGAAGATGTAAGCCGTGCCCAGGAGAGAGATGAATAGCCGGTCTCCCAGTGTCGTGGTCAGCCCCAAAATGCCTTTGCGCTCGATCCCGTCGCGATACTTGAACCCCTCCATAATACCAATCACCGCGATCGCACCGAAAATGCCGCAGAAAAGCGCGAAGGTTGCAGGCGTCCACGCCATCCAGAAGGAAGGCCATAGCGGGGCCGTCCAAGAAAAGCCCGTCTCCTCCTCCTTCTTGGCGACATTACCCCAGCCTTGGGCGAATGCCGGAGAGGCAACAAAGATCAGAATTGCCGAGAGAACCCGCATCACACCCTCCCCATGGCGAAGCCTTTGGCGATGTAGTTGCGCACAAAGTAAATCACGATGGCGCCTGGGATGATCGTCAGCGTACCCGCTGCCGCCAGCAGTCCCAGCTCATAGCCTGCGGACGACGCTGTGCGCGTCATGGTCGCTGCAATGGGTTTTGCCTCCACAGCCGTCAGCGTCTTGGCCAGCAGCATCTCCACCCAGGAGAACATGAAGCAGAAGAAGGCCGCCACGCCCACGCCCGCCTTGATGTTGGGGATGAAGATCGTCGTAAAGAAACGCGGGAAGGAGTAGCCGTCCACGTAAGCGGTCTCATCCAGCTCCTTCGGGATGCCGCGCATGAACCCTTCGAGGATCCAGACCGCCAGCGGGATGTTGAACAGGCAATGCGCCAGCGCCACGGCCAAATGCGTGTCAAACAGCCCAACCGAAGAGTAGAGCTGGAAGAATGGCAAAGCGAAGACCGCCGCTGGTGCCATACGGTTGGTGAGAAGCCAGAAGAAGAGCTGCTTGTCGCCCAGAAAGCGGTAGCGGGAGAAGGCGTAGGCCGCCGGCAGCGCCACCGCGATGGAGATTACCGTATTCAGCGATACATAGATGATCGAGTTGATATAGCCCCAATACCAGGTCGGGTCGGTGAAGATGGTGCGATAACTGTCCAGTGTGAATGTCTGCGGGAAGAGCGAGAAGCCCGACAGGATTTCCCCCGTCGTCTTGAAGCTCATCGTGACCAGCCAATAGATCGGCAGCATCAGGAAGATGATATAGAAGATTGGGATGAGGGAGCGTTTACGCATGGCGCGCCCCTCCTGTCGCAAGCGCATGCGCCAAGCCCGACCTCGGGGGGCGGTCATGCCTAATCAGGCCTGTCCGCGACTTAGGCCAATGAGGCCAAGTGCTGCGAAAGTTGCGAAAAGCCCTCCCGGGGGGGAGGTCGGGCTTGGCGCATGCGCGCCGGTTGCCCGAAGTTTCTTGCGCTGCGAATTGTTCGTAAGAAGCGCTCATTTCGGGTCATCCTTCGTCATCAGCGTGTAGAAAAGCCAAGACACCAAAAGCGTGATGGCAAAATAGATCAGGCTCATCGCCGCCGCGGGGCCAAGGTCAAACTGCCCAAGCGCGATTTTTACCAGGTCAATCGAGAGAAGCGTGGTCGAGTTGCCCGGGCCACCGCCAGTGAGCACGAACGGCTCGGTGTAGATGTTGAAGCTGTCCATGAACCGCAACAGGATCGCGATGGTCAGCACCGTCTTCATCTTGGGCAGCTGGATGTACCAGAAGACCTTCCACGGGCTCGCGCCATCAATTTTGGCGGCCTGGTAGTAGGCGTCGGGGATCGAGACGAGGCCCGCATAGCTGAGCAGCACCACCAGTGAGGTCCAGTGCCAGACGTCCATAACGATGATCGTGACCCAGGCGGAGAATGGCTGCTGCGTCATATCGTAATTGATGCCCAGGACGTCATTCATGAAATAGCCCAGCATCCCGATTTTGGGCAGCGCGAAAATGTTCCACATTGAGCCCACCACGTTCCATGGGATCAGCATGGGTAAGGCCATAAGCACTAGGCAAACCGGCACCCAAAATCCTTTGCGCGGCATGGACAATGCCACGATGATACCAAGCGGCACTTCGATGATCAGGATCAGGAAGGTGAACAGGAACTGCCGCCCAAGGGCCGCGTGGAACCGGTCGGAGCGCAAAATTTGCTCGAACCAATCAAGCCCCTGCCAGAAGAAGACGTTGTTCCCGAATGTCTCCTGCACCGAGTAGTTGACCACCGTCAAGATCGGGATCAGCGCGTTGAAGGCCACCAGCAGCAGCACAGGCAGCACAAAGAACCACGCCTTTTGGTTTTCGGTCTTCATGATGCGGCCTCCGTCGCAATCCAGCCATCGCGGTAAAGCCGGGTTTGGTCAGGCCGGAACGCCAAATGAACCTCCTGCCCCTGGGTGACATTGGCCTCTTCGACCACCGCTTTGACCGGGCTTTCGCCAACCATGGCCTCGATCACAGCGTGGCGACCGACGTCAGACACTTTGCGCACACGGGCGGGCAGGCCCGTATCGGCCAAAGTTACAAATTCGGGGCGAACGCCTAGTTCCGTCCGGCCGCCCTGCCCCGTGACCGCGCCTTCGAGCGCGATATCAACGCCTTGGAACGAAGCGCGGCCTTGATCGACCAAAACGGGAAGGATGTTCATCCCGGGTGAGCCAATGAAATGGCCTACAAATGTGTGACGCGGGCGCTCGAACAGCTCGACCGGGGTGCCAATCTGGACGACTTCTCCTTCCTGCATGACGACGACCTGATCTGCAAAGGTCAGCGCCTCAGTCTGGTCATGGGTCACGTAGATCATCGTGGCGCGCACTTTCTGGTGCAGCTCTTTAAGCTTGGAGCGTAGTTTCCATTTCAGATGCGGGTCAATCACGGTGAGCGGCTCGTCAAACATGACGACATTCACGTCATCGCGCACCAGACCGCGCCCCATCGAAATCTTCTGCTTGTTGTCGGGTGACAGATGCGCGGCGCGGGTGTCGAGCATGTCTTCGACCTCCAGCATGGTCGCGATCTCTGCGACGCGCTCGGCGATCTTGTCAGCCGCAACGCCCCTGTTTTTCAGAGGGAAGGCGAGGTTCTCGCGCACCGTCATCGTGTCGTAGATCACGGGAAACTGGAACACTTGGGCAATGTTGCGCTGGTCGGGCGGCAAGTCGGTGACGTCGCGGTCATCAAACAGGATGCGCCCTTCCGATGGATGCAGTAGCCCAGAGATAATGTTCAAAAGGGTCGACTTCCCGCAACCGGACGGCCCTAAAAGCGCGTAAGCACCACCATCCTGCCAATCCAGATCAATCTGCTTGAGCGCGAAATCATCCGGACCGCTCGGATTTGGCAGGTAGGAATGGCGCAGGTTTGAGAGTGTGATTTTTGCCATTAGGCCACGAAGCTCCCATCGGGCGCGAAGTAGAAGGCTTTGCGCGGGTCCATGAAGAAGCGATGATCCTCGCCGACCTCATAGGGGTGCACCCCATGGGCGAGCGACACCCAGCTATCCGCGCCCATCTGAAAATGCGCGCTGGATTCAGAGCCTGAAAGTTCCGTCACATGCACAACGCCGCTGAGCGCGACGTCCTCGGGCCCGCTTTGCTGCGGCAAAACATGATGTGGGCGGATTGCGACCGTGTACGCGCCGTCAGGCAGCGAAGCGGCGGCCCCTTGCATGGTCCATGCCACCCCGGAATGAAGCGTTGCCTGGTCGCCCGTCTTGGTGATCTCGGCCGCGTTGATCGGCGGGTCGGAGAAGACGCGGGCTGCAGCAAGCGTCGCGGGTGAGCGATAAATCTCGGCCGTCGGCCCAAATTGCGTGACCACACCATCATCCATCAAAGCAGTATGGCCGCCCAACAGAAGCGCCTCCTCCGGCTCGGAGGTCGCGTAGACAACGACAGCGCCGCGACCGGCAAAGAGTTCAGGCAATTGCTCGCGGAGTTCTTCACGCAGTTTGTAGTCAAGGTTTGCAAGCGGCTCATCCAGAAACACCGCGCGGCTTTCCTTCGCGATCGCGCGAGCCAAGGCAGTGCGTTGCTGTTGGCCGCCTGACAGCTCCTGCGGGCGGCGTTTTAACATCGGGCTGAGCTGCAAAATATCTGCAGCCTCTTGCACGCGGCCTTCGATTTCCGACTTCGCCATGCCTGCAACCCGTAAAGGGGAGGCAATGTTGTCGAAGACGGTCATATGTGGGTAGTTGACGAAAAACTGGTGCACGAGGCTGATATTGCGCTTTTGCGTGTTCAGCTTCGACACATCCTCCCCATCCATGAAAATCTGGCCGGAGGCGAGCGGGTCGAGCCCCGCCATCAATTTGATAAGGGAGGTCTTCCCCGCCCCGGTCTGGCCCAGAAGCACGTTGAAATGCCCGGTTTCAAGACGCAGGGAGACAGGCTTGATATGGGCGATGCCGCGCACCACCTTGCTTGCCTCTTTTAACTCGATGCTCATGTGTTTGTCCCGCAGCACGTCGCCGAAGCGCGCTTAAGAAGCGCTTCGGCCAAGGTTACCGGAACCGGCGCGAGACCGGTGCCGGAGTGTGGGTTACTGGCTCCAGCGCGCGACCAGATCGTCGTAGTTGACGGTCTCGCCCTGCGGCTTTTCATTGGCCAGCTTGGCTTTCGGCGCACCGGGTTGGGAGAGCCAATATCCGGCGTCACGCTCTTCATTCAGACGTGGGCCACAGCCGCCATAGACGTTGGCACCTTCGTCAGCCGCCTGCATCCGGGCCATGGTGATGTCCATCTCCTCAGCCAAACGATCCATCGCTTGCTGCGGAGTGAACGCGCCTGAGTTCACATCACCAATCTGCTGCCACCAAATCTGGGCCAGTTTCGGGTAATCCGGGACGTTGATGCCCGTTGGGCTCCAGGCCACGCGGTCAGGCGAACGGTAGAACTCGACCAGACCACCTAGCTTAGGTGCACGCTCGGTGAAGCTTTCGTGGTTGACCGAGCTGTCACGGATGAAGGTCAGACCCACATGGGACTTCTTCACATCCACCGTTTTAGAGGTCACAAACTGAGCGTAGAGCCAAGCGGCCTGTGCGCGGTCAGACGGGGTGGATTTCAGGAAGGTCCAAGACCCCACATCCTGATAGCCAACCTTCTGGCCTTCGGTCCAGTAAGGGCCGTGTGGAGAAGGTGCCATGCGCCAAAGCGGGTTGCCCTCGGCATCGACCGTGTTGTTGCCTTCGGACTGTGGCTTCACCATGTCGGCGGTGAAGGCTGTGTACCAGAAGATTTGCTGGGCCACATTGCCTTGGCTGAGCGCAGGGAGCGATTGGTAGAAGTCATAGGACGCAGAGCCAGGAGGCGCATAGGCCCGCAGCCATTCGTCCCATTTGCGGATCGCATAAACCGCTGCTGGGCCATTGGCTGCGCCACCACGGGTCACGCTTGCACCCACCGGGTTACAGCTGCCCGCTTCCATGCGGATGCCCCATTCGTCCACCGGGACACCGTTTGGCTCACCAACGTCACCCGCACCGGCCATGGACAGCCATGCGTCGGTCATCCGCCAGCCCAAGTCAGGGGCGCGCTTGCCGTAATCCATATGACCGTAGATGCGTGTGCCGTTGATTTCCTGCACGTCATTGGTGAAGAACTCGGCGATGTCTTCATAGGCTGACCAATTGACCGGTACACCAAGATCGTAGCCGTATTTTTCCTTGAAGGCGGCCTTGTTGGCCTCATCGTCGAACCAGTCCTTGCGGAACCAGTAAAGGTTCGCGAACTGCTGGTCAGGCAATTGATACAGGTTGCCATCCGGGCCAGTGGTGAACTGGATGCCCATGAAGTCGTCAAGGTCCAGTGTTGGGCTTGTCGTGGCAGCCCAATCCCCCGCCATCATCTCGGTCAGGTTATAAGCCAGCTGCAGCCGAGAATGGGTCCCGATCAGGTCGGAGTCGTTTACGTAGCCGTCGTACAGGTTACGCTGCGTTTGCATCTGGGTTTGGACCGCTTGCACGACCTCCCCCTCACCCAAAATCTGGTGGTTCACCTTGATGCCGGTGATCTCCTCAAATGCTTTTGTAAGCACTTCGGATTCGTACCCATGCGTGGGGATACCTTCGGAGAGCACGTTAATCTCCATTCCGGCAAATGGCTGTGCCGCCTGAATGAACCATTGCATTTCAGCCATTTGCTCATCTTTGCTGAGCGTCGAGGGCTGGAATTCCTGATCAATCCATTTCGTCGCTGCTGCTTCATCTGAAATAGCAGTGCCAGAGCCCGCGATCACGGCAATCGCCGCGGTCGCGGAGAACAAATACGTCCTCATCGTCTTTCCTCCCAAAAAGAACTTTTTTAATTCAGCCGATTTCTACCGACCGTGGAAAAAGGTTAGTTTCACAACTGATACGCTGTCAAACTAAATTTTTAGTAGATGTGTGCAGAAAGGACAGCGGCTGCTCGTTTTCGGTTTGGACAGCTCGGTTTTGTTCGATCCTGTCACGCGTTCAAAATCAAAAGGCCCACAAATAAAAATATTAAATAACAATACTCTAGAAGTCGTTCCTCAAAAGAGAATTGGTCAAAAATTCGAGAAAACCGACAAAGCCGTTCATTTGGCAGTTGATTTGAAGCAAGCACATCTGTTCGATGGAATGAAGGCAAAGGCGGCTGTTTTTGGGAGGAGGCGACCATGCTCAAAGGAATTGATCCACGGCTAAACGCCGATGTGCTGCATTGCTTATGCTCCATGGGTCATGGCGATGTACTGGTGGTGTCCGACACCAATTTCCCCGCAGATAGCATTGCACGTGACACAGTTTGTGGCGAGCCGCTGAGAATGGAAAACCTCACAGCCGCCGATGCGGTCGAGGCGATCCTATCCGTCTTACCGCTGGACACATTTGTCGAGGATTTCGCCATGCGAATGCAGGTGGTAGACGCCCCTGACGAAATTCCCGAAACCCAGGCAGAGATCCAGGCCAAGATCGACGCAGCCGAAGGCAAACCGCGCCAAATGATCGGGGTCGAGCGGTTCGGTTTTTATGATCAGGCTCGAGAGAGCTACGCCATCATCCAGACCGGCGAACGGCGGTTTTACGGCTGCGTCATGCTGCGCAAAGGCGTGATTGGACCAGACGCATGAGCCTAGATGTCGTAATCCTTGGCGTTTTTGTCGCCGACACCGCCTACCGCGCGGACCGGCAGCCGAAAATGGGCGAGACCATTTTGGGCCGCTCCTTCGCACTAGGGCCCGGTGGCAAGGGGTCTAACCAGGCTGTTGCCGCCGGAATGTCTGGCGCTTCAGTTGGCATGATCACCAAGCTCGGGGCTGACCCGTTTGCCGATATGGCTATGGAAATCTGGAAGAAAGCAGGCGTCACCTCATTGGCCACCCAGCATCCAGATAGCTACACCGGCGCGGCCTACGTCTTCATTGATGACGCAACCGGCAACAACGCCATCATCGTGTGCCCGGGCGTTGCCACGACCCTCGCCCCGGCTGATATCGACGCGCAGTCTATTGCCATTGCCGGTGCCAAGGTTTTCATGACCCAGCTCGAACAGCCGTTGGATGCCGCCGAACACGGGCTTCGATGCGCGAAAGAGGCAGGTGCATTGACCATTCTGAACCCTGCCCCCGCAGCCGACATCCCCGATGCAATGATAGCGCTTTGCGATTTCGTGACCCCCAATGAATCTGAGGCCGAAGCCATAACGGGACTCCCCGTGACAACGCCCGAGGAGGCGACCAAAGCCGCGCAAGCCTTGCTCGCAAAAGGTGCCGGCGCCGCGATTATCACATTGGGGGAGAACGGTTGCCTCTTTTATGACGGCCAGAGTGCACGGCATATACCGGCGATTTCCGCTGGGGATGTGGTTGAGACAACAGGTGCGGGAGATGCGTTCAACGGCGGGTTGGCAGCCGCGCTTGCCGAAGGTATGGCGCCTGAGCGGGCGATCCGCTTTGCGACAGCCACAGCCGCACTGTCAGTCACACGGCCCGGTACGGCTGCCTCTATGCCAAGTCGCTCGGAGATCGAGGCGCTGTTAGAAAGTAGAGTCAGGGAGAGGCGCGCCCTGCTGTAGGTGCGGGGAGTTGCTGTTTTCCGGTGGCTTTCGCCCTTTACCGGTGCCTCAATCCTCACCTTGGCCAC
>JAPORH010000223.1 GCA_026710325.1 Litoreibacter sp. | reverse complement strand
CGGGCGCTTTCAAGCCCAAAATCGAAGGCTATTTCGCCGTGAGTCGTGTACCGTGGCGAGCGACATAAGGTCAAGCTGGCTCTCACCTAGCCAGTTTTCGACTGCGGAGCTCTTATCGTCGACAAAAGAACGGTAGGAGACCTGGCGTTGTTCTTCCATGGCCTCATAGATCGTCTGTAGCCGCAACAAACCAGCGATCAACACGACTGCCAATGCGGGGATGGCTATCAAAAGTGGCAACTTGGTAGAAAGTTTCATGTCACTAAAACGGAACAAGACATCAACCTCAAAAGATCTCGACAAGTGTGTCCTGGAACAGATTTCTTTCGATCGATTTAATATCTCGCTCAAATTGCTGGTAACCTTATCAAGACCTTAAAAAAACGGACTTATTGCGGTCACTACAGAACCAACGACCTTGTTCGGTGCTCCGTATGAGAGCGGAACAAAAAAAGGGCCGGCTTTCACCGACCCTTAGTGATACTCTTTTGTCCGTCTTAGTTTACGGTCACCCATCTCAGGATGAAGAAATTATCCGGGCGTTGTGTCAGCTCGATATTGCTGCCTGTCCCCCAGACCAATGGCTGGATGTAGAGCGGCACATAGGCCATTTCGTCTTGGATGATCTTGGTCGCCTCGTCGATATAGGCCTGACGCGTCTTGTCGTTCACCTCTGATTGCATCAAAGGCAAGAGCTCGTCGACGCGGGCGTTTGAAAAGCCACCGAAGTTCCAAGAACCCAGCTTTTTCTCTGCATTAGGCGTCGTGGCCAGAAAGCGGATCGGATGCTCGGCATCAAACGTGCCAGGCGACCAGCCTAGAAGGTACATGTCGTAATTGTCCTCCCGCAGCTCCGGCCAGTAGTTTTGCACGGGCATCGCATCCAGTTCAGCTGTGATGCCGACTTGCGCGAGCATGCCTGTCACGGCCTGGCACACGGCCTCGTCATTCAGATACCGGTCATTTGGGCATTTCAACCCGAAGGAAAATCCGTCCGGATAACCTGCTTCAGCCAACAGCGATTTGGCCATCTCCGGATTGAACTCGGGTCTCGCGGCCAAAGCTTCGGAATAGCCGCGCATCGCGGGGCTAACGAGCTGGCTGGCAGGCTCGGCATTGCCACGCATGATTGTTTGAAGAATCGCAGGCACGTTCACCGCATGGGCCACGGCCTGACGTACGCGCACATCCTTGAACGGGTTCGGCTGGCCAGCAGCTTCGGTATATTTCAGTGCGTCCGCTTCATGCGGAAAGCCAAGCATGATAACGCGGGCCTCGATCCCCTGAATGACCTGCACATTACCCTGCCCCTGCAGACGCGCGGCATCTTGGATCGGAACCGGGTTGATCATGTCCACATCACCCGACAGTAGCGCGGCCACGGCGGTCGCCGGGTTCTGGATCGGCGTAAATTCGGCGCGGGTGACGTTATGCTCCGCCTCGCCCCACCAACCATCAAAGGGTTCCAAAACGGTTTTCAGCCCTGGTTGGCGCTCGACCAGTTGGAAGGCTGCGGTGCCGTTTGCGTTCAGCGTGGCATGATTTTCGGCGTCCTTGGCGGGACGCTCCGCGCCATTGTCAGCCGCCCAGCCACTGTCCATGATCATCCAGTTGGCGATGCTGTCGGGAAAGATCGGGTTTGGCGCGCTTGTCATGATGTCGATGGTGAAGTCATCAACCACCTTCACTTCGGAGACAGGCGCGAACCAGCTGGAGGTGTCGGCCTCTTCCGAGCTGGCGCGCTCATAGGAAAACAGCACATCTTCGGCTGTGAAATCCTCGCCGCCGTGGAATTTGACGCCTTGGCGAAGGGTGAAGCGCCACCCCTCGCCCTCACCAATGGGCTCCCATGAGGTTGCGAGGGCCGGCTCTATGGCCATGTCCTTGCCACGACGCACCAAGCACTCATAGACGTTGTTCAGGAACCCCAAAACGGGGGCCGAGTTCACGGCATGAGGGTCCATGGTTTGCGGGTCGGTCGTGCCCGCCCAACGGAACTCTGCTGCGCTGGCAGGCAAGCTGAGGCCCAGAATGAGCGCTAAGGCGGAAGTGGCTCTTAACATCTTCTTTGATCCTTTTCGAAAGTCGGTTGGGCCCGATGCCCCCCTTTTTGAGACGCAGCGGCGCCTCACGTAACCGTGACCTTAGCGCGAGACGACGTCACATCAAATAGATGTGAGCGCACCTGTTGACGCCCCGAGCGAAGGACGAAAAGACTATGTGTGTCTTGCGCGTTGGAGGAGGTTCAAATGCTTGAAGACCGGTATGGCAATAGCTTGTCAACCAAATCAAGTGCCGCACGTGACGCCTATACCCGTGGCGTGGACCATATCTTATCCGCGACCTATGGCGCGACCCAGGCCTTTGAGGCTGCACTTGCAGATGACCCTGAATTTGCCCTGGCCGAGGTCGGGCTGGCCCGATCAAAGATGTACGAAGGCGATATGGCCGCGGCGAAGGCCGCGCTCGAGCGCGGCAAATCTCGTAACGCAAAGCTTTCCGATCGCGAACGCGCTCATGTCGCCATTTTCGACAGCCTTCTCTCGGGCGACCCAAAAGGCGCGCGTGCGCAAACCCGCGCGCATATGATAGATCACCCGCGCGACGCGCTTGCTGCGCAGCTTTGTGTCAGCGTTTTTGGATTGATTGGATTTTCGGGGTGCGCTGGACGGGAAGCGGACTTGCTCGCTTTCACCACCGCCCTGATGCCGCATTACGGAGGCGACTGGTGGATGCTTTGCGCCCAGGCCCAGTCCTTGTGCGAGGTCGGGCGCATCGGCGAGTCGCTCGATATGATGGAACGCTCGCTTGAGCTCAACAATGACAACTCCAACGCGTCGCATTTCAAGGCGCATGCGCTTTATGAGGCTGGGCGCGCCGACGAGGGTCTGGCCTATTTGCGTGATTGGATGCCGCGCTACGACCGGCGCGGGATCATGCAAGGGCACCTGTGCTGGCATGTCGGGCTTTGGGCGCTCTACGCGGGCGAGCTGGATCTCATGTGGCAGATGGTCGATGACGGCATCGCCCCCGGCACATCCGACAGCCCTGCCATCAACCTTTTGACCGATACGGCCGCGCTGTACTGGCGTGCCGAGCTGGCCGGTGTCGAGATTCCTCCAGACCGCTGGCAGGCCCTGAGCCAATTTGCCAGCAAAGCGTTCCCAAATTCAGGGCAAAGTTTCTCCGACTTTCACGCGGCGATTGCGCATGCCATGGCGGGCAATGGCGCCGAGCTTGACCGCTTGGCCCAGACCACGAACGGGTTCGCCGGTGACCTGGTGAGCCCGGTCGCCAAAACATGGCGCGCGATTGCGGCGCAGGATTGGACCGGTGCTCTAAGCGCGCTCACGCCTGTCATGACCGACCATGCCCGCTTTGGCGGCAGCCGTGCGCAACGCGATCTGTTGGAATTGACAGCCGTGAAGCTGCTGATGCGCCTTGGCCGAAACGAGGAGGCCGCGCGGATGATTGCCATGCGCAGGCCCGTCTTGGCATCCCAAGTGGCGGCTTTGCATTGACCTTTGCCGCCTGCCCGTGTTCAAGCACGCAAAACGACAGCTGAGGGGCGCGACTTATGAAACAGAAAATTGTCTTGTCGAGCGATCACGCGGCCATTGAGCTGCGTCAGGTAATTGCCAAACACATCGAAACAAAAGGCTTCACCGTGGACGATATCGGCCCCACAAGCTCTGAAAGCACGCACTACCCTGATCACGGCGCCGCAGCTGCGCGCAAAGTAGCCTCCGGCGCGGCTGATCTGGGCATCGTGCTCTGCGGCACCGGCCAAGGCATTATGATGGCCGCCAACAAGATAAAAGGCATTCGCTGCGGCGTGTGTAGCGATACGTTTTCCGCGCAAATGATCCGGGCGCATAACGACGCGAACATGCTCTCGATCGGCGCACGTGTCACCGGCGAGGGTCTCGCACTAGCGATTGTCGACGCCTTTCTAGGTTCCGACTTTGAAGGCGGGCGTCATGAGACCCGCGTTGATCTGATTAAAGCGCTAGAGGTTTAACTGAGAAAGCAAAACCTCTAGCTCATAAAACGCAACGACGGCGCTTGTTATTTTATGCCGGGCGACGTTTTAGAAGCGGCAACCCCATCAGTGCCACGATTAGCATCCAACCAGCCGCAGGCAAAGGCACTGCTGTTGGCCGAAGGGTGGCGCTATATTCGTCAAACACCCCGTTTTGTGGCGATGCGAATAGGAAGTCCCCGTTCGTGCGAAAAGTGAGTGACGTCCCCGGATCGCTCAGCGCTGCCGCGAGCGCATCATAGGTTGTCGGTGCAGCCCCCAAAGCAGTTCCGTATGTGAAAATGAACCCCGTACGAAGCGTGTTGCCAGCAATACTGGGCCAGCTGAAAAGCCCCGAAGAGGTAAAAAACGAAACCGCAGTCGTGCTCGCGTTGATGGAAGAATTGAATCCATCATTGAAACCTTCAGGCGAAAAGGAATTCGAGTAGCTGAAATCCGGGCTCGTAATCGAGAAATTCACGCCCCCGCCTGAGGTCGGCCCTACTGGAATGAGCTCGCCAGGAGAATAGGTCAGTGTCAGTGATGCAGTGGCGCTGTCGCCGGTTTGACCGAAAACATTGACGCCGCTACCGATTGGGCCACTGGTGACAGAGCTTGAAAAGTCAAAGGTTGTGGTGACAGCAAGTGCCTGAAAACTTGACACAAAAAAAGCAAACAGGCCTAGAAGAAACTTAAGTCGCATATCGATTCTCTCGTTAACTAAAGCTTAACTATACATCACCCCCAGCAGCCGCATAGCCACTGGGGGTGTTATCTTGTGCTCAAACGTGAGGCCGAAAAAGCCTGTTGATTATTTGAGCCGTCGCTGAGGGAACCTTATTGTTGATTAGGATCCACCCGTCAGGAACGGATGCTGGTCAACGAAGGTTTCGTCGCCTTTGTAGATCAGGCGATCCTCAAGCGAGCGTAGATCAGACAGATATGTGTTCAACGCGGCTGTGCCGGACACGCCATATTGCTCAACCATTGCGACCCAATCATTCAGATCGCCGACATGGCTGAGCCAAAGGTCATCGAGAAGCGCGCGGTCGGCTTTTTCAAACTCCAGCCCCATATCAAGCATTTTGGAGCGGAACGCGTTATCGAACCCGTCCCAAGCACTGGAGCGATGCGCCAAAGCCTCGCCCGAGATTTTCATGATAGCAGCTTGATCTGCCGGTGAAATCTGAGCCCAGGCCTCATTTGACAAGATGACCGAGAATGTTGGCGTATAGAGACCGTTGTCGACCTCCATCACCGAGATGTTGGAGCCCTCTTTCCAAGCGCCAACGGCCAAGGCCGCGCCATGGGCCATGAAGTAAGTCGCAGGCTCATTGTCGATAACCGCTGGACGCTCTGCAAACTCGGCCCGCATGACCGCGGGTCCACGTGTGTCGAGCCCATGGAAATAGACGTCGTGATAGACGTTTTTATACGCGATACGTTCACCTGCTTTGATGGGCATGGACTTGTCGCGCCAGATATGTGCAGCCGGGGCCGAGACGAAGCCTAAAAGCTGCGCGTCGTCGAAATAGTCGGTTTCGGCGAGGTAGCCCTCATGCAGCCGCCAAAGCGATACCGCAGTTTGCTCGGCAGAACCGCCAAACATTGGCATCATGGGCAGTTGCAGTAGTGGATGTGACGCAGCAATTGTTGGGTTTAGGACATAGGCGCCATCGACCTGACCGGATGTGACAAGGTCGAACTGAGCGGCATGATCGCGGTTCACGACTTCAGGGTCGACAAAGGTCACGCGACCCTCGGTGGCTTCGGTAATGTCGGAAAGGTAGCCGTCAATGATACCGCTATTGATGATAAAGGGCGGAGCTGAAGCGCGATTGAACGTCAGTATCAAAGCACCTTCGGAGGATAGCTCCTCTTCCGCATCGCTCGTAGCGGCGGCGCTACCATCCGCACTCAAACATGGGATCATGAAGGATTGCTTAGGGTAGATCATGTCCGGGTTGGTGCCGATCACGTCCACATTGGCGTTGTAGATGGGTTGGTAAACGAAGGAGCCGTAGCTGCGCTTGCTGATCCCGCTGAGCGTATCGCCGCGAACAACCTCATAGGCTGCACCGCATTGAATGTCATTGGCGGAAGCCGCCATGCTTGTCAGGCCTGTAGCTGCCGTAGCGCAAAGTAGAATTGTTGGAAGAGTTAGCTTCATGTGCTGTACCTTTTATACGCGTTACCCCCACCCGAACCATTTGGGTGACTTTGGGGAAACTGCTTAGGCTTTTAGTCAAATTTGCGGCAAAAACTGGGACTTAAGATGTTTTGTGTCTGACTGGGAAACGGTCCGCGAAGATACTAGTTAGTGTTTAACGTTGGAGAGCTTTTTCAATGTCAGTCGGTTACAAGACTCCCCGCATGCGGAGAGCCACAAAAAAGGGCCCCCGAGCGCGCTCGGAGACCCTCGTAACTGTGAGAAGAACGCTTAGTTCAGCGTGAAATACTTGAACTTCGGGCTGTCATTTGAATCGACATCGGTCCCGACGCCTTCTTTCATTCCCCAATTCAAAACCTGGTGGTGGATCGGGATGTAAAGCGCCTCGTCTTGCACCACCTGCCAAATCGCGTTGATATCGGCATTGCGCGCTTCAAGGTCGGTATTCGACGCCAGAGACTGAATCTTGGCGTTCAGATCAGGGTTGTTGTACCGCACCGCATTCCAGGAGCCGTATTTTTCGTCCCGGCCATGTACGAGGAAGTTGAAGATATACTCGCTGTCATAGGTCGGAACACCCCAGCCCAGCATGTAGAAATCCGTCTCGTAGTTGGACAAAAGCGGGAAGTGCTGCGCCTTTGGTTTGGCGTCGAGGTTCACTGTCACCCCAATTTGCCCGAACATGCCGACAGCCGCCTGACAGATGCCCTCGTCATTGATATAACGGTCGTTGGGGCAATCCAGCTGGATCGAGAAGCCATCAGGATAACCCGCCTCGGCGAGCAGACGTTTTGCTTCCTCGATATCAGTGCGCGACGCGCCATCCATTTCCTCGTTCCAGCCGTTCACAAACGGTGGCGCGATCATACCGGCGGGGAAGGATTGCCCGCGCATGACGACTTGCTGGATCGCCTCGCGGTTGATGGCGAGGTTCATCGCTTTGCGCACACGCACATCGGCAAACGGGTTCTTGCCCTCGACATCGTCATTGGCGAGGTCCTCGTCGCCCATGTTCATGCCAAAAAAGATCACCCGGTTCTGCGGTGCAGTCCGCACGTCAAGGCCGTCCGTGGAGGCCACGCGCTCAAGGTCCTGCACGGGCACGTCCTGGATGAAATCCACCTCACCTGAAAGAAGGGCAGCGACACGGGTCGCCGCATTCTGGATCGGGGTGTAGATGATTTCGGTCACATCCATCGGGAAGTCGTCTTTGCCCCAATAGCTTTCGTTCAGCGCCAAGACAGTGCGCACGTCAGGTTCGCGGGAGACGAGCTTGTAGGGCCCGGTGCCATTGGCGTTCTTGGCCGCGAATGTGTCCTCGCCGCCCTCATAGTCCTGCACCTTGACCGCGTTATTTGCCTCGGCCCAACCCTTGTCCATGATGAACAGATTGGTCAGGTTGTTGGGCATGATCGGATTCGGGCCATTGGTCTCGATCTCGACCGTGTAGTCGCCGGCGGCGCGCACCTCTTTTACCGATGCCAAAAGCTCTTTGTAGTCGCTGTCTTCGGTCATTGCGCGATTGAGCGAGAAGACAACATCCTCAGACGTGAAATCTGCGCCATCGTGGAAAGTCACGCCTTCGCGCAGTTTGAAGACCCAGATGTTCGGATTGCTCTCAGATGGCGCCCATTCCGTCGCGAGTGTCGGAACCATTTCGCCGGAGTGGTCACGGATGATCAAAGATTCCATGATCTGGTGTGCAAGCGCGGAGGTTGGCCCTTCGTTCTGCGCATGTGGGTCGAGGGTCAGTGCGTCGCCCGCGCGAGCCCAACGAAGCGTTTCGGCCGTTGCGCCGATGGACGTGGTGACCAGCAAAGCTGCGGCCAATACGGAAACCGTTTTCATCATTTTTCTCCCTGATGTTGGTTTTCTGCGGATGAGCTTACCACCCTTCAAAATACATTCCCTGATTTGACGTTCGGCTGAGAACTGTGATTCAAGGAGTCTCCCTTGCGTGTTTGGAGGCTGATATGACGGGAAACAGTTGTTTTTCA
>JAPORH010000055.1 GCA_026710325.1 Litoreibacter sp. | reverse complement strand
GTGGCCAAGGTGAGGATTGAGGCACCGGTAAAGGGCGAAAGCCACCGGAAAACAGCAACTCCCCGCACCTACAGCAGGGCGCGCCTCTCCCTGACTCTACTCAGGACATGAAATGCACGGTCAAAGATGGCAAGATTGACGAGTACCGCGTCATCTTGAAGGTCACCTTCGTACTGGAAGACTGATCAGGTTTCGCGCGTCCGGAGCAAAGCGATCTGGTCGCGCGGTCTAAACCAGCGTTCGACTGGCGGAAGGCTCGCCATGCCCAGGATAAAGGCAGTTATGACAAGACCTGAGCCGGAATAGATGGCTAGTGCAGTTAAAAAACCGAGTTGGAAGTAGGTCAGGGCGATGACAAAATTGCCAAAGCCAACCAAGCCGCCAATTATAATCGCTGCCAATGCCATGACACGTCCTCGCAGATACCCCTGCGTGAACGTTACGGTAATAATCCTTTCCCAAATGTTAATGGGCCCTGCTTGAACCTTTAAAGCTTTAGTCAGTTTTGAAGGATCACTGTTTGCGTATGTAGACGGAGCGTCGGCCTTTGCCCTGCTGCCTGACCGTCGCAATCTGCTTGCCGTCGGTCTGCACCACGACGCAATCACTTGGGACTTTCTTTCCGCCAAGTGTGCGGTCGAAGCATAGGTAACGGCTTTTCCAGGCCCACGCCCCGGCGAGCTCATCCTTGCCCGCAGCACCTGCGAGTTTGCCATTCCGACGCAACCTGAACCAGGATTTGTTTTTTGGATTTACCCAGCTCTTCCCAACAACGATTTTCTGCAGGTCTGCTTTTGACTGGATCGTCTTCCAGTCGGCTAAAGCTGGTGATGTTGTTGATAGAGCAAGCGCCAAAGCAAGGAAGGTGAGCCGCATCTTTAAATCCCTTTCATCGTTAATGCTCCGAGGCTAGCGCAGGATTGGGCGGTGTGTAAATCGAAAGTGATTCTTTGTTTTCCGGCTGAAACAGTTCGTTTAAGGCCTGTTTGCTTCCTTCGAAGCGATCGTTGCCAAGGGTCTACTTTTTCGTTTTCGTCGAAAGCTGCGCGACAATCTAAGCTTTTGATCGGGATTGTTTTCTAGAAGGCGTCAAACCGCACGGATTGAAGCAGGAACGGTGGCAATTTTCTACCGAATTGAAGGAGTAAGGAGAAACTTACTTACGCAAGCATGGCGCAAAGCATATCTATTCCTTTAGAAGACCGCCGCTTTTTCGCTGAATGTTCAAGCGGTTGGCACGGTCGAAACCAAGAGTTTCTCAGGGGTAAAGCGCATCCCTCGCTACACACCGCGCTCGCTGCCGAAGAGACAGCGCCCCCTCCCAGAAAAGCCACCCGGCTATTTCCCCCGGGTGGCTTTTTCTTTTTCTAGCGCATGCATGTCACCCTGCGGTTGGGCGAGAGCGTCGTCAAATTCTTCCGCGCCATGGGTCCGGGCTATCAAGCCCGCGTCAACCGCGTGCTTAACAGCTACGCCCAGATGAAGATCGCCGGGTTCCTAGAGATCGAGCGGCGGATCGAGCAGATACGGGATGAAAGCGGTGAGGCGTTTATGGCGCGGATTGAGGAGGAGGATGGTGGGTAGTGATGCCGGCGTTTTATGTGGGGCAGAGTTTGCAAACCGTCTTAACCTCAAGCTCGTTAGCGTTGGCGAACGTCAAACTGGTACATCATTCTCGAAAATATGGAATTCTGTTCTCCGCCGAACCGGCATACAGAAGTGGGCTGGCTTTAAGCTCACTCTGTTCGCTGACTACGCGAGTGGTAGCTTTGAGGAAGTTAATCCCGCGGGGGATGTTTCTCAGTAGGATAGCTTCTGTAGGTATTTGAAGGTCAAAAAACTTTGCGGCTCCAAGCTCTGCAATGGCGTTGGCCAAATCCGACCCGCACGCCATAATTACCTTGCTTGCTCCGTCGACGACATCAATACCTGCTGTTTCGATACGCTTTCGAACCACCTCAAGCTCTCCAGCAACTTCAGCCTTGGCCGAATCGAGATAATCACGCGGGGTATCAGACGCCAGAACTTCATGTGTCTTTTGAGAAAGGAGTTCATTGAGTTTGCTAAGTTGCCCGCCGTATTTCGCATTGAATTCTAGGATCTCCTGAAGTGGCGTCGATCGTGCTGGGGTCGGAAGAGACTGTCCTATATCCCAGTGCACGGTTTCCACTACTACTTCGTTGCTAGAGGCAGTCTTGCAATCCTCAAAGTGCGACGAAGCGACAACATTTGAACCAACTTCCAGGCGCAAAAAATCGAAAGCAAAGCGAGTGCCCTGTAGTGACTTTTCATAGCCCCCCTGCATCGCGATATTGCGTACCGCAATTTCATGAAGAAATCCCTGTTCTTTGGCATACCGTCTCTCTCCGGTTTCACCCGGGAAGAAGTTACCAAGTAAGCTTGGGCAGAAGGCCATGTCGAAATACAGCATGGCCCGACGCAGTTCTGCAGCTTCAGCTTCGAGGGCGCCGTATGGAATGCCAAGCTGTACATCAAACTGTCCAACTTGAACCTGTTGGAATAAAGGTGGAAGGTATGCCGCTTGTTGATTGTTTCTAACAACTGGAAGTGAGCTTAGATGCGGTTCGAACTCAAAACTCATTTTTCACCTCACAGTTCGCACATTGCGTCTAGAGGTTGCCCACATGATGATGCCCTCTTTCGGCTATTTGGTACTATATGTTGACGCACCGAGTGAAATTCAATGGCTTAACTAAAGTTATTTTTGGAGCATGAATTCGTAAGCCGAGCCAGCGGCTGCCCGTGGGGTGACGCTGCGACGGTGGTTCGGTGATCTTTTATGGTGGCAACGCACATCTTCCAGCTATGCGATGCGCGGGAATGGCCAAAGCGTCAGCCCGTCGGGGCGGGCAGACGCAGGCTCGGCGCCTTCGGCTTGATTCCGAGCCTTTAGGGGCGTTCAGCTTCTGCCGGGTGCCGCTTTCGGTGCTTTTCTTCGAAAAACACCTGCCGTGCACTGGTAGAGTTTTCGTTGAAAACTTTACCGCGTGAACTTCTTATGCTTCACCCGCGTCGGCTCCAATGCATCTGGGCCTAAGCGGCGCACCTTGTCTTCTTCATAAGCCTCAAAATTGCCCTCGAACCATTCGACATGGGCGTCGCCCTCGAAGGCCAGAATATGAGTGCAGAGGCGGTCGAGGAAGAAGCGGTCGTGGCTGATGACGACGGCGCAGCCGGCGAAGTTTTCGATGGCGTCTTCAAGCGCCCTTAACGTCTCGACGTCTAGATCGTTCGTAGGTTCATCGAGCAGGAGGACGTTGCCGCCGGATTTCAGCAGTTTGGCCATATGGACGCGGTTGCGTTCGCCGCCCGACAGGCTGCCGACCTTCTTCTGCTGATCGCCGCCCTTGAAGTTGAAGGACGAGCAATAGGCGCGGGAGTTCATCTGGGCGTCGCCGAGCTGGATGATTTCGCCTCCGTCGGAGATCTCCTCCCAGACGGTCGCGTCGCCTTTCAGCGCGTCGCGAGACTGGTCAACATAGGACAGCTGCACCGTGTCACCGTAGGACACTGTACCGCCATCGGGTTGTTCCTGACCCGTGAGCATACGGAAAAGCGTGGATTTACCCGCGCCGTTGGGGCCGATCACGCCGACAATGCCGCCGGGGGGGAGGGAGAAGCTAAGGTCTTCAACCAGAAGCTTGTCGCCATAGGCTTTGGTCAGCCCTTCGACTTCAATCACCTTGGACCCCAATCTCGGACCATTGGGGATGATGATCTGGGCGCGACCGACTTTCTCTTTCTCGGATTGCGACGCCATCTCGCTATAGGCGTTGATCCGGGCTTTGCCTTTGGCCTGACGGGCCTTGGCACCGGAGCGCATCCATTCGAGCTCGCGCTCGAGCGTCTTTTGCTTGGCCTTGTCTTCCTTGGCCTCGCGCTCCAGCCGCTTTGCTTTTTGCTCCAGCCAGCTGGAATAATTGCCCTCGTAAGGAATGCCGCGCCCGCGGTCGAGTTCGAGGATCCAGCCGGTGATGTCGTCGAGGAAATACCGGTCGTGGGTGACGATCAGGCAGGTGCCCTTGTAGTCGATCAGGTGCTTTTGCAGCCAGGCGATGGTTTCGGCGTCGAGGTGGTTGGTCGGCTCGTCGAGGAGCAGCATGTCGGGCGCCTCAAGCAGCAGCTTGCACAGCGCCACGCGGCGACGTTCACCACCTGAAAGGTTCTCCGGCATGGCGTCATCGGGCGGGCAGCGCAGCGCCTCCATCGCGACGTCTATTTGGGCATCGAGATCCCAAAGGTTCTGGCTGTCGATCTCGTCCTGCAGCTTGGCCATCTCATCCGCTGTCTCGTCGGAGTAGTTCATGGCGAGCTCGTTGTAACGATCGAGGATGTCTTTCTTTTCCTTCACGCCGAGCATGACGTTGTCGCGCACCGTCATCTCTTCTTCGAGCGTGGGTTCCTGCGGCAGGTAGCCGACTTTGGCGCCCTCAGCCGCCCAGGCCTCCCCGGTGAAATCCTTGTCCTGACCGGCCATGATCCGCATCAGAGAGGATTTACCGGTGCCGTTTACCCCGACGACGCCGATTTTGACGCCGGGTAGAAAGTTCAGGCGGATGTTTTCGAACACCTTCTTACCGCCGGGATATTGCTTGGACACCCCGTCCATGAAGTACACGAATTGATTGGCGGCCATCGGGGGTTTCCTCCTGTAACGTCGTTTGGGCTGGTTTATCCAGCCTGAGGGCGCGGCGCAACGTGGGTCAGTCGCGCCGCCGTTTGTTTTCTATGTTTAGCCGCTGTGGTCGAGGAGTTCCTTGCCATTGTGCAAAAGGCGGGAGCGCCATGGGATCGGGTTGCGCAGCGCGAAATGCGCCATGCAGGCGTTTTCCGCCTCTTCCATCAGGTCGCGGATACGCTCTTCTGGCTCATCGCTTTCGATCAACACGTGGGTTTCGATATGCTCCGTCTTGCCTTCGGTCATATGGCCCAGCTGGCGCATGTTCGACAGGTTGGTATTAAAACCGACACGTTGTTCCAGCTTCATTGATTTGATGTTGATTTTGCGCGCCGTGTAAATGTCGGTCAGGTGGGTCATGAGGCAAAAGCCGATCCCTGCGCACATATACGCCAGCGGGGGCGGGGCGGTGTCATCGCCAATTGGGATATCTTCGTCGCAGAAGAATTTTACGGGCGAAAAGCCAGGGATATTGACCTGCACCGTGCCGGTTTTGCGTTGCTTCTCGGTCGCCTCAGCGGTCATGACCACCTCAAAACTCAAGGGTTCTGGCGGTTTGCCTTTCTTGAAAGGCTTCGGTTCGAATTGCGTCACATCCGGTTGGGCGTCGCCGAGCTCGCCGACGTGATATTGCTTTTCGCTCATGCAGGTCTCCGTTCTGCTAAATGGGCCGCTTGGGCGCGGTTGGCGGAACTCTGCCCCGATCACTCCCAGGCGGCAATATCAAAGCAGGCTTTGGGCTGCGCTGTTTGACCTTTCCTGTCATGCGCTTCACAACAGAGCCATGACCAAACCAACGCGACCCGCAAAGCCGAAGCCTATGATTTACCGACCAGACCCGGACCGATATGACAAAATGATCTACCGCCGCTGTGGCAAGTCAGGTGTGAAGCTGCCCGCAATCAGCCTGGGGCTGTGGCATAATTTTGGTGGGGACACGCCGCATGAGCTAAAGCGGGCCATGTGCCGCACGGCGTTCGATCTTGGGATCACGCATTTCGACCTTGCCAATAATTACGGTCCCCCCCCGGGCAGTGCCGAAGAGGCGTTTGGGGAAATTCTGAAAACCGATTTCGCCGGTTTTCGCGACGAGCTGATCATTTCTTCAAAGGCCGGATATGAGATGTGGCCGGGGCCTTACGGTGAAATGGGGAGCCGGAAATACATGGTGGCCTCTTGCGACCAATCCCTAGAGCGGATGGGTTTGGACTATGTCGATATTTTCTATTCGCACAGGTTTGACCCTGACACGCCGCTGGAAGAAACGATGGGTGCGCTGGATTATATCGTGCGCTCCGGCCGCGCGCTCTATGCCGGGATTTCATCCTATAATTCGGAGCGAACGCGGCAAGCGGTGGAGATATTGAAAGATCTCGGAACGCCGATGCTGATCCATCAGCCCTCCTACAACCTTCTGAACCGTTGGGTCGAGCATGATGGTTTGCTCGATACGTTGGATGATCTTGGAGTTGGCTCCATCGCCTTCACTCCATTGGCGCAGGGCATTCTAACCAACAAATACCTGAACGGCATTCCTGAGGGTAGCCGTGCCACCCAAGGCAAATCGCTGCTTGATGGGATGATCAACGAGCGCTCCCTGGCGTCGGTACGTGCACTCAGTGAGATCGCGAGTGCGCGCGGGCAAAGCCTGGCGCAGATGGCGCTGGCCTGGGTTTTGCGCGGCGAACGGGTCACGACTGCGCTTATAGGGGCCTCGCGCCCAAGTCAGATCAAGGATTGCGCAGGTGTGATCTCTAACCTTGACTTCAGCGACGCGGAACTCGCTGAGATTGACCGCATTTCATCGGAGGAAGATATCAACCTCTGGGCCAAGTCGTCGGAGACGGATTAAGGCACGTGCAGGGTTGGCCGATTGCGCGTCCGGGTCAGGTGATAGGCCTTTTGGGGGGCTCTTTTGACCCGGCGCATGAGGGGCACGCCCATATCACAAGACACGCTTTGAAACGGTTTGGGTTGGACCAGGTCTGGTGGCTGGTGTCTCCTGGCAATCCTTTGAAAGCTAAAGGCCCTGCGGAGTTAGACGCGCGGATGCGACGAGCGCGGCAGGTGATCGCCCAACCATCCGTCAAGGTGACAGATCTCGAAGCGCGCCTGGGCACGCGTTACACGGCGCAAACCTTGCGCGCGCTCCTGCCGCGCTACCCCGGCGTGCGATTTGTTTGGCTCATGGGGGCGGATAATCTGGCGTCGTTTCATCACTGGCAGGATTGGCGGGAGATCATGGAAAGCGTGCCGATCGGCGTGATTGCGCGGCCGGGTGATCGTATTTCTGCACGGCGCTCCAAAGCGGCGCAGGTTTACAATGACGCGCGCCTTCCCGGGCTCTATAGCCAAAGTCTTGGTCGCAGGATTGCCCCCGCATGGTGTTTCATCAACGTGCTTCTGAGCGATGCGTCTTCGACGGAGATCAGGCAACGCGGCGATTGGTCCTGAGAAAGAGCGTTGCAAAGCCGCTGATAAAAATGACCGCAAGCCCGGTCAGGGCCAATCCGTCTGGCCAGGTTTCGAAAAAGAGTACGCCGTAGAGCATTGCTCCCAGCAGCTGGATGTAGATGAAAGGTGCAAGGAAAGAGGCGCCGGCACGCGCATAGGCAAAGATGAGAAGCAAATTTCCCAGGAGCGAGGCGGCCGAGGACCAGGCCAGCAAGCCCCAGGGCATAGCGTCTGGCGCCGCCGAAACGCCCAGTGGTGCCATGAGAATGGCAGATACCATCAGCTGCGTTAGCAAAAGGTCCATCGGTTTTCCTAAGGGTTGCACCCAACGAGAGGCCGTCAGGAAGGCGCCATAAAGCAGCCCCGAAAGTAGGGCCCAGGCCAACCCGCTAGACATGCCAAAGCCCGGTTTGACAACGAGAAATACGCCAGCGAGCCCGATGAGCAATAGGACCAGGCGGAGGCGATTACCTTCCTCCCGTAACAGAGTAATCGACAGCAGATAGCTCACCAAAGGACCTAGAAAGAAAGCCCCATAGACATTGGCGATCGGCTCGGTGCCGAGGGCTGTCAGGATGGTAATGACGGTCAGGGCTTGCAGCGATGCGCGGAACCAGATGCGCCAATCTTTAAGCAAGAGGATCGCCCTGCGTCGCAGCACGAAAGGCGCAATGAGCATCATTCCACCTGTGAACCGCGCCCATGTGATAAAGAGCGGGTCGGCGCCGAGACCTGTCAAAAGTTTGCCAGCGCTGTCCCCCAGGGGGATCATCAGCATTCCGAGCGACATGATCGCCGCGGCCAAGAGAAGCTTGCGGGCCATCACTCTTGCGTATCAGGGGTTTTGTGGACTTGCCAGCGCGGGCCTGTTCGGCAATTTATGGGGCATGAGTTCGCGTGCCACCCGCCCTCTGCGCCGCCGTGCGTTTTTGTCTGCTTGCCTTGCCCTGGGCTTGGTAGGTGCGGCATTTGCCAACGCGCCTGAAGCTTCTCTGCGGCCACTTCTAAAGCCTGGAGATGCGGAGAAGAGGTCGGTCATTGCAGCGGCGCGGATCATGGAAGATGCAGGGCTGGGCGGACACAGCAGCTTTGTGGTGGCGGATGCTGTGACGGGGGAGGTTCTGGAAAGCTTTTCCGCCTTGCGCGCGCACCCTCCGGCGAGCGTGACGAAAGCCGTGACGGCACTCTACGCTTTGGAAATGCTCGGGCCGCAATTTCGGTTCGAAACCCGCCTGCTTGGCACCGGGCCCATCGAGAATGGGGTGCTCAAGGGGGATTTGATATTGGCGGGGGGGGGGCGACCCTGTTCTGGATAGCGACGATCTGTTCGACCTAGCAGCGAGCCTGAAGGAGGCGGGCATTGTTTCGGTCGACGGGAAGTTTTTGATTTATGATGGGGCCTTGCCTTGGGTGCGGGAGATTGACGCTGCGCAGCCGCTGCAAGTCGGGTACAACCCAGGCATTTCCGGGCTCAATCTGAATTTCAATCGGGTGTTTTTGGAATGGACGCCCGAGGGTAATGATTTCAACCTCACGCTCGAGGCGCGCAGTGAGCGGGTACGACCCGCCGTCAGTGTTGTGCGCGCCAAGATTGTCGACGGGAAAGGTCCCGTTTTCACGTATTCCCAATCAGCTGCTTTCGAGGATTGGACGGTGAATAAGCGTGCGCTCGGAAGGAAAAAGGGCGGCCGTTGGCTGCCTGTACGTGCGCCTGGGGCCTATGCGGGTGACGTGATGCATACCTTGGCCCGTAGTCATGGAATTGTGTTGCGCCCCGCCGAACGCATCGCCGCGCTGCCTGAGGGTGCCAGGCTTTTGGCGTCGCATAAGAGCCCGGTTTTGGAAGATATTGTTCGGGGGATGTTAAAATTCTCGACCAACCTGACCGCCGAGTCCCTTGGCTTGACAGCCAGCGGGGCAGGGAGCCTTGTGGCATCTGGGGCTGCCAAGTCAAATTGGTCCAAAGCGAGGTTTGACGTGCGTCGCCCGGGTTTTATCGACCATTCCGGCCTTGGTGACCAAACAAAACTGACAGCTTTTGACATGGTGCGCATCCTGACCGGGTCCGACGCGCAGCGTCTTTTGCAACCGCTCCTCAAAGAGCTCAGGGTTTTGGATGCCAAGGGCGATCTTGATACGAAAAGCGGCCGACGCATTTTTGCAAAAACTGGCACTTTGAACTTCGTAAGTGGCTTGGCTGGCTATGTGACCACCCCCGTAGGGCGCGACCTTGCTTTCGCGATATACAGCTCCGATTTGGACCGTCGTAGCAAGCTAAGCCGGGCGGAGCGCGAGCGCCCGCGCGGCGCCCGCGGTTGGGATTCCCGCGCCCGCCGGATGCAGCAAAGACTGATTGCCCGGTGGACTACGCTCTACGGAGATTTGGAGCAGAAAGCGCAGCTTTCGGAGCAATAGCTACACCGGATTATGCAACGGCGCTTTTCTTCTCGGTCGCGATGATACGCCCGGGAAGAGAAAAGCGAACGATACCGCCGCCATCTTTCCCTTGGTTTTCTGCGCTTATCGTGCCGCCGCGCTCCTTAATCATGCGCCGAATGCCGAGCATGCCGTAGCCACTATCGACCCGGAAATCGCCACCATCCAGGAACGCAAGGGCGGGGTCTTGGAAACCTTTCCCATCGTCGGCCACAGTGAAAACGAGCATTCCGTTCGCCCCCGCTTCAACAGAGATATCGACTGCGACTATCTCCCGCTTGCTGTGTTTGAGTGCATTATCGATCAAGTTGCGCACGATAATCTGAATGGCAGCCTTCTCAGCCTCCAGGCCCGTCGGGGGTGCGAACACGCCATGGGTGTGTGACGGGTCGACAACCAGATGAATGTCGTCGCAAAGCACGTCTAAGCGAAACGTCTCTTTAGCGTTCTCCCCTGAGGTGGCTTGCGCATAGGATAATACATCGGAAATGAGAGCGGTGGCTTTAATCGCAACATCTTCAAGCAGGTCTATAAGCTCCAGCTTGCCATCGCCCATATCGACGAAATCATCACGCAGCAGATCAGCAAGACTTTGCACATTGCGCATTGGTGTGCGTAGATCATGCGCCGCCATGGAAATAAATTTTTCCATCTCGCGCGAAAGCTGCGCCACGCCTGCGTTGGCGCGCATGTTCGGTTCCTCTATTTGATGTGCGATCGCTGTCATAGCGGACACATCCCCTTGCTCATCAAACATGGGTGACAAGTGAACTTGAAGCAGGGTGTTTCGTTGGAGTGTCAGCCGAAATTCAGATTTCTCCGAGCCTAAGAATGTCCTCCGATGGGCCTTCTCCCACACAGCTTTGTTCGCATCGTCAAAGAACTGTGGCACGATATCTGCAGGCTTTTCGCCGATCAATTCAGCGCGGGTTGCACCTGCCAGTTCTACCCACGCATCGTTGCAGGCAACAAAGACGAGATCGCCTAGGTCAGACGGGGCGACACAATAAGCTGGAAGGCCTATATGGGATAAAAATTTATATGCGCTCCGTTCCACAGTGCCCGCCTGTTTTAATTCAATGGCGGCCTATCAGTTTTGGTTTAACAATTCGCTTAAGCTAGGCATATGGCTCGTCTGTTTCGCTCAATCTGAGTTGGAAAGGGTCGAATAACGTGCCCGCGCGGCCCGCTCGATTGCTGCGGCATGCAACCGATCAAGGTTGAGCTCGTAACGTATTTCTTCAAGCAGACGTAGTTCTTCCTGGCTGACCCGCTTGTCGCTGGCGGCAACGTCGCAGGCAAGAGCGTATGCCGTTTCATGCAGTTCTTGTGGCAGAGCGTCCCGGGTTAGACCAAAAAGCGCGTCGAGACCATCTTCTTCTTCAAAAAGCTCAAATACGATTTGCACGACTTTGTTGAACCGGTCTGGGTCATACTCAGCGAAAACGGGCAGGTGATTAACGATCTGCTGGATGGTTACAAGCTCTGCCGTGCGAATATTCGCGTCCGAAATCGATACGGAAATCATGATCGCGACAAGGCTGTCTTGCGGGGAAAGGGAAGGGGCGTCGAGGGACATTTTGCGTCTCTAATGGGAGGGTTTGTTGCAGTGCAGAATATTGACGAGCGGGGTGGCGCACAATAGGTAGCAGCACCCAAGGCGCATATGGGGTGCGCCAGTAGATTTCGAAAGCAAGATAGATGTCACATTTCCGCGACGCAGCGATGAGCTCCAAAGCTTGGCCCTTCGAAGAAGCGCGCCGGTTGCTCAAACGCTATGAAAAGGCGGCGCCGGAAAAGGGATATGTTCTGTTTGAGACCGGCTATGGCCCGTCGGGTCTGCCTCATATTGGCACGTTTGGGGAAGTCGCGCGGACGACGATGATCCGCCGCGCCTTCGAGGTGATTTCCGACATCCCAACCAAGCTAATCTGTTTCTCCGACGATCTGGACGGGATGCGCAAGGTGCCGGGGAACGTGCCAAACCCCGAGATGCTGGAGCCGCATTTGCAGCGGCCTTTGACGGATGTGCCCGACCCGTTCGGCACACATGACAGTTTTGGAGCGCATAACAACGCCAAGCTGAACAGCTTCCTCGACACGTTCGGGTTCGAGTATGAGTTCATCTCCTCGACCGAGTTCTATCGCTCTGGCCGGTTCGACGAGGTGCTTTTGCGCGCGGCCGAGAAATATGATGACGTCATGGCCGTTATGCTGAAATCCCTGCGCGAAGAGCGGCAGGAAACCTATTCGATCTTCCTGCCAATCCATCCTGAAACGGGCCGGGTGCTTTACGTGCCGATGAAGCATGTCGACGCGGCAAAAGGCGAGGTGAGTTTTGACGACGAAGACGGTCGCGAGTGGACCGTGCCTGTCACCGGCGGCAATGTGAAGCTGCAGTGGAAACCCGATTTCGGCGCCCGTTGGGCCGCGCTAGACGTCGATTTCGAGATGTATGGCAAGGACCATTCCACCAACACGCCGATCTATGACCGCATTTGCCAAATCCTCGGTGGCAAAAAGCCGGAGCATTTCACCTATGAGCTGTTTCTGGACGCCGACGGGCACAAGATTTCGAAAACCACCGGCAACGGGGTGTCGATTGATGAATGGCTGACCTATGCCTCGTCTGAATCGCTGAGCTACTTCATGTATCTCAAGCCCAAAACCGCCAAGCGGATGCATTTCGACGTGATCCCGAAGGCAGTGGATGAGTATCACCAGCAGCTGCGCGCTTACGGCGATCAGGACGACAAGGCGCGGGCAAACAACCCCGTGTTCCATATCCACGGGCATAACGTGCCTGCATCGAATATGGTGGTGCCGTTCTCTATGCTGTTGAACTTGGCCTCCGTGGCGAATGCTGAGGAAAAGTCGCAGCTTTGGGGCTTCATCCAGCGTTACGCACCTGATGCGTCACCCGAAACGCATCCCGATTTGGATCAGGCGGCAGGCTTTGCCGTGGCGTATTACAATGACTTCGTGAAGCCTGCGAAGACTTACCGTGAGGCGACCGAATTGGAGCGCGAAGCCTTGCTGGACTTGCGTGAACGACTTGTTGTTTGGGACGGCGGGCTGGATGCCGAAGCCTTGCAATCTGAGGTCTTCGCCTGCGGCCGCGAGCGGTTCGACCCGCTGCGCGACTGGTTCAAGGCGCTTTACGAGGTGCTTCTGGGCGCGTCCCAAGGGCCGCGCTTTGGCGGGTTTATCGCGCTTTACGGGGTCGAGGAAACCATCGCGCTGATTGACGAGGCTTTGGAAGGCAAGCTGGTCGGCTAAGCTTCGGAGATTGCTTTGACCGCGGCCTTCACAGCTGTCTCGGTTAGCTCCAGATCCGCATCTGTCACCGCCAGGTGCGGGTAGAGCTTACCGGGTGATTTGAAAACACCGTTCTCTCTTAGCACCTTGTTATAGAGCGCGTTGCGGGCTGGGTCGTCATGCTGGGCGTTGCGGTAATCGGTGCAGGCGTGATCGGTGAAATAGACGTCGAAGAGGGTCTCGTCGCCGCAAATCTGATGGGCGATCCCGGCCGCGTCGAGCGCTTTGGTTTGCATGTCTTGCAAGCGTTTTCCTGTTGCGCGCAGCCTTTCGTAAGCGCCGTCGCGGCTCAGCACTTCCATTGTTTTGAGCCCGGCGACGGAGGCAACAGGGTTACCCGACAAAGTGCCAAGCTGCATGAGCCAGTTTTCCGCACCAGCTTTGCCCTTGTCGAAATGCGCCATGATCTCGGTGCTGGCGCCCAAAGCTGCCAGCGGGAAGCCACCACCGATGATCTTGCCGAGGGTGCAAATGTCCGGCGTCACGCCGTACCTCTCCTGCGCGCCGCCATAGGCGAGGCGGAAGCCGGTGACGATCTCATCAAAAATCAGCAGGACCGAGTATTTGTCGCACAGATCGCGCAGGCCTTGCAGGAAGCCGGGCTGCGCGGGGATGATCCGTTGCAAAGGCTCGGCGATGATGGCGGCCACGTCTTTATGCTCGTTAAGCAGGGCCTCCACCGCAGCAAGGTCGTTGTAGGGCGCGATCAACATTTGGTCAGCGACGGCCTGTGGGATGCCCGCACTGTCTGGAACGGCTTGTGGGAAATTGACCCGGGCGGAGGGGGCGAGGCTCATCTGTGCCTCCGCGCTCATACCGTGATAGCCGCCTTCGAATTTCAGGATTTTGTCTTTTCCAGTATAGGCCCGTGCGAGGCGGATGGCGTACATATCCGCCTCCCCGCCGGAGGCCACGAAGCGGACCTGTTCGCAACAAGGGACGGCCTCGACTATGGCTTCGGCGAGCTCTACGCCCTTGGAGTTATTTGCGAAAAACGTCATGCCCTTTGGAAGCTGTTCCAGTACCGCCTCCATCACCTCCGGGTGGCCATGGCCCAAAAGCATAGGGCCGGAGCCGATCAGGTAGTCGACATATTCCCGCCCATCCTCGTCCCAGACGCGGGAGCCTTCGCCGCGTGCGATCAGAATGCCGGGATCGAAATTGCCGAAACCTGCGGCGGGCAGTACTTCGCCTGCGCGCGCGATCCAGTCGTCTTGGGATTGTATTTTGAGCATTTTAGCTGATCTCCAAAATTGGGTCGCCAAGGATGTCGAGGTCGGGGGTTACGCCAAGGCCGGGGCCTTCGGGCGGGGCGATACGCCCGTCTTTGCGGGTCGGGCAATCCGGGGCGACGCGCGGGGCGACGTAGCCAGAAAGATCGCAGGTGTTGAGCAGTGAGCCCTGCGGGGTTGAGGCCGCGAAATGCAAGGAAGCGGCGGTGACAATGTCTGAGCCCCAGGTGCATTCGGAGCAGATTTCGGCGCCCAAATGCACCGTCAGATCGCGTGCGCGGCGCATGGCGGAGAGGCCGCCGAATTTGGACAGTTTCAGCGCCACGGCGTCCAGCACGCCCAGCTCTGCTGCTCGCATCAGCGATGCCAGATCATAGGCACCCTCGTCGATTTTCATTGGCAGTCCGGTGGCTGCACGCACAGCGGCGCAGTCTTCCAGCGTTTTGCAAGGCTGCTCCAACATGATGTCGAGATACGCGACGGCGCGGCCCGTGCGTGTGGCCTGCAGCTTTGTCGCGCCGCAATTCCAGTCGCCATAGACGATGGGGCCGGGGCCCACGGCCTCGCGCACTTTTGTCAGGCGTTCTGCGTCTGCGGCATGATCGGCATCTGCGCCGAGCTTGACCTGAAACTGGCGGATGCCGGTCGCATAGGCCTCCCGCGCGATGCGAGCCATCTCATCGGGCGCGATGCAGGTGATGGAGTGGTAGAGCGGCATGTCGGCCCGCGTGCGCCCGCCCAAAAGCTGGTAGAGCGGCAGGCCCGTTGCTTTGCCATAAAGATCCCAAAGCGCCATATCGACAATCGATTTGGCGTGCAGATGGCCTTGCAAAAACCCATCCAGCTTGCGCATCGGAGCGTCGATGCCGGTTGGCGTGATACCCAGGATTTCGGGGGCCATCTCGGTAATGGCGCTTGGCACGCCTTTGGCGAAAGCGGGCAAGTAATGGGGGATAGGGCAGACCTCCCCCCAGCCTTTCAGGCCGTTGTCGGTCTCCAGACACAGCACATGGGTTTCGACCGTGGCGCAGGTTTTGCCCTCGGCCATGTAGTAGGTCTCGTGGCTGGTCAGATCGACGGACCACAGGGTGAGCTTATTGATCTTCATTCGTAAACTGCGACCGGCTGACCGAGCGCCTCCTCCTCCGGGTGCACGCCTAGGCCGGGGGCCTCCGGCAGGTGCAAGTGACCATCTTTGTTGCGCGGGCCGCGCCCGGCCGCGATGTCGACCGTCAGCATGTCCTGGCAGGCCCAGACGGCGTGGCAATTGGCGTCAGGGATGGTCGCGGCCAGATGCAGCGCCTCAGTATCCGCGAGCACCGAGCCGCCGGTGGCCATCACAAACATGTCGATCCCATGGGCCAGCGCCACGTCACGCATCCGCGCGGCTTTGGTTAGCCCGCCGACGCGGTTGAGTTTGATGCCAAACACCTCCGCCAGCCCGTCACGCGCGATGCGGGTGGCGTCCTGCAGCGTGACGAGGCTTTCATCGACCGAGACGACGGAGGCGTGTTTGTGACTGATCGCGGCGATGTCGTCGAGCGTTTCGCAAGGCTGCTCGAACATCACGTTCAGGTCCTCGCAGGCGCTCATTACGCGCAGCGCTTGCTGACGGGTCCAGCCACGGTTGACGTCATAGAGCATGATGTCGCCGGGTTGTTTCAGGCTCTCGACGTCGCGCACCCGGGCAATGTCGCGGGCAACATCTCCGCCGATCTTGACGGAATGGGCAATGTAGCCGCGCTTGCGGTAGCGCTCGATCACGTCGCGCGTTTCTTCAATGGTTTTGGCCCCGACGGAGGAGGCAATCGGGCGCGGCGTCCGCGACCCGCCGCCCATCAGATCCGCGATCGGCAGGCCGGCGGCTTGGCCCGCAATGTCCCAGCACGCCATGTCGATAGGGCTTTTCGCATAGAGATGACCGGGCAGGGCCAGGTCCATCGCGCGCTCGATGTCAAGCACTTTGCGCGGATCAAGGCCGAGGATGAAAGGTGCCATCGTCTCAATCCCCGCGCGGATGCCGGGGCCATGAGCGGGGACGTAGGTGTGGCCCCAGGGTGTGCCCTCGCCCCATCCAATCATGCCCTCATCGGTCTCCAGTTTCACGAAAGTCGCGTCGAGGGTTTCGAACTTCAGCCGCCCACCGGAGAGCCAATAGGGATGCTCTAGCGGCAGGTCGACATGGTAGACAGTGAGGCGGGTGATTTTCATGCCGCGTACTCCGCCACAGGTGCCCCAAGGCTTTCAAAGTCGGGAGTCACGCCGAGGCCGGGCTTATCAGGTGAATAAAGCTTACCGTCGTGGGCGAGTGCGCCGCCAATACCCGTGGAGCGGGTGTTGTAATTCATCAGATCGGTCGAGTTTTGCAGATACTCCGCCGGGGTCGAGGCCGCGAAATGGGCGACTGCGGCGGTTGTGATCTCCCCGCCCCATGTGTCTTCGCTGACCACGGGGATGCGATTCTCGACCAGAAAATCACGCACCCGGCGCGCTTTGGAAAGCCCGCCGAGGTTGCAGATTTTCAAACAACAAATCTCTGCCCCCCGGTCGGCCACGATCTGTTGCGCGGCGGCCATGCCGGTCACGCATTCATCAAGCTTCATGGGCTGCTCGGCCACGCGGCGCACCTGTTGGCATTCCTCATAGGTCCGACAGGGTTGTTCCAGAATGAAATCCAGATCGCGTGTGGCGCGGGCGACGCGGATGGCGTTGTCGACCCTCCAACCCTGATTGGCGTCGGCCATGGCTTTTTCGCCCGGCTCCAACAGCGCGACACCGGCGCGGATGCGGTCGATGTCGGTTTTCCAATCGCCGCCGACTTTGATTTGGAATTGGCGGTAGCCCTGGGCGCGGTAGCGTTGCATCTCTGCCAACGTCTCTTCCGTCGCCTTTTGCGGGGCGACACGGTACATGGGCGCACCGTCGGTGAGCTTGCCGCCCATGAGCATCCAGACGGGCTGGTCGCAGGCCTGGCCCAGAAGGTCCCAGCAGGCCGCGTCAAATGGCGCTTTGGCGTAGCCATGCCCTTGCACTGTGTGGTCGAGCAGCTGTTCGATACGGGCGACCTGACGTGGGTCTTCGCCCAGAAGCTTTGGGGCCGCGAGCCGGGCCAAAGCTTCCACGCCCTCCGAGTGAGCCACCATGTAATTCTCGCCGCAGGGGGTGAACTCCCCGCATCCTTGCAGTCCAGCATCTGTGTCGATCACTACGACACTGGCCTTTGCGACCTCAATCGCGTTGCCCGCGCCCCAAACGTAAGCGCCGCCCACATAAGGAAGATCGGTCTTGTAGATGCGGATGCGGATGATCTTCATGAGGCGACCATCCGGGGCAGACCCTCCAGCCCCGCGCCGCGCCAGAGCACGTAGCATAAATAGGGCTGATCCAATGTGATCATCATATGAGGTTGGTTGGCCGCATGGCTGCGCGCTTGCCCTGGCTTAAGCGAGACATTTGACGCGCCACGCGCGGCGAAGACGGCTTGGCCTGCGAGGGTGAAATACAGCTCCTCCGCCTCATGCGCGTGCCAATCATAGGTGAGATCCGGGCCCCAAAACCCCAGATAACCGCGCAGTTGTTTGGACCGAAAATGGCCTGTCGGGCCGAACAGCTCGACATAGCCGTAAGTTCGTAGGAAACGCTCGCCAACCTCCTCCGCCGTGTAGGTCTGGCGCCATTCCAGCTCTGGCGCGGCGCGGCGCAAGGCCTTAATGACGCGCGCCGTGCCGCGTGTTCCTCGGAGGGATTGGACGCCTAGGTTTTGTGCAGCCTCGACCAAATGCGGACGGACCTCGAAAGGGGACAAGTCTGACGGCCACGGCGCATAGGAGGCAAGCTCCGGCGTGCGCTCATGCAGGGCACGGACCGCCGCGAGGAGGGCTGCAATCGCGCTCAAGGCACCACCACTATATTTCCGGTGTGGGTCTTGTCGATGAAGGCTTGTTGACCCGTTTTAAAATCTTGGAGCGCGTAGGTGCCAGCCACTATCGGTTTGACCTCGTCCCTTTCGATATAGCCTATGAGATCGGTCATGATCTGTGGCGGGATCACGGTGGAGCCGGTGAAGGTCAGGTCCATCAAATAAAGCGTGCGCACGTCCAGATCGACGATTGGCCCAGCAATGGCGCCCGAGGTCGTGTAGCGCCCGCCGCGATCCAGCGCGTCGATTAACGTGCCGAAATAGGGACCTGCAACGATGTCGGCGACCACGTCGACGCTGTCTTTACCGGTCGCGTCTTTCAGCGCGGTTTTCAGGTCTTCTGGCCCGCGTGTGAGTAGGTGCGCGGGGTTCATCTTGGCGACTTCGGCGTGCTTGCTCTCGGACGCCATGGCGATGGTTACCGCGCCGCGCCGGTTGGCTAGCTGGATGAGCGCTCCTCCCACGCCGCCCGATGCGCCGGTAATCAAGACGCAGTCGCCTTCGGCAACATTGGCGCGGGCCAGCATGCCTTCCGCGGTGGAGTAGGAGCAGGAGAAAGTGGCCAGCTCAACGTCGGTCAGGTCGCTTTGCACCGCATGCACGTTGCGCGCGTCGATTTTGCAATATTCGGCATAGCCACCATCGGCCTCGGACCCAAAATAGCCGGTTTGATGCATGTTCAACGGGTCATCCCAATCGCGCAGCCAGTTGTCGGTAATAACTCGTTTTCCAATGAGATGCGCGTCTTGTGGGTCGGCAGTCGCTACCACATGCCCGCATACATCCGCGCCCTGAATGCGCGGGAATTGCACGCCCGCGCCGCCCCATGTGTTGTCCGCCTTCGCGTCGAGATCATAGGCGCCACCCGTGGTCGCGTCTGTGACCGATTTGGAGTACCAGCCCGCGCGCGTGTTTACATCGGTGTTGTTCATGCCGGTTGCGGCGACCTTGATCAGGACCTCGCGGCCTTGCGGAACAGGCACAGGCCAGTCGGTCTCATACTCCAGCGCATCCATGTCGCCATGGCGTTTCAAGACCATCGCACGCATGGTTTTGGGGATATCGGTCACTCTGCGGCCTCTTGCATCGCGTCGGTGCGGGGCTTCTCGCTGGCCGGGTCATAGGCCGGTTCCCCCAGGACTTTCGCCGCGCGGGGTTCCCCGTGGATGACCACCTCTAGCGCCGTGCCGGGCTCGGCGGCAAAAGGTTTGATATAGGCGAAGGCCAGAATCTTGCCGACCGTCGGGCCGAAGGCGACCGAGGCGGTGGAGCCGACAACCTGACCCTCATGCATCACGGCCTCCCCGCCGTGGCCGTCGGCCTTGCCGTCGGGTTCAATCTCCAGATAGGCGCAGACCCAGGGTAGGTCCTCATTTAAGGTCTTGTCGCGGCCCAGATACTCCTTGTCCGTGCGTGCGAACCGGCCGACATCGGCCTCGGCCAAGGTGACCTCATTAGTCAGCTCGCCCGCGCCTTTGAAGCCTTTCTCCATCCGCATCACGTTCATCGCGAAGGAGCCATAATCGACCATGCCGAGTGGTGCGCCGGCGTCGGTCAAGGCGTTGTAGACGTCGAGACAGGCGGCGTTTGGCATGTGGAATTCCCAGCCAAGCTCGCCCGCATAGGACATGCGGAAGGCCCAGATGCTGTGGCCCGCGACCTCGATCTCTTGGGCGGAGAGCCAGCGGAAGCTTTTGTTGTCGAGCGGGGCTGACGTGCACCCGGCGAGGATATCGCGAGAACGAGGGCCGTTGAGGGATAGGGCGGACCATTGGTCGGACAGCGCGGTGACGGTTGCGTTTTCGTCGTCCATCTGTTGTGCGAGATGGTCGAGAAGGCGTTGCTCGAAGAATGCAGCGCAGACGAGGTAAAAGCGATCCTCCGCCATGCGCACAATCGTCGTTTCCAGCTCGATCCGGCCGCGGCGGTTGAGCATGTGTGTCAGCGTGATGGATCCGACTTTCTGAGGCATCCGGTTAGCCGTCAGGCGGTCCAACAGCGCGTAGGCGTCAGGGCCTTCAACCAGAACCTTCGTGAAGGCGGTGACGTCCATGATCCCGGCAGCTTCCCGCACGGCTTTGACCTCAGCTGCGACCATGTCGTCAACGGGCGTGCGGTTGAAGGAGTAGTGATCCTCCTGCGCGATGCCTTTGGCGAAGAAGCGCGGGCGCTCGAAACCGTAATTCTCTTCATGCACGGCGCCTTTTTCTTTCAAGAGCTCATGTAAGGGGGATGGCTTGATTGGCCGCCCGGCCAGGCGGTTGAAATGCGGGAAGGGGATTTCGTGGCGCAGGCAGTAGTCTTCCTCAGCCTTCACCACCTGCCAGTCTTTCGTGGCGTAGCTGCCGAAGCGGCGCGGGTCGTATTCGCGCATCGAGATATCCGCCGCGCCATGCACCATCCATCGGGCAAGCTCGCGGGTAAGACCCGGCCCCCAGCCAATGCCGATCTGCGTACCGCAGCAGCACCAGTAATTGCGCACACCCGGCGCGGGGCCAATCAGCGGGTTGCCGTCCGGCGGGTGGGAGATCGCGCCATGCACCTCCCGCGTGATGCCAAGCTCAGCAAAGATCGGCATGCGGTTAAGGCTTTCTTCCAGATACGGCATCACCCGGTCGTAATCGGCATCAAAGAGCCAGTTTTCGTAGTCCCACGGGCAATGGTCGTGCCAGACAGAGTTCGGGTTCTCTTTCTCGTATATCCCGATCAGGCCCTTTTTCTGCTCCATCCGGATGTAGCCTGAGACCTTTTTGTCGTCGCGGATCACAGGCAGTTCGGTGTCGAGGTTTTCAAACTCGGGCACGTTCTCAGTCACGAAATAATGGTGCGTCATCGAAGTCATGGGCAGCTGTAGCCCCGACCATTCGCCCATTTGCCGCGCATAGGTGCCGCCCGCGTTGACGACATGTTCGCAGCGGATTGTGCCTTGGGGGGTTTCGACGAGCCACTCGCCATTCGCGTCTTGTGTAATGTTGGTCGCCTGGCAGTGCCGGATGATCCGCACGCCTTTCTGGCGGGCACCTGCGGCCATCGACATGGTTACGTTCGTTGGATCGACATGGCCGTCATCGGGTGTGTGCAGCGCGCCGATAACACCGTCGAGATTGTAGAACGGGTGCAGCTTGGCGATCTCCTCCGTGCCGACCAGCTCGATGTTAAATCCAAGTGAGCGGCCGACAGACAAGGTGTGGCGCAGCCAGTCCATTTCGTCTTCTGTATAGGCCAGCCGGAAGGAGCCGCAGCCATGCCATGTCACAGGCTGGCCCGTCTCCTTCTCCAAAGCACCGGAATAGAGGTCGATATTGTAGTCGACGCATTTGCCGAGGCCGAAGGAACTGGTGGAATGTGTGATCTGGCCAGCGGCGTGCCAGGTTGAGCCGGAGGTCAGCTCCGCCTTTTCAAGCAAAACGGTATCGTTGCCCCAGCCTTCATGTCCCAAATGGTACGCAAGTCCCACGCCCATGACGCCACCGCCCACGATCACCACGCGGGCCTGAGTTGGAAATTCCTGTGCCACGGTTCTTCCTTTCGCGACTCTACGTTTTTCGCTCGACAGGCTAATCGAACATAAGTACCATCGTCAATCATGAATGGGACAAATGTATCAAATTCGATTCTCGAGCGTTTGGCGGGGGAGCTGTCAGAGCTGACACCCGAGGCGCGCAAGGCGGCGACTTACGTGTTGGAGAACCCGCGTGATGTGGGCGTTTCGACTGTGCGGGAGATTGCTGAGGCCGCCAATGTGAAGCCAAACACCGTGGTCCGCATGGCGCGGCAGGTGGGTTTTGAGGGCTATGAGGATTTCCGTGCTCCGTTTCGGGAGGCGATCCGGCGCGGTGCCGCAGATTTTCCTGACCGAGCCCGCTGGTTGCAAGACATCCGCAAGACGGGTGATCTTGGCGGGCTCTACGCCGACATGGTCCATGACGTTTTGCAAAATATTGAGGACACGTTCGCCGGGATTTCCGCTCAAGAGCTCAATACGGCGGCTGAGGCGATTTGGTCCGCGCGGCGGGTTTTTACCCTTGGTGTGGGCGTCAATCATTCGGTCGCACGCAATTTTACTTACCTGGCCTCCACCGGCATGACGGAGTTTCACGCGATCCCGCGCCCCGGCTCCACACCGGTGGATGATCTGGCTTGGGCCGACGCCCAAGATGTGCTGATCGCGGTGACTTGCAAACCGTTCCGGTCAGAGGTTGTTGAGGCAGTGCGCATCGCGAAAGAGCAGGGCATGACGATCGTGTCGATCTCTGACAGTCCGGCCAGCCCGATTATCCTCGAGGCCGATCACAGCTTTGTCGTCTCTGTCGAGACGCCGCAATTCTTCCCGTCCTCCGTCAGCATCATCGCTTTGTTGGAGACGCTCTTGTCCTTTGTCATCGCCGTTGCGAGTGATGAGATCGTGGAGCGGGTCGAAACCTTCCACAAACGCCGCCACCAGCTTGGCCTCTATCACGCGGAGGATGCATGATCCGATCTTTAGACGCGCGGTATTACACCGACCCACAGGTTTTCCATCTGGAATCCGACGGGGTCCTCGCCAAAACGTGGCAATTTGGGTGCCATGTCTCCGAGCTTGAGGGCGTGGGGTCCTACAAGACGTTTGAGATCGCGGGCGAGAGCCTGTTCGCTATTCGTGGGCGGGACGAGAAAATTCGGGTCTTCTACAACGTTTGTCAGCACCGCGCGCATCAGCTGGTCGAAGGCTCCGGCACGACGCGCGTTGTGGTCTGCCCCTACCACGCCTGGACGTATGAACTCACGGGGGAGCTGCGCGCCGGGCCGAATATCAAGGCGGTCGAGGGGTTCGACAAATCAAGCGTTTGCCTGACCGAGGTGAAGGCCGAGGAGTTTCTGGGTTTTCTGTTCGTAAACCTCGACCCGGAAGCCGCGCCGATGGAAGAGTGGTTTCCCGGCGCGCGGGCGGAACTGGAGGAGTGGGTTCCCAACTGGGCCGAGCTGGTTCCTTTGGAGTGGGTGGAGATCCCTGAGAATTGCAACTGGAAGGTGTCGGTCGAGAATTACTCCGAATGCTACCATTGCTCGCTGAACCACCCGACTTTTGCCAATGGCGTGGTCAAGCCGGAAACCTATGACATCCAACCGCAAGGCAAGTGCCTGCGCCACACCACGGAATGCCAAAGCCTGGACAGCATGACCTATGACATCCATTCGGGCTTTCAGCATTTTGATGAGTATTCGAGCTGGTTCCTCTGGCCGATGTTTTCCTTCCAGGTCTATCCGGGCAATGTGCTGAACACCTATCACTGGCGCGCGATAGACGCGGATCATGTTGTCGTGTGGCGGGGCTGGTATTCCGTTGGTGGAATTGACGATGAGAAGGTGCGCAAGCTCGCGCAGCAGGACCGGGCGACGACGGTGGAAGAGGATATCCACCTGGTTGAATCCGTGCATCGCGGCTTGAAATCACGCGGCTATGTGCCGGGGCCTTTGGTGGTGGACCCAAAGGGCGGCGTGAATTCCGAGCATCCGGTCATGCATTTGCAACGCTGGATGCGTGAGGCCGTGGATGGCTGATAACTGGCAGGAGGGCAGGTGCCTGTGTGGCGCTATTCGGTTTAGGCTCGCTGCCCCGCCGAAATGGACGGCGCTTTGCCATTGCGAAAGCTGCAGACGGTCTGCCTCGGCGCCGATAGTCGCCTGGATGGGTTTCGACCCGGAGCATGTGACTTGGACGGGGGAGCGCAGCTTCTACAAATCGTCGGAGATTGCGACGCGAGGTTTTTGCGGGCGTTGTGGCAGCCAGATCAGCTTTGAAAGCACAAGATGGCCGGGGGAGATACATCTATATGCTGCGTGCTTGGACGACCCGGAAGCCTATGCGCCCCAGCTTCATTGCCATACCGGTGAGCGTCTGAGCTGGCTGCACATCTCGGACGACCTGCCGCAATTCCCGGCGTCTGCCGAGCTTGACCAGGGCGCCCAACCATGATGCCAAAAAGCTGGACGCCAGAGCAAAAGCTCTTCCCGCATCAGGTGGGCTTTACTTGCCCGCCGTTTGACTTTGACGCGGCCCCGTCGGATTTCTTGCGCATGTGCCCGCCAACGGTTGGGGTGCATGGCTGGATGCTGCATGTGCCTGATTACGTCCACGGGCTCGATCAGAGGAAAAAGAACTTCGGCATGCTCGAGGATTTCGTGCATTGCATGTCGCGCAACGGGGTCGATGTTTGCGGGCAGGTTGGGTCGAACTGGGTGCATGCGAGCGGCCTGGGCGTCGAAGGCATTCGGCAGCATTGTGCGGATTTATCGGAGAAATACGGGACGCGGTTCCACATGGCGGGCTACGCGATGGTCGAGGCTTTGCGGGAGATGGACGTTGAGAAAGTCGCGTTGAACGGTGCCTATCATTGGCCGGAGTGGTGGCAGGGGACTGTTGGTTTTCTGGAAGAGGCCGGATTCGATGTGCTTTGGGCCGGTAATTTCGTCGATCAAGGCTGGTTCCCGGATCAAGACGCAGTGAATGTCAAACGCTGGATTTTCGACGGCGACCTTTTCGAAACAAGCTTCACCTATGTCGCTGAGCAAGCCCCTGACGCTGATGCCTATCTGATCAACGGCATGTGCAATTTCAGGGTGGGTCCTGATGGCCTGCCGCTCAGGCCTTTGCACTTGGCACGGGACATGGAAGCCAAACTCGGCAAGCCTGTGATCGGCCATGACACCGCGCTGTATTGGCGGATTATGAAAGACCTCGGTCTCGCGCCTGGGACGCCTCAAAGTCGTTTGTTGGAGAGCTTGAGATGAACAAGATCATAGCCCTTTGGGCTATCCCGCGTTCCACCTCCACCGCGTTTGAGTGGATGATGCGCCAGCGCGGCGACCTAGATTGCCTGCATGAGCCGTTTGGCGAGGCTTGGTATCAGGGGGAGGACCCATTCTGGCCACGCTTTGCCGAGGGCGAGAAGACCACGCCCGGCCTGACGATCGAAAGCGTGTGGGAGGATATCAAAGCGCGGGCTGAGAAAGGCCCGGTTTTTTTCAAGGATTTCCCGCATTACATCAACCATATGTGGACGCCGGAGTTTCTGGGCCATTTTGCCCATGCCTTCCTGATCCGCGACCCGGCCAAGACGATCACGTCCGTCTATAACAAATGGCCCGATTTCGATGAGCTGGAGATAGGGTTCCCCGAACAGCGGGCGTTGTTTGATTTACTGACTGCGCTGCATGGCACCCCACCGCCAGTGATCGACAGCGACGATCTGCTGGAAAATCCGTCCGCCATGACCGAAGCCTTTTGCGAGAGCGTTGGCATTCCCTTCATTGACGATGCTTTGAGCTGGGAGGCCGGGGGTGATCCGTCGGCGCATAGCTGGTGGGACGGCGGCAGCTTTCACGCCAACCTGGCAAAATCCACCGGGCTCACGCCGCAGAAACGCCGCTATGTCGAGATTGAAGACGCGCCCGAGCGCGTGCGACGCGTGCACCGACGGATGAAACCCCACTACGACCATCTCTACCAGCATCGGATTACGCTGACATGAAAGATTACTGGCAAAACTATATCGACGGCGCTTGGGTCGATGGCGGGGCAGGGCGCATCGATGTGATCAACCCGGGGACAGGTGAAAAACTGGCCGAGCATGCCTTAGCCGACGCCGCCGATGTCGACCGCGCAGTGCAAGCCGCCCGCCGCGTGCATATGTCGGGTGCCCTGTCAGATTTGCGCCCGGTGGAGCGTGGCCGCATGGTGCAGGCTATGGGCCGATATTTGTTGGAGCACAAGGATGAGGTCGCCGAAGTTCTAACGCTTGAGCAGGGCAAACCGCTTTGGGAAGCGCTGATCGAGGTCGAAGGCGCGGCGCGCTATTTTGAGTATTACGGCAATCAGGCGGAGACGGTAGAAGGCCGCTCGATCCCGCTGGGCAAGGACTATTTCGACTTCACGACCTATGAGCCATTCGGGGTTTCAGCCCAGATCATACCGTGGAACTACCCGGTTGAGATGACTGCACGCTCGCTTTCAGCTGCTTTGGCGACCGGCAATGCTTGCGTGATCAAAACGCCAGAGCTGACGCCACTGTCTAATGAATGGTTTGCCCATGCCGCAGAAGCCGTGGGTCTGCCCAAGGGTGCGGTGAACATCCTGTGTGGGTTGGGGCATGAGGCTGGTTCAGCTCTGTCTGGGCACCCGCAGGTCAACCAGATCGTTTTCACAGGCTCTGTGCCAACGGGCATCGCAATTGCTACCGCAGCGGCGCAAAACGTGGTGCCCTGTGTCCTTGAGCTTGGCGGGAAATCAGCAGCTATCGTGCACAGCGACGCCGATCTCGATGCGTTTGAGAATGACATCCGTTGGGGCATTTATTTTAACGCGGGCCAGGTCTGTTCCGCTATGAGCCGCGTGATTGCGCATGACAGTATCCATGACCAGTTAGTTGAGCGTATGGTTTCGGTCGCAAAGTCGCTCACGGTTTTGCCCGGTACTGAGCAGCCGGAGTTTGGGCCCACGATGGGCGCGATGGTCTCCGAGGGTCAACGTGACCGTGCTGCAGACATGGTTAGCGCGGCGGAGGGACAAGGCGCGCGGGTCGTGACCGGTGGGCGCAAGCTCAATATCCCAGGCGCGTTTCTGGAGCCGACCGTCATCTCGGGCGTGACGCCAGATATGACCATCGCGCAGGACGAAGTGTTCGGGCCTGTCCTGTCGGTCTTGAAGTTCCGTGATGACGCGGAGGCCATCGAGATCGCCAACGGCACGCCCTATGGTTTGGTTTCTGGTGTATTCACGCGTGACATTGACCGCGCAACCTCGGCCGCGCGCCAGCTCCGGGCCGGTCAGGTCTTCGTCAATGAATGGTATGCAGGTGGGGTGGAGACGCCCTTTGGCGGCTACGGCAAATCCGGCTACGGTCGGGAAAAAGGGCGCGAGGCGCTTTGGAACTACGTGCAAACGAAAAATGTTGCGATCCGTTTGAAAGGATAGATTATGAGCTCATTCGACGAGGACCTGTTTCTGAAAGGATTGGAGCAGCGTAAATCCACACTTGGCGCGGAATATGTGGAAAACAACCTCGCCGCCGCTGGTGAGTTTACCCGACCGTTTCAGGAGGCAATGACCGCCTGGTGCTGGGGGTTCGGTTGGGGCGACGACGCGCTCGATGCCAAGACGCGCTCGATGCTAAATCTGTCGATGATCGGCGCTTTGGGCAAAATGGCGGAATGGGAACTTCACCTCAAAGGTGCGATCAACAATGGCGTTAGCCACGAAGAAGTTCGCGCAATTATTCATGTCATCGGGATCTATTGCGGTGTGCCGCAAGCGCTGGAGTGTTTTCGCGTAGCAAAGCGGGTGCTGGAGGTAGAGTAGGTCTCCTCATTTGACCGCGCGAGCATCTGCCTTAGCTTTTATCGCAGCAGGGAGAGGCGTCGTATGAAACACTTTATTGCAAGCATGTTACTTTTGGTCGCGACGTCTTGGTCGGTACATGCGCAAGATACCCGCGCAGACGCTGTGATCGGCACGATCCAAAGCCAACTCGATGCGTTTCAGGTCGACGATTTTGCCAAGGCGTTCACCTATGCCTCCCCCAATATCAAGCGACTATTTGGAAATCCGACGCGTTTTGGGCAGATGGTACGAAACGGCTATCCTATGGTCTGGCGCCCGTCCGAGGTTCAATTCCTCGAGTTCAAAGACCAAGGCGGTCGTGTCTCGCAGTTGGTTTTGTTCAGGGACGCGAATGGCGTGCCGGTTGTTCTTGAGTATTTCATGATCGAAACGGAGCAAGGGTGGCAAATTGATGGCGTACAACCTGTCCAGCAACCCGACGTCGCGGCTTAATGGACGATCTCTTCCATTTTTAGCTCCGCCAGTCTCCCGGCGAAGAACAGCTCGGCTTTGCTCAAGCTGCTTTCCAATGGCTCGAACCATCCGTTGATCTCCGAGATCGGGAAATCTTGCCTGCGTATCTCTGATCGCCGCAACACTTTCAGTTCGCTTTTGAGTTGGCGCATCTGTGCGAGCTTTTGCGCGGCTGCTTGACTGGACACGCCGGTTTGAGCGCTGATCCGCGCGTCCCCGATACTGGACCAGGCTTCCAGCACGAAGTCGCCATGTCGCAAGGCGAGCGGGTCAAAAGGGGGCATGCGCAGTCTCCATCTGTGTTGGCTGTGATGCTTGTCTAAGATTCGGGTTTCCTTTGAGTTAAATGCGTGACGATTAGTTCTGATTTGGATCAAGGTTGCGTGCGCGCGCCTTTGCTAGTCTCCAGATGAAAGGAGACTGAGATGTACAAGAATATCCTGATCCCGATTGTATATGACCCTGATACCGTGCCGGAGGCGGCGCTGGATGTGGCGCGGCAACTCCGTGATGAGGGGGCGCAAGTCACGCTGTTGCATGTGATTGAGGAGCTGCCGAACTACGCGACCAGCTATGTTGCGATCGACTATATCGAGCAGAGCCGGCAGCAGGTCACGGCTCGGATCACGGAAGTGGCGGCCATGATTGAGGGCGGTAAGCCGGTCGTTGTGCATGGCCATTCGGCGCGCACGATCCTGGGCTACGCGGAGGATAATGGGGTCGATTGCATCATCGTGTCCTCCCATAAACCGGGGGTGCAGGACTATTTTCTCGGGGGCACGGCTGCGCGGGTGGTGCGCTATGCTCAATGCGCGGTTCATGTGATCAGGTAATTCCCCCGCATGCGGGGGATCTGGCAAGCCATTGATATGAAACAGTTCTAAAAATCTGTTAGTGCGGTCTTAACCATGTTTCGGCAGCGCTTTTAGGCGATGCGGCTCATCAAAACCATGGCGGCGCAGGCGCAGGCGAGCCCTGCATATTCGCGCGCGGCCAGCGTTTCACCGAAATAGAGCGTGCCGATCACGGCCAGCGCGATGAGCGTCAGCATGGAATAGGCCACGCCTGCTTGTGCGAGAGTAATGTGGCGCATCGCGAAATACCAAAAAAGCGCGGAGGCGGCGTAAATCGCGGCGCCAAAGAGGACGTGGCGGGAGGTCAGGGGCATCTGCCCGTCCGCCGCGTATTTCAAGGCAACGTCACCGGCGATGACGAAGAGGGCGGTAAACAGGGCAAAGCCGTAGCCAAAGGCAAATTGGGTCATGAAAATACTCTTAAAGACATAGAATAATGTCTGGAGCATATCACAATTTCGGGCATGGGCCTAGGCTCAGGCCCCTGCGGCGACCTCGCAGGCGCGGAATTGCGCTGTGGGCTCGGCGGCGTCGGTGAGGTCAAAGCGGATCACGGTGCTGCCTAAAATGGCCTCGGCGATTTGGTTGTGTTGCAGCCCGTCCAGCACGTTGCCGAAGCCGCTATCTTCGGCTGTGACGGCGGTGCCGTCTGCGTTGAAGGTGTGGCGCGGGGTGGAGATCATGCGGCCTGCGGGGCCAATGAAGCGCATCGAGAAGATGTTTTCGTGCGGGAGGGGCTTGGGCGTGGAGACCGTGACCGAGTAGAGCGGTTTTGACGGGTCATATGTCAGCTCGATCCGCGCTTGGTTTGTGTCATGAGACAGGCGGCAGATCAGACCGGGTGTGAAGGTCCAAGCATGGGCTTGAAGCGGGAGCAGGAGGAGAAGGATGGCGAGGCGCATGAGGCTAAGTTAGGCCGCGCGCGATTTTATTCACTCACTTTTTCTAAGTTTAACTTTAATTGCGAGTTTGCGCTGCGCGGGGCAAAGCTGAGGTCATTGAAACAAGCAGCGGGCCGGCACCCCCGCCAGGCTTCGGGCCCTTGATCCCTCTGGGCGCTCAAAGCAAACCCGCTGCGCGTTTCGTTTTAGTAAGTGAGTAAAGAGTGAGCGGGATGCGGCTTTGGCCGCATCCCGTTTTTGGTTTTTGCCAAATCTTGTTTTGGCTTGTAGCACTTGCACGATTGGCCAGCAAAAATGGCTTTGAGCACGTTATTGGTTTCCTAAGGCGTACGTGAGATCCTTGCTGTGGCTGTTCAGACTCACACCGTTGTGACAAAGCATTTGCGTCTTGTCATTTATGGCTTTGTATCGATACGTTTGGTAATGGCTCCGAAGAAGTCGCTTTTGGAACAAATGGAAGCCAACCCCAAAAAGGGTTGGAAAATCAGAGATGTAGAAAGACTTTGTTCGCAAGTGGGTCTGGAAATCTATCCACCTAAGAACGGGAGCCATTACAAGGTATGTAGCGAAAAGCTTCGAGACATACTCACGGTGCCAGCACATAGGCCGATAAAGCCGATATACATCAAGAGTCTTGTCTCGTATGCCAAAGCTCACATGGAAGTGGACTTGTAAATGAACAGATCAACAGAATATCTGATTGCTATTATGGCCTTGGACGACGACGACGGCGGCGGTTATTTAGGCTTTGTTCCAGATTTACCGGGATGCATTTCAGACGGCGATACACGTGATGAGGCTTTGCGCAATACCGAGTTGGCTTTGAATGAATGGCTGGAATTGCAAAGTTCTAGAGAAAAGGAAATTCCTGAACCGGGAGCTGCGGCTGAAAGCGCACGAGCAAAAGAAGAAAAGCTTCTGGATGCGATCGCCTTGCTGGCCGATTACCGTGAAAGCGCAGACGAAAAGATCGCTTCGCTGGAAAGACAACTAACCGAGTTGATCGCTGTTTTGAAAGATGATGTTGGTCGCCTACCTTCGAGATACACTCCTTCAAGTAAACCGGCTATTTCTAAAAAGGTAGCTCACTAGCTACTTCCGTCCCCGCCGCTTCACACCACCCCTTTGCCCCGGCCGTCCAGCGGTGCTCCGGCCGGTCATTTTGTTGGCCTCTGACACGGCCTTGTCGACCGCCTGCTGCCTCGCCAAAGGATCGTCGGAGACAACTAGATCGACGGTTTCCAAGCGTTTGACCTCGTCACGCAGTCTTGCGGCTTCTTCGAATTCGAGGTTTTCGGCGGCTTTGCGCATGTCGGAGCGTAACCCATCGAGGACGGCTTGCAGGTTGGCGCCTGCGGGCTGGTCAATGGTGGCGGTGACGCGGTTCATGTCGACGTCGCCTTTGTAGAGACCGGCGAGGACGTCCTCGACGTTTTTCTTGACCGTCTCCGGCGTGATCCCGTGCTCCTCGTTGTAGGCGATTTGCTTGGCGCGGCGGCGCTCCGTCTCGTCCATGGCTCGCTGCATGGAGCCGGTGACCTTGTCGGCATACATGATGACGCGGCCGTCGGCGTTGCGGGCGGCGCGGCCGACGGTTTGGATGAGCGAGGTCTCGGAGCGCAGGAAGCCCTCCTTATCCGCGTCGAGAATGGCGACGAGGCCGCATTCGGGGATGTCGAGCCCTTCGCGCAGCAGGTTGATGCCGATGAGCACGTCGAAAGCGCCGAGGCGCAGGTCGCGCAGGATTTCGATCCGCTCGATCGTGTCGATGTCGGAGTGCATGTAGCGGACTTTGATGCCCTGCTCGTGCAGGTATTCGGTCAGGTCCTCGGCCATGCGCTTGGTAAGCGTGGTGACAAGGGTGCGGTAGCCTTGCTTGGACACGCGGCGGATTTCGTCCATGACGTCGTCGACCTGGGTCTCAACAGGCCGGATTTCGATGACGGGGTCGAGGAGGCCGGTGGGGCGGATGATTTGTTCGACAAAGACGCCGCCGGTTTGTTCGATCTCCCACGCCGCTGGCGTGGCGGAGACGAAGACGGATTGCGGGCGCATGGCGTCCCATTCCTCGAACTTCAGCGGGCGGTTGTCCATGCAGGAGGGCAGGCGGAAGCCGTGCTCGGCCAGCGTGAATTTGCGCCGGTAGTCGCCCCGGTACATGCCGCCGATTTGCGGGACGGAGACGTGGCTCTCGTCGGCGAAGACGATGGCGTTGTCGGGGATGAATTCGAAAAGGGTTGGGGGCGGCTCGCCGGGGGCGCGGCCGGTGAGGTAACGGGAATAGTTTTCGATCCCGTTGCAGACGCCGGTGGCCTCCAGCATTTCGAGGTCGAAATTGGTGCGTTGTTCGAGGCGTTGGGCCTCCAGCAGCTTGCCGTCGTCGACGAGCTGCTGGAGGCGGATGGTGAGCTCCGCTTTGATGCCTTTGATGGCCTGCTGCATCGTCGGGCGCGGCGTGACGTAGTGGGAGTTGGCGTAGATGCGGACACGCTCGAACTCGTCAGTTTTTGTGCCGGTGAGCGGGTCGAACTCGACGATGGTTTCCAGCTCCTCGCCGAAGAAGGACATGCGCCAGGCGCGGTCGTCGAGGTGGGCGGGCCAAACCTCGAGGCTATCGCCGCGCACCCGGAAGGTGCCGCGCTGGAAGGCCTGGTCGTTGCGGCGGTATTGCTGGGCGACGAGATCGGCCATGACCTTGCGCTGATCGTATTCAGACCCGCTATGCAGGTCTTGCGTCATCGCGCCGTAGGTCTCGACGCTGCCGATGCCGTAGATGCAGGAGACCGAGGCCACTATGATGACGTCGTCGCGTTCGAGCAGAGCCCGGGTGGCGGAGTGGCGCATCCGGTCGATCTGCTCGTTGATCTGGCTCTCTTTCTCGATATAGGTGTCCGACCGCGCGACATAGGCCTCGGGCTGGTAGTAGTCGTAGTAGGAGACGAAGTACTCCACCGCGTTGTCGGGGAAGAAGCCTTTGAATTCTCCGTAAAGCTGGGCGGCCAGCGTCTTGTTGGGGGCAAGGATAATGGCAGGGCGCTGCGTTTCCTCGATCAGCTTGGCCATGGTGAAGGTTTTGCCGGTGCCGGTGGCACCCAGCAGCACCTGATCGCGTTCACCGTCCAGCACGCCTGCTTTCAGCTCCGCAATGGCTGTGGGTTGGTCGCCCGCGGGTTCAAATTCGGTCTCCAGCTTGAAAAGCTTGCCGCCTTCGAGCTTGTCACGCGTTTTGACGTCCGGAGCGGGGTTGCTCAGGATTGGCTGTTGCTCGGGCATGGCTTCGGGGGAGTTGTTATGCATCGGGCGACCCTCCTAGAGAGGTTAATGTGACATCGTCGGCGGCGGGTTCAAGGGGGCTTGTGACACGAGGTGTCAGGAGCGCAGATTTTACCTTTGACCGCCAATCTATCACTCGGATCGCGCGATCGTGCATAGTTAAAGCGCATCCATTCGCGGAAGCTGAAAACAAATTCGAGCAGATGTACGAAGTCGCTGGAACCTAGGGTACGCTGCGCTAAACTAAAATTAATTAAGCTGTAAGTAACTTTTATTAAGTTTTGGCTGTATTTGACGTCAGGAGATTTGACGAATGGAAGACGGGCTGTCCTCGCGCTACGGGGCTGATACTATCGTAGCCGCTCTTGATGACTGCGCGGCAGAACCCGTGCACATTCCCGGCACCGTACAACCCTTTGCCTGTATTGTCGTAGCAAATGCCAAGACAGGGTTGATTGACTACGCGAGTGCCAATTGCAAACCGATCATTGGAAAAGAGACGCTCGACTTGCTTGGCAAGGAGTTTCACGTGGTTTTTGGCGGGAACATTGCCCATGCACTTGGCAACGCAACCGCCAAGACAAGCTCTGCGCAGGTAAGCACGCCGCTTGGGCAGCATTTCTTTGAAGAGGCTGCTTTTGAGCTCAGTGCGATCGTATCGAAGCAATACAACATTGTTCAATTTGAAACGCCGCAAGAGGCCGAGCTGGGCGGCGGCGACGCGCTGAATGCGCTGACCTTTCTCATTCGCGAACTTCAGGAGAGCGAAGATGAGGCTGGCCTGTTGGAAAACACCACGGAATTGCTGCGTCATCTGACGGGGTATGACCGGGTGATGGTCTATCGCTTTGATGCTGATTTCAACGGTGAGGTCATTGCCGAGGCGCGGCAAAGAACGCTCGAGCCCTACTTGGGGCTCCGCTTTCCGCATTGGGATATCCCGTCTCAAGCGCGCGACATTATGGCGAAAATTCCCTTGCGCTTCATCAGCGATGTCGATGCAGAGCCAGTCCCGCTGATGGCAGCGGAACCTAAGCTCGACCCGTTGGATATGACATTCGTCGAATGTCGCGGCGTTTCAAAAGTGCATATGCAATACCTGCGGAATATGGGAACCCAGTCGACCATGACGCTGTCCGTCATGGTTGATGGAGCGCTTTGGGGCATTATTTCATTCCACCATCGCGCGCCGCGTGTTCCTGCGCCAAAAACCCGCGAAGTGTTGATTGCCTTTCTTGAGATGTTCTGCTCAAAACTGACCGTTTTGCGCAAGCAGTCGCAGCTGGACCTCGCGCGAAAGATCGACGCGTTGAAAGACGACACGCTCGGCGCGATTGAGGGCGCTGACAGCGCTCAAGAGCTTGAAACGGCTGGTCCAGCTATTTTGCAAGCGACCCAAAGTGATGGCTTGGCGGTGATGACGGGCTCCCTCGTCAAAAGATACGGTCAAATCCCGGATCAAATGGTTTTGGATCATCTGGCAAAACTGGTGCATGAGAGCGAAGAACAACCTTTGCCGATTGTGAGCATTGGTGCCGACTATCCGGAGTTGGTCGAGGCCAGCAATGGTATTGCCGGTGTTTTGGCCGTGGCCGATGGGCCGGGTCGCACGCTGTTTCTGTTTCGGCGCGAGACTGCGACTTCGGTCTCTTGGGCGGGCAACCCGGATAAAAAGATCGAGCTTGAAAGCGGGTCGGCGCGATTGCTTCCGCGCAGCTCCTTCTCGATTTATCTTCAGGAGGTTAAGGGAAATGCCAAGCAATGGACAGATGCGGATGTGAGCATCGCCAAGCGCATTTGGACCCTGATCAACAGCGCGGAGCGCCAAGAGCTGCGCAACCGAATGCAAAAGCAGCAGCAATTGATGATCAATGAGCTGAACCACCGAGTGCGCAATATCCTGTCGCTTGTTCGGTCTGTTTCGCGGCAGGCACGGCGGCATAACAGCTCATTGGAAAGCTACTCGGAGGCCATTGAAAAGCGTATTCAAGCACTGGCTGCAGCCCATGACCTGGCATCAGGAGACATGCGGACGGCAATCGCGATCCGCGAGCTGATCCACATAGAAATCGCCCCATATAATGATGCCGGTCGCATAACACTAGGTGGAACCGAACCATTCCTACGAGCAGATATCGCGCCCATTTTTTCCCTTGTGATCCATGAATTGGCGACAAATGCGGTGAAATATGGCGCGCTTTCGGTCGATGATGGTAGAGTAGATATTACGCTCGAGGTTGTTGATGGCGGCGTGACGCTTGCATGGCGAGAGATGGACGGACCCTTGGTTGTTCCCCTCAATACGAGGGGGTTCGGCTCAACGCTCATTGAACAAGCAATCCCCTATGAGATGGGCGGAACGGCGGAGCTGCGTTTTGTCCGAACCGGGGTGGAGGCGGACCTGTTCTTGCCAAATGAGATCCTTGAAAAGAGCGGACTTGCCAAACCGACTGCCAGCGTCACAACAGTCAAAACGCGCCCTGCTGATCAACCCAAGACAATCGATCTTTCGACCGTGAGCGGCCTTGTTTTGATTGTCGAGGACAACTTCACGATTGCCAAAGACACCCGTGACCAGCTTGTGGCTGCGGGTTTGAAAGATGTTGAAATGTGCAGCAACGCCGATGATGCGCTGGATATTTTGGCCAGCGAGCCGGTCGTCTTTGCAATCCTGGACGTTAACCTGGGGCCCGGAAAGACGAGCGAGCCGGTGGCCTTGCGGCTTTTGCGCGATGACATCCCGTTCTTTTTTGTCACCGGTTACAGTGACACGTTCGATTTGGATAAGCGGCTGTCGCGGGTGCCGCGCTTTACCAAACCATTGAGCACACACGATTTGCTTGCCGCGATTGCCGCGCAATTGGAGCATCGGGCGTGATTAGCAACCGGCAGTACCTTAAGCGGGAGACCCAGGCGGCGCATGACCGGGCGGAACGGGTTTGGGTGGGCCCCGCCGGGTTTGCGGACTTGCACGCCTATCGCAGATGGCTCACGGCCATGTTGGACCTGCATCGCGATTTTGGTCGCCCGGCTGAGCGACGGCTGGCCCGGCTCCACGACGAGCCTGCTGAGGAGCGTCGCATCTCGGCGTTATGCGCCGATCTTGGCTGCGCCTGCGACGCGCCGCGGCCCGGCGATGATGTGAGCGAAAGCTGGGCCTGGGGGGCGCAATATGTTCTGAACGGCTCCGCCATTGGGGCCTCGATCTTGCTGAAATCGGCGTCCCTGCAGGAAGGTTGGCCCCGGGCCTATTTGCGAGAGATGCGGTCCTTTGCAACCTCGGGCCGTTTGGCCGATTTCTTTGCTGGGCTTGATGCCGCGCAGCTGAATTTGCCTTTGGCAAAGGCAGGTGCGTTGGCTGTATTCGAGGGGAGCTTTGCGCATGCCTGAGCCCAAAAAGATTATGCTATTGGAGGATGATCTTGAATTCGGGATCATCCTGGCGCGGGCGCTGGAACACGCGGGCTACGAGGTCGCGCGGTTTACGAAAGCGTTGCGTGCGCTTGAGCATTTTGATGCGCAACCTGTCGACCTTGTCCTGTCCGATATTCTGGTCCGCGTGGATGGTGAGCTGACCCGTGACGGCGGCATCAAATTGATTTCTCGGATCAGGCAGGTGGACGGGAACACGTTGCCAATCATCGCAATGTCATCGATGTTCAACCGCGATTTTGGGGGTATCGAAGCCAGATCAACAGCGAAAACCGTTGGGGCAAGCGAGACGCTTGCGAAGCCGTTTAAGTTCGAGGAGCTGGAGGAGATGATCACCCGGTTGCTGGCCCGCGCCGAGGCGAAGGACTGACGGGGGAGCGCTAGGCGGTGTGCCTTGCGCTGTCCCGGGTCAACGCAGCCATGCGGTAGAAGCCATGCGCCATTTTTGAATAGGGCGTGAGTAGGAAGAAGGCCAGAACCGTTCCCAGATGCAGCGGTAGCAGCACTGCTACAGCCGCCGTCCCGGTCGCCGCATAGAGCAACAGCCCTGTGGCGCTGACGGCGAAGAGAAGCAGGATGAAGGCCATCTCCCCGCCCCAAGCAGATTTAGCGCCTAGCTCAGGGTCGGCCTTGGTTTTGAGCCAGGCCAACCCGGCGGTACCTACGCATAAGAGCAGCCCGCCCGGCACGCCGAGCAGTTTGGGCAGGCTTAGGAAGCCGTAAGGTGCCTCCAATCCGAAACCGTAATGCAGCACAGTGCCGCTGGTTGTGGATGCGAAACACAGCAGGAACCCGTAGAGCGTGGCTTGATGGAAGTGCCGCCGCGCTTGGCTGAAGCGGTCCTCATCCTCAAAGTTGCAGCCGTCGCCATGGCCGCCTTCGAGATTTTTCATACGCCCCGCTGATCGGCACGCGGCCCAAATATCGGCCAGCTTGACCCGCCCGCCGCCGACGCTGTGCCAATAGCGCCGTAGCGAAACCGACATGGCAAAAAGCGGTGCCAAAAAAGCGGGCGCGAAAATTGCGACCATCAGGCTGTGGGACATATACGCATAGAACCCGTCCCCGGTTTCGGGGCGCAAAGCCTGTGCGAGCGCGAAAATGAGCGCGAAGCCCAAGACCAGCGCGGTTGCGATCGCCACCCCTGCGCGATCGAACAAAGCACCGAACCCTTTGGGCCAGGCGAAGTCTTTCCAACTGTCTTGTCTGACTTCGGCCAAGGCGCGCGGCAGGTTCAGGTCGAACTCATGCGGGGCCGTGTATTGGCACGCATAGTAGCAGCCCCGGCAGTTGTGGCAGAGATTGGCCAGCTGAACGATGTCGCCATCGGCGAAAGATCTGTTGGCGTGCAGCGCGGGAAAGACCGAGCAATAGCTTTCGCAATAGCGGCAGGCGTTGCAGATCTGGGCTTGGCGGCGGGCCTCTTCGATCAGGTCAATTTGCATGGGCTGCGGCCTCCTGTCCTGCGATGCGCCCGAAGACGGTGCCAATCGTCATGCCAAACCCGGCGAGATAGCCCTGGCCCAAAATGGAGCCCGCCATCGTCTCCCCCGCGGCCCACAAATTGGTCACGGGGCGGTTGCCGATGGAGCATTGCGCGCGCTCATCGACCTTGAGGCCGAGATAGGTGAAGGTCACGCCGGTTTTCAGCGAGTAGCCATAGAATGGGGGGTCGGTGATTGGGCGGGCCCAGTTTGTTTTTGGCGGGTTCAGGCCTTTCGTGGCCACGCCATCAAGCTCCGTCGGATGAAAGGCTGAGGTGTCGCCGCAGGCTGCGTTAAAGCCATCTACGGTCTGGCGCAAAGCTGCCGGTGGGAGCCCCATTTTCTCGGCCAGCGCCTCGATCGTCGGGGCTTCAATGGGCGGGAAGACGGAGGGCATGAACAGCTCGATTGATTTGGCGTCAATCACCACATATCCGATCTGGTCAGGTTGGTTGGCGATCAGGCGGCCCCAGATGGCGTAGCGCTTGGGCCAGACATCCTCCCCCTCATCATAAAACCGCTCACCATGTTTGTTGACGACGATAGAAAACGGTACGCAATCAAGCCGGGTGACGATGCCGCCATCGAATTTGGGTGCGCGCCCGTCAATGGCAACCGCATGGCATTGGGTCGGGTCGCCGACCTGTTCGACGCCCTGATCCAACAAATCGGCCAAGACGACGCCGCGATTATAGGGCGTGCCGCGTATGAGGAAGTTTTTTGCAGCGGGGCCCCAGGCGCGGGCGAGCCAATCTGTGTCGGCTTGAAACCCGCCGGATGCCACCACGACGGATTTGGGCGAGAGGGCAAAGTCCAGATCATTTTGGTGATATTCGACGCGCACGACCTGGCCGTCGTCGACCTCAAGATGCGTGACCTGCGCGTCATATTTGACCTCAACGCCAAGCGCCTCGGCGGTGCGGTAATAGGCGTTTACCAGGCCTTTGCCGCCACCGAGGAAAAACGCGTTGGTTCGGGCGAGCGATAGTGTTCCGGAAAGTGAGGGCTGGAACCTCACGCCATGTGCCTCCATCCAGGGCAGGCATTCTTCTGAGCTGCGGATCACCATGCGCGCCAGCCCCTCATCTGTTTTGCCGCCGGTGACCTTGATCAGGTCTTCGAAATATTCATCCTCGCTGTAGCTTTCCACCAGAGGACCCAAGGGCCCTTGATGCATGCAGCGGAAGTTGCGTGTGTGGCGGGAATTTCCGCCGCGATAGGCTTTCGGCGCGCCTTCTAGGATCAAAACGCGCGCGCCGCGCTCAGCCGCCGTAATCGCAGCGCAAAGAGCGGCATTGCCGCCGCCAATCACCACGATATCTGGGTTGTCCGACATGAGCGGCCTCCTTCTCAATGGCAGTAGCAATGCAGGCTTAATTTGACAAATGCACTATTAGAAAAGATTGATGCACTATGCGCATTAATTTCGACTTTCTTGACCTTGAAGTGTTTCTTGCCCTTTTTGAAACACGTTCCTTCCATCGTGCGGCCGAACAGCTGGCCATGTCTCAGGCCTCGGTGACGCGACGCATTCAAAAGATAGAGCAGTCCCTCGGCACGCAGCTTTTCGTCCGATCGACCCGCGCGGTGCGCCCCACCTTGGCGGCCAAGCGGTTCAGTCTGCGTGCAGAGGAAGTCCTGCAGGACATGCGGGAAACCATGCATGCCATGCGAGACGAAACCGCGGCATTTGAACATCAACGCGCGCAAACTCTGACGATTGCCGCTTTGCCGACGGTCATTGCTGTTGTCGTGGCGCCCGCAGTTGCGCGCTTGCGAGAGGACCAAAGCGCCGCGCGCGTTCGGATCATTGATGCGGCTGCGAATGAGGTTGCAGAGGCGGTGGCTACGGGCGAGGCCGACCTGGGTATTGGGTCGATCCCGATGCTGGAACCAACAACCGAGTTTGCGCCTTTGCTGGACGATCTGATCGGGTTAGCGATGCCAAAGGGTCATGAACTAGCGGCGTCGCCGCGCATTCCGTGGTCGGCCATTCGGTCGGAGCAGCTCATCCTTCCTGCCCGCGGAACCGGAAACCGTCTATTGATCGACGAAGGGCTGGCTTCAGGGGGTGGCTCATTGCGCTGGAGCATGGAGGTTGGGCGGACCGCGACCGCGATCGAGCTCGTGGCGGCAGGACTTGGGGTTGCCCCTTTGCCCAAGCTTTCCATGCCGCATGGTGATATGCGCGATATTGCTTGGCGTCCGCTCGAAGGCCCTGTCGTGTCCCGCCAGATCGGATTGATCAGCCGAGCCGGTCACGCAGAGACCAAACTGTCCGCGAGGTTCAAACAGATTTTGACAGACCAGCTTGTTATCAGATGAGCGGATTTAGTGAGGTCTTCAAACAGCCTTAGCTTGCCGCTTGATGCGTTTCCAGTTGTGTCGAAACCATTTGGAGCAACGCGTCAGGATGGAAGGGTTTTGCAAGGATCGCCGTCGCGCCAACGGTCTTTGCCGTTGTCGTCGCATGAGTGCCGTGCATTTCGCTGAACGAACCAGATATCGCAATGACCGGAATGGACGCCCCGCGCAACTGCCTGATGTTGGAGTTCAACATGATGCCGCCGTCCGGAACAAATTTTCCGTTCTTGGTGATGAACAGGTCCGCGATGACGATGTCGACTTGTTCCTGCTCGATATGCTGGATCGCCGATGTCGCGTCTTCGAACAGGGCGGTGTCGTGGCCCCCACGCGTGAGCATTGTTTTGAGCTGCCCTGCGAGGACGGCATCATCCTCAAGCAAAAGGATTTTCGCCATGCTCAAGCTCCTTTCAAGGCATCCGCGAGCGCGCGGGATAGGTCTGCGGGCGGTGACGGTTTTTGCAAGAGCGGCGCAATCACCTCGCCCATTTCCGACGCCGTAAAACCGGTATATCCGGACATATAGATCACGGGCACGTTGGGGCGAATTTTGCGGACCCGCTTTGCCAGCTCAAACCCGCCGACTTTGCCGGGCATCACAACATCCGAGAGCAGCAGGTCGAAGGATGTCCCTGCTTCCGTCAGTTCGAACGCCTCCTGCCCGGAGGCCGCCGTGATGACGTCGTAGCCAATTTCGCGCAGCAGTTTGGATGTAACGGAAAGAATGTGGAATTCATCCTCGACGATGAGAATGGTCTGTCCTTGGCCTGGCACGATTTCATCATCGACGACCGGTTCCTCTCGCTGCCCCTCTTCAGCGCCACGTGGTAGAGTAAGCTGGATCGTCGTGCCGACGCCTTCCTCTGAATAAATGCGCAGGTCCCCTTCAGACTGGCGGGCAAAGCCGTACACCATCGCAAGCCCGAGCCCGGTTCCGGAATTGGTGTCTTTCGTTGTGAAGAAGGGGTCGGTTGCACGGGCGAGTGTCTCCTCGTCCATGCCGGGGCCGTTGTCGGTGACGGAGATTTCGACAAAGCGGAAGTGCTTCTCGTCATCGGCTGCTGGCGCACCTCCTTCGCGGGAGCTTGGCATTGGGCGGGCGCGTATCTGGATGCGGTTGCCCTTGCCCGCGCGCAGTATCGCATCGCGGCTGTTCAGAACGAGGTTGAGCAGGGCGCTTTCGAGCTGTGTCTGGTCGGCATAGACGACGAGGTCGCTGTCGTCCGCTTCCATCTGGATGTCGATCGAGGCCTCCATCATGGGGCGGATCAAACGCTCGAAATCACCGAAGATCTTTTGGACAGAGCGCCCATCTGCGAGGCCGGGCTGCTTGCGCGCGAAGGTCAAAAGACGCGCGGTCAGAGAGCGGGCACGGTTGATGGAGTTTTCAGCCTCTTTGAGGTTTTCGTTGCGCTCGACGGCATCATCGGTGCGACCTGCGAGCACAACGGAGTAGAGCAGCGATGTAAGCAAATTGTTGAAATCATGCGCGATGCCGCCCGTTAGCTGCCCCAAAGCGTCCAGACGGCTTTTACGTTCGACCACTTGTCTGTTCCGCTCCTCATTGGAGACATCATCGATCACCAAAACAACGAGCGGTTCGCTGTTTTCCGCCTCAAGCCGCGCGCTGTCGACGCGGACATAGCGTTTCGGATCGCTATCATTTACGCGCCGCAGAAGATGCGTTTCTTTGTGGAGACGGTTGCCCGAAAGAGCGCGCTGTAGCGGATCGGCGCTTGCATCGAGCGGATGCATCGTCTCGGCGTCAACGAAGCCTACGTGTTCGGGCCAAGGGAATGGCGTTGGATCGGATAGACCGCCCAGCATATGCCTCGCGGCATTGTTCGCGCGCACAACCATACCGGCAGTATCAACGGCGACAATGCCGCTCGTGGCCGCGTTGAAGACGGTTTCAAGCTCCGCCCCGCGCTGTGCGGCGAGCCTGTTGAATTCCGCCGCTTGTGCTTCTGCAAGTGCTCACGGTACACGACTCACGGCGAAATAGCCTTCGATTTTGGGCTTGAAAGCGCCCG